>CANHJG010000075.1 GCA_947461205.1 Opitutia bacterium
CAACCGTGTCGTCCGCCCCCACGCCGGCCCCCGCCCCGTCATGACGCCGCAGCGTTACCCGACGCGTAGATTTTTCGGAACCCATGCGCCGAGAAAAGGGAATTGGACTGGCGCAGCCACTTTTTTTGCTCCCGTGTACAGGCGCACACATGAACCCCCCGCCGCCGACCAGCCCCCACGCCCCCCTTCCCGGCCGCGGCGCACACACCAATCCGCCCAACCGCTTCGCGCCCCTCTTCCTCACCCCCGACCCCGACAACCCGGACGCGTTTTCCGCCGATCCCGCCGACCGCCCCCTCCCGCGCACGCAGTTCTTCGTCGACGGCACCGAATCCCTCCTCACGAAAAACGACAGCCCCGATATCCCGTTCACCGTCGGCCTGAACCCCTACCGCGGCTGCGAACACGGCTGCGCCTACTGCTTTGCCCGCCCCTACCACGAATACCTCGGCTGGAGCAGCGGCCTCGATTTCGAGACGAAAATCATGGTGAAAACCCGCGCGCCCGAACTCCTCCGCCGCGAACTCTCCTCGCCGCAATGGGAACCACAGAGCATCGCGATGAGCGGGGTCACCGACTGCTACCAACCCGCCGAGCGCCACTTTCGCGTCACCCGCGGCTGCCTCGAGGTCTGTGCCGAGTTTCGCCAACCCATCTCCATCGTCACCAAAAACGCCCTCGTCACCCGCGACTGCGACCTCCTCGCCGAACTCGCCCGCCACCAGGCCACCGCCGTCTACGTGTCCATCACGACCCTCGACCCCGACCTTGCCGGCCGACTCGAACCCCGCGCCTCCCGCCCCGCCGCCCGCTTCCGCGCGATCCGCGAGCTGACGGCCGCCGGCATCCCCGTCGGCGTGATGGTCGCACCCTTGCTCCCCGGTCTCACCGACCACGAACTGCCCTCCATTCTCGACGCCGCGGCCACCGCCGGCGCGACCCGCGCCGGCTACATCGTCCTCCGGCTCCCCCACGCGGTGAAAGACGTGTTTCTCCAATGGCTCGACGACCACGCCCCCACGAAAAAAACCCGCATCCTCGACCGGCTCCGCCAACTCCGCGGAGGCCAGCTCAACGGCAGCGAATGGGGCACGCGTCTGCGCGGCGAAGGCCTCTTCGCCGAGCAGATCCGCGACCTCTTCCGCGCCACCACCCGCCGCGCCGGCCTCAACCCAGAGCGCCACTCGCTTTCCACCGCCGCCTTCCGCCGCCCCGGCGGCGAGCAGCTGTGTCTCTTCTGAGTCCCGCGGCATCCTCCCCGTCGGGGGTTTGCTTTTGCTCTCAGCGCCCTTCTTTCCCTTCCCTTTCCCCTCCCCTCTCCTCTCCCCTTCACTCTCCCTTTCCCCTTCACTCTCCCTTTCCCTTTCCCTCTCCCTTTCCCTTTCCCTTTCACTCTCCCTTTCCCTCTCCCTTTCCCTTTCCCTCTCCCTTTCCCTTTCACTTCAAACTTCCCGCGATGTGCACCCGCTACGTTCTCCTCGAACAACACTACCGCGACATCCTCGCGCGCCTCGGAATCGGCGCGCCCGCCGAGTTCCTTTCCCGCTACAACATCGCCCCCAACACCGCCATTCCCGTCGTGCGCCGCTCCCCCCGCTCGGCCTACAATGAGTCCGCCTTCCTCCGCTGGGGCCTCGTCCCGTCGTGGGCGAAGTCCGCCGACGGCCCGCCCCTCGTCAACGCCCGCGCCGACACCGTCGCCGTCAAACCCACCTTCCGCGACGCTCTCCGCTCCCGCCGCTGCCTCATCCCCGCCTCCGGTTTCTATGAATGGGAAACCGTCGGCCGCGCAAAAAAACCCTGGCTCTTCCGCCGCCCCGACGAACAACCCTTCGCCTTCGCCGGTCTCTGGGACCGCTGGTGTGCGCCCGACGGCAGCGTGCGCGAAACCTGCGCCTTCATCACCGGCGAGCCCAACACCCTCATGCGCCCGATTCACAACCGCATGCCCGTGATTCTCACCGCGGAGACCTCCGGGGCTTGGCTCGATCCGGCACTCACCGAACCAGCCCAACTCGCACCGCTCCTAGGCGTCCCGCCCGACGACACCATGACCAAATTCGCCGTGAGCACCTACGTGAGCAGCGTCCGGCACGAGGGCCCCGCCTGCCTCGCACCCGCCGCGGCCGATCCCGCCCCGTCCGACTCCGGTCCGCAACTCTCGCTCGGGTTTTAGTTTTCGGCGAACCGCCTTGTCCGCCGCCGGTCCGTCTGCGATCACCTTTCGACTCTCCCTTGAATCTTCTCGACCGCCACATCTTCAAAAGCGTGCTGTTCTCCTGTGCGGCGGCGGTCGGGCTTTTCGCGTTCGTCCTGATTCTCGGCAACGCCATCAAGGATCTCCTAGGCTACGTCCTCGCGGATCAGCTCTCGCTCGGCACCTTCGCCCGCCTCGTGGGCCTGCTCGTCCCGTTTGTCATCTCGTTCGCCCTCCCGATGGGCCTGCTCACCGGCGTCCTCCTTACCCTCGGCCGCCTCTCCGCCGACAGCGAAATCACCGCGATGCGCGCCGCGGGCCTCAGCCTCTTCCGCATCGCCCGACCCGTGCTCGTCATCGGCCTCCTCGGCACCGCCCTCGGCCTCTACGTCAACTTCGACTCCATGCCGCGCGCCCGCGTCCAATACCATCAGGAACTCGCCGCCGCCATCCGCGCCAACCCGCTCAGCTTCATCGTGCCGAAAACCTTCATCCGCGAATTCCCCGGCTTCGTCGTCTACGTCGGCGACAAACAAGGCGCGGTCATGCGCGATTTTTGGCTCTGGAAACTCGACCCCGACCGCCGCGTCACGCAGTTCGTGCGCGCCGAATCCGGCCGGTTCGACTACGACGACGCTACCCACGAGCTCATCCTCACCCTCACCCGCGCCCAGGTCGAAACCCGCGAAGCGAAGACCCCCGAGCTCTTCGCCGAAGCCCAGCTCGTCGGCTCGTTCGAACGCTCCGAGCCCGTCCGCCTCTCGCTCGACCGCCTCTACAACCGGTCCGGTGGCGTGCAGCAAAAACTGAAATGGATGACCTACGCCGAGCTCCAACGTGAGCAAGCCCGCGTCGCCGCCGAACCCATCGCCCCCGACCAGGCGAAAGACCACGTCCGCGCCGAAATGAAAGTGCAGCTCACCATCCAGGAAAAATACACCCTGTCGCTGTCCGTGCTGGCCTTCGCCCTCGTCGGCGTGCCCCTCGGCATCAGCGTCTCCCGCCGCGAAACCAGCGCCAACCTCGGCGTCGCCGTCGGCCTCGCCCTCGGTTACTACGTCCTCATGGTCATGGTCGGCTGGCTCGACCGGCACCCCGAATACCGCCCCGACCTCCTGCTCTGGCTGCCCAACGCGGTCTTCTTCGCCCTCGGCGTTTGGCTCTTCCGCCGGATCGAAAAATAATCCGCGTCACGCCGCCTGCACCGCGACGAAGCCCGAACGCCCGTCGATTTCCCCCCTCGTCTGGTCGCGCACCGAAATCGCCGCCCGGTTCGCCAATAGCTCCCGCGCATAATCCTCCATGCGGACAAACTCCACCCCGGCCGCCCGACCAGCCGCCAACAGGTCCTGAAACAGCCCGCGCCGCCCCATCCCCTCGATCTCCGCGTGCAGCGTGAACACGTGCGTGCGCGCCGCCTCCGCCTTCATTAAATTCAGATAGTGCGCGACGATCTGGTCGTCCGGATATTCCGGCCGCCCCATCAGCTCGTCGAACGTCGGCAGCGTGCTCGGAATCTCCAGCGTCTTGAACACTCTCCCGCCGATGCGCGGAAAAAACGGCGCCCCGCCCCGCGTATCGCTCGCGTAGAGCAGATTCGCCTCGTCGTAAACCTCCCGGCTCTTCGCGTTGCTCTGCCAGCCCGGCGCGCCCGCCGTCTGCGCCTCACTCCCGAAAATCCGCAAAAACTCCGCGCGCGCCGCGCCAAACTCCGCGCGCACTTCGGCGAGCGACATCCGCTCCAAATAATCCTGCCAACGGTAATGATTGTGACAGTGGATCCCCACTTCGTAACCCGCCTCGCGCACACTCCGCATCACCGCCGGGTTGCGCCGGCCGATGTGCGGCGCGGGCAGCAACGTGCCGTTGAGCAGCGTCCGCACCCCGTAGATCTGGACGACGCTCGTCCGGCTTACCTTCTGGAAAAACCCCGGCCGAAACACGCGGCTGATCGCCCGCCCGGTCTGGTCCGGCCCGAGCGAAAAAAGGAAACACGCCGGCGCTCCGACCGCGCGGCAGTCCGCCACCACATTCGGCACGCCCTCCCGCGTGCCGCGGTCGGTGTCGACATCCACTTTGAGGACCAGACGCATGGGTGTGGTTGCTGCTTGTATGAGGTGGGAGGGGCTTTACGCCCCGACTCATCGCTCGCTCCAACAAGTCGGGGCGTAAAGCCCCTCCCTCGCCTCACTCCAGCTGATAATCCTTGTGCGCGAGGTGATAATCCAGCGTCAGCTTGATCGCCTGCTTGAGATTCACCTTCGGCGTCCAGCCGAGGTGTTTCTTCGCCGCCGCGATCGAGGGCACGCGCTTCTGGATGTCCTGATAGTATTTCCCGAAATACTTCCCTGAAGGCACGACGACCGTCTTCGCGACTTTCACGTGCTCCGCATAGTCCGGGTAATCCTTGAACGCGGTGATGATCAGCTTCGCGAGCTCGGCCACGCTCACGTCATTCTTCGGATTGCCGAGATTGAAGATTTGGCGCGAGGCACAGCCGTCCTTGTTCTCGATGATGCGCAGGAGCGCGTCGACGCCGTCGTCGATGAACGTGAACGACCGGCTCTGCTTGCCGCCGTCGACGAGTTGCAGCGGCTTCTTAAAAATCACGTTCGAGATGAACTGCGTGAACAGCCGCGAACTGCCCTCCTTCGGCTCCATCACATCGTCGAGCTGCGGCCCGATCCAGTTGAACGGCCGGAACAGCGTGTAGTCGACGTTGTCGCGCACGCCGTAGGCGTAAATGACGCGGTCCAACAGCTGCTTCGAACACGCATAAATCCAGCGCTGCCGCTCGATCGGTCCGTAAACCAGGCTCGTCGTCGCCTCGTCGAGCTTCGCGTCGGTGCTCATGCCGTAGACTTCGGACGTGGACGGAAAGATGATGCGCTTTTTGTATTTCGCACAGTAGCGCACCACAGCGAGGTTAGCCTCGAAATCGAGTTCGAAGACGCGCAGCGGGTCCTTCACGTACTGGATCGGATTCGCGATTGCGACGAGCGGGATGACCGCGTCGCACTTCTTCACGTGATACTCGATGTACTCCTTGTTGATCGTGATATCGCCCTCGACAAACTTGAAGCGCGGGTTGCCTAGACTATCCTCCAGCTTGTGGGAGCCGATGTCCATGCCGTAGACCTCCCAGTCTTTCTGCTTGAGGATGGCGCGCGTGAGCGAGCTGCCGATGAAACCGTTGGCACCGAGAATGAGGACTTTGAGAGGCATGAGGAGAGCTTTGAGCCTTAGCTTGGGCGGAAACGCTTCCCTTAGGCGAGCCTTTGTCCGACCTTCCATGCCGGCGCCGCCCCGCCCCGCCACTCGATTTTCGTCAGCTCCAGCGCCCCGCTGCCCGTCGCCACCACGAGCGGCGAGACGGCAAGAATTTCCCCCGCCGCCCCTGCTTGTCCAACCACGGCGTGCACCGCGGGCGTATCCGTCTCCGCCCACCACACCATTAGCCGCGCGCCCTCGAACTCGGTAAACGCCCCGGGATACGGATCCGTCACCGCGCGGATCAGGTTGAAAATCTGCGTGCTCGTCTGCGTCCAGAGAATGCGGCCGTCCTCCGGTTTCCGTCCGCCGAAGTAATTGGCCTGCGCCTCGTCCTGCGGCGTCTCCTTCACGGTGCCGGCGAGCAGCGCGTCGATTTGCCGCGCCAACACCCGCGGGGCACAGGGGAGCACTTTGCGAAACGCCTGCTCCGCCGTGTCGCGCGGGCCGATGTCCGCACCCTCCTGATCGACCACCGCGCCCGCGTCGGCGGACTTAACCATCCGGTGCAGCGTCATGCCGATGCGGGGTTCGCCGTGCAGCACCGCCCAGTTGATCGGGGCGCGGCCGCGGTATTTCGGCAGCAGCGACCCATGCAGGTTCCAGGCCCCGAGCCGCGGCAGGGCGAGGATCTTGGTGCCGATCATGTGCCGGTAATAGACCGACAGAATCAGATCGGGCTGCAGCGCCGCGATCTGCTCGCGCCACTCCGGCGTGTTCACCGACTCCGGCGTAAAAACCGGAATCTCTTTTTCGCGCGCGGCCACCGCCGGCGTCTTGAACCAGATCTTTTCCGCGGGATTGTCCTCGTGCGTGATGAGCGCGACGACGTTGTCCCCCCGCTCCAAGAGCAGCGACAGACACGCATACCCGACTTCACTGTAACCAAAAAACAGGATGCGGGGTTGGGCGGTCATGAGGACTTCGTCTCCAGCGTCTCGCGCACGTGATACCGCTGCCGCGCGCGCACAACCTGGTAGGTGCGGCCGACGTATTCGCCGATCAGGCCGATGCCGATCATCGCCACGCTGAGCAGGAAAAACAGGATGCCGAACAGCGTGAACGTGCCGAATGCGTCGCCGTCGAGGTTGGCGAAGACAAAGCGGCGCACAAACAACACCGCCACGAGCGCCAGACTGCCCAGCGAACACAGCCCCGCGAACATCGTGAAATACTGCAGCGGCGCGATCGAGAAGCCCGTGATCAGGTCGAAATTGAGCCGGATCAGGCTGTAGAACGAATAATTCGACACGCCCGCATGCCGTTCCTCGTGCTTTACGCCGACCTCGGTCGGATTGCCGGAAAAACTGTAGGCCAACGCGGGAATAAACGTGTTAATCGCCCCGCTCCGCACGATGGCATCGATGATGGCCCGGCGGTAGGCGCGCAGCATGCAGCCTTGGTCCGTCATCTCGATGCTCGTGGTTTTCTCCCGCACGAGATTGATGAGCCGCGAGGCATACGTGCGGAAAAAGGAATCCTGCCGGTTCAGCCGGTAACCGCCGACGTAGTCGAAGCCCGCGTCGATTTTCTCCAGCAGTTTCGGAATCTCTTCGGGCGGATTCTGCAGGTCGGCGTCCAGCGTCACGATCACGTCGCCGCGCACGCGCTCGAACGCCGCCATGATCGCCATGTGCTGGCCATAATTGCTGTTGAAATCGATCACGCGCGTCACGTCCGGCCGCGCCGCGTGCTGCGCCTGCAGGAGGGCGAACGAACGGTCCGCACTCCCGTCGTTAGTGAAGATGATTTCGTAGCGGCGCCCGAGCGCATCAAGCACCGGATACAGGCGCGCGAACAGCGTCGGGAGGTTCAGCTCCTCGTTATAAACGGGAATGACGATCGAAACGGAAACGGTCGGCGGGGTACTCATGGCGTGAGGTGGGGCGTAAGAATCGCGGTGAGCGTGTCGACGACCCGCGCCGCCTCCGCGCGGGTCATGGTCGGGAAGAGCGGGAGCGTGAGGATGCTCCGGCACGTGGCCTCCGCCAACGGAAAATCGCCGTCTTTCCACCCGAGCCGGCGGTAAACCGCGAACAAATGGATCGCCGGGTAATGCACGCCCGTGCCGATCCCCGCTGCGTGCATCTGCGCCATGACCTCCGCCCGCTTGAGCGCACGGGGCCCCGCCGGTAGCACCACCTGGAACATGTGCCAGTTCGTCTGCGCGAAATCCGCCACCGGCAAACCGAGCCCCAGCGCCCGCGCCGCCGGCCGCCCGAACAACTCAAAATACACCCGGGCCAGCTCACGGCGCTGTCCGTTGAATTCATCGATGCGCGGCAACTGGCCGAGCCCCACGCGCGCGGCCACGTCGGTGAGGTTGAATTTCCCGCCGATCAGCTCGACTTCCATCCCGTCGAAGCCCGAGCGCACCACGCCCTGGAGCCGGTATTGTTCGGCGAGCCTGGCCTCGGCCTCCGTCGTCATGACGAGCGCGCCGCCCTCGATCGTCGTGACGTTCTTGTTCGGATGAAAACTGAACGAAACGAAATCGCCGAGCGCACCGATGCGCTGCCCGTTCCACGTCGTGCCGTAGGACTGCGCGGCGTCCTCGACGACGCGCAGGCCGTGTTTTTTCGCAATGGCATAGAGCCGGTCCCGGTCCACCGGCAGACCCGCGAGGTCCACCGGGATGATCGCGCGCGTCGCCGGCGTGATCGCCGCCTCGACCCGGTCCAGATCGATGTTCCGCGTAACCGGATCGATGTCGACGAACACGGGGCGCGCGCCGACCTCCAAAATCACATGGCTCGTCGCGACCCACGATAATGGCGTCGTGATCACCTCGTGCCCGGGACCGATCCCCGCGATGCGCAGCGCGATCTCCATCGTACACGTGCCGGAATTGAAGACGCGCACCGGCCGCCCGCCGCAATACTCGGAGAGCTTCGCTTCCAGCGCCTTCACGTTCGGCCCCGACGTAATCCAACCGGAACGCAGCACCTCGGCGACGCCCGCAATCGTCGCTTCGTCGATCGTCGGCCGCGTGAGCGGCAGGTAGGGCGGAACCGGTTTGGCCGGGGAGCTGGAGGCGAGGGCAGACATGCTAAGGTTGATTGCTGAACAACGTGTGGTCCCGGGTTTCGGCGATCACATGATGGAGGAACGTAGTATCGCCGAACAGCGGGGCCTTGTCCTTGTTGCGCACCACGGCCCACACGCGGCCGGCTCCGGCCCAGAGGGTCCGAAACGCCGGTTCGTCCATGAACCGTCCGCTTGCC
This sequence comes from Opitutia bacterium, assembly GCA_947461205.1. Classification (GTDB taxonomy): domain Bacteria; phylum Verrucomicrobiota; class Verrucomicrobiia; order Opitutales; family Opitutaceae; genus GAS368. Next base: position 8,692 of record CANHJG010000075.1, read on the forward strand.
CGCGCCACCGCGTCCTCCTCCAATTCAAGTTCCCCCTTGAACGCCACCACGTCCACCGTGCGCCGCGCATAAAAGGTGAAATCGTGGAAAAACTCATGGTAGTGCAGCACACGGTCGCCCGGCTTCGCGCGGGCCGTCACGATCTCCGCGAGCGCCTTCGTGCCGGGCTTGGGGATATCAGGAGCGGCAAAGGTCAAAATCAGGAAAAACGCCCCGATCGTCGCCACCAGGCCCATCACCGCCGCACGCACCCCGCGCACCCTCGCCAGCCAGGGCGTGAAAATCCCCCCGATCACTAGCACCCCCGCCAGGGTAAACGCGGGGATCTGGAGCGCGAGCGCCTGCTCGGCGGGCATCCGCACGATGGCCGGCCGCACGACCACCGCGCACAACGCGAGCGCCAGTAAACCGCAGAAAAACGAAAACCCGCCCAGCCCGACCCGCATCCGCTTCGCGCCGTCGTCGGACCGCATGGCCTGCGCCAGCCAACGGCCGATCAGCACCGCGAGCGCCGGAAAAATCGGCACAATGTAGGGCGCGAGCTTCGAGTGCGACTTGGAGAAAAACAGAAAGATGAACGCGATCCAGACGACGAAAAACCAGGCGTCGGCGTTTTCGTTCTTCTTCGCCCAGCCGCCCCGCACGGCTTCGCGCACCGCCGACCACAGAAACCCCGTCCACGGGATCAGCCCCGCGAGCACGATCCAGATGAAATAGTGCCACGCCCCCGGCCGCGACGCCGCCGGTGTAGTGAAGCGCTCCCAGTGTTCGTAGACAAAATAGCGGTGCGCCCACGTCTCGTTGGCCTGCGCCGCCAGAATATGCCACGGTGCCGCGATCAGGAGAAACAGCGCGATGCCGCTCGGCAGGTGCAGCGGCCTCAGCCGTTTCCACTGGTTGAAAATCAGCAGCCACAAAAACATCACCGCGCCGGTCACCAGAAACCCGATCAATCCCTTCGTCAGCGTCGCCAATGCCGCACTCGCGTAGAGCCCGTAGAACAGCCACCGCCGCCGCGCTCCCGGCGCCTCGCGCACGCCGAGGATGAAACAGAACAGCGTCGCACCCATCAGCACCGACACCGCCATGTCGAGCAGCATGATCCTCGCGATGGCAAACCACAGGATCGACGTCCCGAGCACCGTCGCCGCCAATAATCCCGCCTCGCGCCCGTGCAGCCGCCGCGCCGCCCCGTAGGTGAGCAACACCCCCGCCAGCGCAAACAGCGCCGGCGTCGCCCGCATCGACCACTCGCTCGGCCCGAAGAGTTTCAGGCACACCGCCGTCGTCCAATACACCAGCGGCGGCTTCTCAAAATACACCACCCCGTTCAGCCGCGGCGTCACATAGTCGCCGCTCGCCACCATCTCACGCGGGATCTCCGCATAGCGCCCTTCGTCCGGATTGCTCAGCGGATAACTGCCGAGGCGGAAGAAAAACAACGCCCCAAACACGAGCGTCAGGAGCAGAAGATCGCGCGACCACGACGGCGTGGCGGGCGAGGAGGAGGCGGTGTTTTCGGCGGAAAGCATCGTAGGACCGGGCCAAAGCCTCGCCGTCGGCGCGAGACGAGGCGATTTTTTTCGTGCGCCCGCCGCCGGTTCCCCCCCAAATCCCCCTGACCCATGGCCTCCGCGAAAAAATTCACCTTTGTCGGCGGCTCCGACGACTTTCTCGTCGGCCGCCTCGGCAAGGAGCGTTTCGACGCCCTGGCGGCGGAGGTCACCGACGACTACGCCCGCGAGATCATCAGCGGGTTCTCCGGCAACGTCGGCGAGGTCGAGGCCGCCGTGAACCGCTTCCGCGAGAGCGTGCAGACCGTCTCGATGTTCGGCGGCAAACGCATCGTGTGGTTCAAAGACGTCAATTTCCTCGCCGACACCGTCACCGGCCGCGCCGAGAGCACGCTCAAGCTCGTCGCAGACCTGCAACAGCTCCTCGAAGCCCTCAATCCCGACGAGACGGCCGTGCTCATCACGGCCGCCCCAATCGACAAACGCCGCTCGTTTCCCAAGTGGTGCGAAAAGAACGCCGACTATGCCCTCGCCGGGGGTGACGGCGACAACGCCGCCGAAGCGCTCGCGGGCGTGGTCCTCGCGGAGGCCCGCGATCTCGGCGTGAAGTTCGCCCCGGGCGCGATCGAACTACTCCTCGCCAAGGTCGGCGCCAACACCCGCCTCCTCGTCGAAGAGACCCGCAAACTCGCGACCCACGCCACCGAGGGCGCGGCCATCGAGGAGGCCGACGTCGCCGACCTCACCGCCAACACCGCCGAGGGCGATTTCTTCGAGGCCGCCGAGGCGTTTTTCAGCGGCGACCTCACATGGACGCTCGCCGCGCTGCGCCGGCATTTCTTCACCGGCGGCGACGCCCGCCCCGTCATCAGCGCGCTCCAGAACCGCAACCGCATTTTGCTCCAAGTCCGCGCGCTCCTCGATTCCGGCGACTGCCGCCTCGGCCCGCGCGGCTTAGACGGCATGCCGAAAGCTCAGGCGAGCCACGGCGCCAAGTTCGTCGGGGCGACCGAAAAGAGTTCCTACCATCTCTTCAGCCAAAACGCCTGGTATGTCGGCAAACTCGCCGGCGGCGCCAAGCTCCCGACCCTGCGCCGGCTGATCGACAACCAGCAGGATTTTCTCGTCGCCTTCGAAGCCATCGTCCAGCGCCCCCACGAGCAGGAAGAAGTCCTCCGCGAGCTGGCCGTGCGCTGTCTGGCGGCCTAGGGACCCAACCCGCCCGCGCGATGACGTGGGCCTCCGGTTTTTCCGGTCGCCAACCCCCGGCGCGGCCGCTTACTCACGCCTTTTTCCCGTGAACGCCCAACCCGACTCTGCCGCCGCCGCCATCCCGAACGTCCTCGCCGAACGCTACGCCTCGGGCGCAATGAAGGCTATCTGGTCGCAGCACGGCCGCGTCGCCCTCGAGCGCGATTTCTGGATCGCCGTCATGAAGGCCCAGCGCGACCTCGGCGTGCCGATCCCCGCCGACGCCATCAAGGACTACGAGCGCGTCAAATCCGCCATCGACCTCGGCTCCATCGCCCAACGTGAACGCATCACGCTCCACGACGTGAAGGCGCGCATCGAGGAATTCTCCGAACTCGCCAAGCGCCAGTTCATCCACCTCGGCCTCACCAGCCGCGACCTCACCGAAAACGTCGAGCAGCTCCAGATTTTCAGCGCCCTCAAACTCGTCCGCTTCAAAGCCGCGGCCGCTCTCCTCGCCCTCGCCGCCCAGGCCGAAGCGCACCGCGATCTGATGATCACGGGCCGCACCCACAACGTCCCCGCGCAACCCACCACCCTCGGCAAACGCCTCGCCATGTTCGGCCAGGAATTGCAGATCGCCTTCGCGCGCATCGAGGCACTCCTCGAACGCTACCCTGTCCGCGGCCTCAAGGGTGCCGTCGGTACCCAACTCGACCAACTCACCCTCCTCGGCGGCGACACCGCCAAGGTCGACCAACTTGAGTCGCGCGTGATCAAACACCTCGGCTTCCACGCCTCGTTCGGCGCCGTCGGTCAGGTTTACCCGCGCAGCCTCGACTTCGAGGTCGTCACCGCCCTGCACCAACTCGGCGCCGCGGGCGCGAGCTTCGCCACGACGCTGCGCCTCATGGCCGGCGCCGGCCTGCTCACCGAAGGATTTCAGCCCGGCCAGGTCGGCTCGTCGGCGATGCCGCACAAGGTCAACGCCCGCAACTGCGAGCGCATCTGTGGGTTTTCCACAATTCTCTCCGGCTACGTCACGATGACCGGCGCGCTGGCCGGCCACCAGTGGAACGAGGGCGACGTCTCCTGCTCCGTCGTGCGCCGCATCGCGTTGCCGGATGCGTTTTTCGCGATCGACGGCCTGCTGGAAACCTACCTCACCGTGCTCCGGCAGATGGACGTTTTCCCCGCCGCCATCGGCGTCGAAAACGAGCGCAACCTCCCCTTCCTCGCCACCACAACGATTCTCATGGAGGCCGTGAAGCACGGCGCCGGCCGCGAGACCGCCCACGAGGCGATCAAGGAACACGCCCTCGCCGCCGCAAAAGCCCTCCGCTCCGGCGGTGACGCCGATCTGCTCTCCCGCCTCGCCGGCGACAAACGCCTCGGCCTGGGAAAAAAAGCCCTCGTCGCCATCCTCTCCGAAAACGCCCGCTTCGTCGGCGCGGCGCCGCACCAGGTCGACGCCTTTGTCGCCGAAGTGAAGCCGCTCGCCCGCAAGCACAAGGGCGCGGCGGACTACCAGCCGGGCCGCCTGCTGTAGGCCCAGCCCCGCGCCGGCGACAGGCCGCCGGTTCGCGGGCGCTCCGGCGGCGCAAACGCTCCCGCACCCGGTGGCGTCCGCCGCCGGCACGGGAGCACGAGGCCCTGCCCGTTTATCGCCTCGGGGAAATTTGAGTTTGCATCCCCCCTACCCGGCGCGCTTTCTTGCCCCTTCACGTTCTCTTCAATCCTTTATCTAAAACTGTCATGGCTGAACTCGTAGGAAATGTCTTGGTAGGCCAGTCCGGCGGCCCCACCTCTGTTATCAACGCCAGCGTCGCGGGCATCATCGCCGAAGCGTTGAACCATGAATGCATCGAGGAGATCTACGGCACGCTCAACGGCGTGCTCGGCCTCCTCCAGGAAGAGCTGATCGACCTCGCGGCGGAATCCCAACAACAGATCCGCGCCCTCAAGCACACGCCGGGCGCCGCCCTCGGTACCTGCCGTTTCAAGCTCAAGAAACAGGCCGATTTCGACCGCGTCCTCGAGGTCTTCAAGGCCCATAACATCCGTTACTTTTTCTACATCGGCGGCAACGACTCCCAGGACACCGCCGACAAGATCTCAAAGCTCGCCCAGGCCCAGGGCTACGAGCTCCGCGTCATCGGCGTGCCGAAGACGATCGACAACGATCTGCCCGGCACCGACCACTGCCCCGGCTACGCCAGCGCGATCAAATACATCGCGACGAGCGTGCGTGAGCTCGCCGCCGACAACGAGGCCATGGGCCAAGGCGACCTCGTCTCCATCGTCGAAGTCATGGGCCGCAGCGCCGGCTGGATCGCCGCCGGCTCCGCCCTCGCGAAACGTAAGGATCACCCGCACGATCCGCCCCACCTCATCTATCTCCCCGAGATTCCGTTCGACCAGGCCAAGTGCATCGAAGACGTCAAACGCGTCCTCAAGCGCGAGAAATTCTGCCAAATCGTCGTCGCCGAAGGCCTCGTTGATGCCGACGGCAACTACTTCGCGGCCGACGCCGCCACGGACTCGTTCGGTCACGCCCAGCTCGGCGGCGCCGGCGACGCCCTCGCCGAAATCATCGGCGCCCATGTCCCCGGCGTAAAAGTCCGCGTCGCGAAACCCGGCCTGCTCCAGCGCTGCGCCGCGCACGCCGCCTCCAAGACGGACGCCGAAGAAGCCTTCCTCGCCGGCGAAGCCGCCGTCGAGGCCGCCATCAACGGCGAGACCGATAAGATGGTCACGCTGCTCCGGGGCGACAAAGACATCTACTCCTGCGAAACCGGCCTCGCGCCCCTCAGCGACGTCGCCAACTCGATCAAGAAACTGCCCCGCGAGTGGATCAACGAGGACGGCACGAGCATGAACTTCCAGTTCCTGCGCTACGCGCAGCCCCTCATCCAGGGCGAAATCACCCTGCCCCACGACGGTGGCGTTCCGGTCTTCGCCCGTCTGGAAAAGGTCCGCGTCGACAAGGTTCTCCCGGCTTACGAAGTCTGAGCAGGGACCCAACGAACTTAACTGGGGCCGGTCGCAAGACCGGCCCTTTTTCGTGTCCCGGCAAACGGATCGTTCCGACGTCGGGCGGACTTCATACCAACGTCCTTTGGTTTCTAGACTGTAGGCCGGGTTGCCCGCCCAACGGGCGGGCCTACAATGACAAAGTCTGAAACATACGGGCCGTTGGTATGAGGTAGGAGCCCGCTTGCGGGCGATATGACAGGCGTGAACAGCGCAGTCTCAAATCGGCTGCGCTCCGCAGCCTCAAATCGCTCGCAAGCGAGCTCCTACCCACGGCAACTTGAGTGAAGTCTGCGGCGGCTCGGAGGCTTCCGATACCAACGTCCTTTGGTTTCTAGACTTTAGGCCGGGTTGCCCGCTGTAGGCCCGGCCGGTGGCCGGGTTGCCCTACAATGGCAAAGTCTGAAACATACGGGCCGTTGGTATCAGTCCGCCTTTCTTGCCCGGGGGATCGCCCAGCCGAAGGCGGACTGAAGTCCGCCCTACCCCAAACACGCCGCGACGAGCCTCGCGTGCACGTCCGTCGCCGCGATTGACCCATTCGCCGGCCCCGTCGCGCCCACGTTCCCCGTCCCGATCAGCACCGGCCACTCGCGCGAATCCGCCGGACAGGTGCCGTGCGAACCCTTCACCAGGGAGGGATCGAGCGAGATCAGGTCCATGAGCATCCGGAAACCGAGCGCCTTGCGCAGGAGTTTACCGGCGATCTTCAGCTTCGGCAGGACGATCTGGGGATCGATCAACAACTCCACCGGATCGTAGCCGTATTTGCGGTGGATATCGACGCAGCGCGCAAAATCCGGCGCCTTCGCGTCGTCGTCCCAATAATAATAGGTGAACCACGCATCCTCCGCCGAAAACGCCACGAGATCGCCCGAGCGCGCGTGATCGAGTCCCTCGGCGCGCTGACCGGCCGCATCCAACACGCGCGCCACGCCGTCCACGCGCTCGACCGCCGCCCGCACCTCGGCGAGGAGCGAACGGTCGTGCACGTAGATGTGCGCGACCTGATGATCCGCGATGGCGAAAACCTGGCTAGCGCCACAGTCCATCAGCTCCCGCCCGAGTTCGTCTTTGATCGTGATCCAGCCGCGCGCGCGAAATACGCGATTGAGCGCAATCGAGCGCTTCACCGCGGTGATCCCATATTCCGAAAGCACGACGGAGCGGACGCCGCGCTGCGCGTAAAAATCGATCAGCCCGCCCGCCACGCGGTCGATCTCGCGATAGTCGGCCGCCATGCGCGGATCGTCGGGTCCGAGACGCTGGAGATTGTAGTCGAGGTGCGGCAGGTAAACGAGTGAGAGGTCCGGCTTATGCCGCTCCTCGATCCACTCGGCCGAGCGCGCAATCCACTCGCTCGACGCGATGCCCGCCAGCGGACCCCAGAACGCCGGAAACGGAAACGGCCCGAGGTCGGCCTTGATCTCGTCCCGCAGTCCCATCGGATGCGTGTAAACATCGAAGACCTTGCGCCCGTCGGCGGGATACATCGGCCGCGGCGTGATCGACCAATCGGCGCTCGCATACATGTTATACCACCAAAAGAGCTTCGCGCAGGTAAACCCCGGCCGCCGTTCGCGCAGCGTTTCCCAGAGTTTTTCCCCCTGCACGACATGGTTGGACTGTTTCCAAAACTGATGCTCCGCGAGCGTGCGGTCATACCACCCGTTGGCCACGCAACCGTGCCCCGCCGGCGGGCGCCCCGTGAGATACGTGCTCTGCGCCGTGCAGGTGACGGCCGGCAACACCGGCTTCACGCGGATCAGCCCGCCCTGGGCTGCCAGCGCCGACAGCCGCGGCGTCTCCGGCCCGAGGATGCGCGGCGTGAGCCCCACGACGTTGAGAATGGCGGTGCGTTCACCCATACCGCTCCCGCAATTCATCGAACGCCGCCTTCACCACGCCGCTGTCGATTTCGTGGATTTCCAGCCGCACACCCGGCGCACGGATCATCGGGATGCTTAGGCGGCCGCCGAGATGTTCGCGAAACTCCTCGAGGCCATCGAGCATGTCCTGCCGGCCGGTCGCGCTGCGAATTTCCTTCACCGGCGCAAACAGCTCGAAACCGAGCCCCTGAATCAGCGCGAGGATTCGTTCCGCTTCCGCCTCCGGCAGCAGCCCGATCCGCCGCGCGTAGATGAGATCGATCGCCATGCCGACGGCGACCGCCTCGCCGTGGCTCACGCGAAACTCCGACAGCTGCTCCAGCTTGTGCGCCGCCCAGTGACCGAAATCGAGCGGGCGCGCCGAGCCGCGCTCGAACGGATCGCCCGCGGTCGCGATGTGCTCCATGTGCTGCCGGGCACTCTCGCAAATCACCGCCTCAAAGGCCTCGGGCTCAAACCTCGCCAACGCCGGCACCCGCGCCGCGATAAATTCGAAAAAGGCCGCATCGCGGATGAGCGCGACCTTGACCGCCTCGATCAGCCCCACGCGCCGCTCGCGCACCGGGAGCCCGTGCAGCAGCGAAAGATCGTTGATAATCGCGTGCGGCACGACGAACGCGCCGAGCCAGTTTTTCTTGCCGAAAAAATTCACGCCGTTTTTCACCCCCACGCCGCCGTCACCTTGGCTCAGGCTCGTCGTGGGCAACCGCACGAGCGGAATCCCGCGGTGCGCCGTGGCCGCCGCAAAGCCCACGAGGTCGAGCACCGCACCGCCACCGACCGCGACGACATACGAATGCCGGCACAGCCCGGCTGCCTCGATGGCCTTCCAGACGAGTTCCAGTTGGGAAAAATCATTCTTGATCCGCTCCCCGCCCGGGAGCGCCACCGGCGGTGCCGCGAGCTTGACCGCCTCGCCCCGCGCCGCGAACCACCGCGTGATTTTCTCCGCAAACCCCGGAAACGGCGTCTCCAGCCCCGCATCCCACACGACGAGCGCGCGGACGTTCTCCCCCGGCTCCCGCGGCGCCAGCGTCTGCGCCAGCGTGAGATTATCCGGCGCGAACACATCGCGCGTGAAAATCAGCCGATGCTCATGCTGCAGGGTGATGGGGAATGAAAGATGGGGCGAAGACTCGGCCATGGAGTGGGCGGAGATTTAGCCGGCAACCGCGGGCCGACGGCAAGGATGCATTCGCCAAGAAAGTCGGGCGAGGTCGCAGACCACGCCCGACTTCGACGCTATGCGACGGACCGATACAGTCGAACGTAGCTGACGACGTGAGGAGGCGGGGACGCACGGTGAATCGATTTCGCCTGCCTCGTTACCTCGGCAGCTACGGGGTTCATCGGTTTTCAACTACACGAGTTCGACTCAACTCGACGCCGCTTTCCGCTGCGCCCACTTCCCGAGCGGCACGGCCGCCGCGCAGCCAGCAGCGGCAATCCATGCGGCGCTCGCAAGCAGCGCGAACGCGTCCACGAAGGGAATGAACGCGAGCATCTTTCGGACAATTTTTCCGAGCTTTTCGGCCGGAGCACCGGGGCGGTATTCGCGGCGGGCAAGCAGGCTGAGGACGACGATGTAGACGAAGAGTGCAACGAGCCACGCGAGGAAGGTGCGGCCCATGAATTGGCCGGGCAGCGTCGCGAGCGTGACGGCGAGCATCACGCGGCAGCCGGCCATCAGCAGCACGGAGCCGGTCCAGCGTTTGTGCAACCAGTCGTAGAGCAGAATCGTCGCGCCGAGGCCGGCGGCGGCGAGCGGCGAGGCCCCGAGAAACCCGAGCAGGCCGAGGCCGAGCCCGAGTTGCAGGCTGCCAACCCAGCCGGCGGTCGAACGCGCGATGAGCCCGCGGGGAATGGCGCGCTCGGGGCGGTGTTTCCGGTCGAAGCCGGCATCAAAGACGTCGTTGAGCGTCGTCCCGCCGGCGTAGGCGAGACTGCCGGCGAGCAACGTGAGCGCGAGCAGGCCGGGCGAGGGCCACGTGCCGGCGGCGGGTGCGGAGAGCACCAGGGCGGCGAGGACGTTGCTCCACACGGACGGAAAATTACCGGCGCGGGCGAGGTCGAGCCAGAAGCGGAACGAGGGCGCGCTCATGGGAGCCAGTTCAGGCGAGGCCCCGCTCGGCGAGCGCCGCGAGGGTCCACTCGTATTCGCTCACCAACTGATCCTCGATGCCAACGCGCAACGCGGGCGGGAGAACTTCCCACGTGTAGGTTTCCATCTCGGCGTGCTGACACGCCGCGGGATGCGCCTGCATCCAATCGAGCGCGCCGAGGAGGTGGTCGCGGGTGTCGCCAAACGGTGCGCCGGGGGCGGCGTGGAGCGGCAGGTGAAAATGCACCCGCCACTCATCGTCCGGCTGCGACGGCGCCGGGTCAGCCAAAGCCGCGGGGAGATCGACGTAACGCTGGCGCACGACTCCGGTCGCCGCATTGCCCACGACGACTTGGTGCAAGTAGGTCGGCTCGACGAAGGCGGCGAGCGCCGCCCGACCGGTGCCGTCGGGTTTCACGCGGAGCGCGGAGCTGAGGTGAATCTTGCTCAGGCGCAGACCGGCGGCGGCGAGGCGGTCGAGCGCGGCGGGCGCGGACTCAAACTCCACGCCGAGATGGCAGCAGTCGTAGTTCACCCCGACGTGGCGCAGCAGGCCCTCGGCGTCGACGGCGCGGTCACTCGCGCGCCAGCCGTTAAAAAAGTCCACCGTCTCGGGGGTCGTCTCAAAATAGCAGCATGGCTCCGGCTCGAGGCCGAGGTGGAGATCGCGGCCGGTGCGCGCGGAGAGTTCGGCGATGGTGCGACCGATGGCGGTGATGTTGGAAAAAATCGCGGTGCGTCGCGCCGGGTCGTCGTTGGTCCAGCCTTTGAAGGAGCCGGGCACCGTACTCACGCTGCCGGCGATGCCCGCGGGCACGAGGTGTGCGATGAGTTCGAAGAGGCGCTGCGTGTAGGCGAGGCGCTCGGGCGTGGACCAGTCCGGCGCGTAGACTTGCTCCTTGACCCGCGTGCCGTGAAAGCTGCCGTAGGGAAATCCGTTGATCGTGAAAACGTAACAGTCATGCGCGTCGAGCCAGCGGCGGAAGGCGGCGAGCGCGGCGGGTTGCGCGAGCTCCTCGGCCGCGCGGGCCCCGAGCCGCAGGCCGATCGCATAGGGTCGGCCGGCGGCGACGCGACGGCGGACGACGAGCGTGTGGCGCTCCAGCGTATCCAAGGTCTGCGCCCACGTTTCGCCGCGGTGGACGTTGGTGCAGTAGGCGAGATGGAGGCCGTGGTTGAGCTTCATGTCGGCGAGTTAAGCGCCGAGCCGAAACTTCGGGCACTGCGACAGGAAGCGGACGGGATTTTGGTAGAGCACTTGGTCCACGAATTCCGCGCTGTGACCGCGGCGGCGCATTTCGAAGGCGGTCTTCGGCACGGCGAGCGGATCGCTCACGCCCCAGTCGCAGGCGGAGTTGAGCCAGATGCGGTCGTGGCCGGCGGTCTCCAACATATCGACGGCGCGCGGCGGCGAGGATTTCGAATCGGGATAGAGCGTGATGCCGGCCCAGAAGCCGCGGTCGAGGACGGTGCGCACGGTGTGTTCCTCGACGTGGTCGATGATCACGCGACCAGGCTTCACGCCCTGGTGCGAGAGGAGCAAATCGACGATGAGGCGCGTGCCCTTGAGCTTGTCCTCGAGGTGCGGCGTGTGGACGAGGATGAGCTGGTCGTGCTTCACCGCCAGGTCGACGTGCTGTTCGAGGACTTTGAGTTCGTTGCGCGTGTTGCGATTGAGGCCGATTTCGCCGATGCCGAGGACGTTCGGCTTGGCGAGAAACTCGGGGATCATCGCAAGCACGTCGGCCGCGAGGGCGAGGTCTTCGGATTCTTTCGGGTTGATGCAGAGCCAGGAGAAATGAGGCAGGAGAAACTTCGCAGCGCGCGCGGGCTCATACTCGGTGAGCTGCCGGAAGTAATCGCGGAAGCCGTCGACCGAGCTGCGGTCGTAACCGGCCCAGAAGGCGGGTTCGCAGACGGCCTGGCATCCGGCCGTGACCATCGCCTGATAGTCGTCGGTCGTGCGGCTGACCATGTGGCCGTGGGGCTCGATGTAGCGCATGGGGGGAAGTGAGCGTGAGGGTGAAAGTGAGACGGAAAGTGAAAGGGACGACGCGTAGCTGATCTTAGCGGCGAGTAGCCGCCACTTTCACCTTCACCTTCACTTTCATTTTTACCTTCCCTCCGCCCGTGGCGGGCGGCTGCCACGCACCGAGGGCGGCCTTGCCGGTCGAGATTGCATCGGGTTTCGTCGTCGGGTCGCTCAGTTGCTCGAGGATCCGACGGGCGCGCTCAGGTTGGCCGTCGACGAGAAGCTTCGCGGCTTGGCGCAGGGCCGTGCAGCGGAAGTCGTCCGCGGCACCGTAACGTTCGACCCGGTCGAGAAAGGCGGCGACCTCGATGAGCTTGGCGCGCACGGGGACAAAGCCATGATCGACCAGCCCGCGCGGCGAGGCGTTGGCGGGCAATTGACCCGGGGAGCGAGGGGAGCGCGTCTTGGGCATGGGCGGATGACATTCAAAAGTCACATTCGGGAAAACAGGTCAAAGTAAACCATCGGCGGCACGTAAATCAAACAGGGGGGCGCCCACGGAACGCTTGAACCGTTCGCCGCTCTCACGCGTCATCCCCCGGAACCCACCCATGACCGAACACCTGATTCTCGTGAACGAGCAAAACCGCGCGGTCGGGCGCGGGGAAAAACTGGCCGTGCACGAGGCGGGACTGCTCCACCGGGCGTTCTCGGTTTTTTTGGCCGATGCGGACGGCCGCATCTTGCTCCAGCAGCGCAGCCGGAAAAAATACCACTCGGGCGGGTTGTGGGCGAATTCGTGCTGTGGCCATCCGCGGCCCGGCGAAGTCACGCGCCGGGCAGCCGAACGTCGGCTCGCCGAGGAACTCGGCGCCACGACCCGGTTGCACTTCGGTTTTCGCACGCACTACCGGGCGAAATTCACCAACGGATTGGCGGAAAACGAGCTGGTCTACGTCTACTTTGGGACGCTCCCCGCCCAGTTGCGGCTGAACCCGGTCGAGGTGGCGGCGGTATCACTCCAGACCCTGGCGGAGCTGAAACACGCTGCCGCGCGGCAGCCGGAAAACTATGTGTTCTGGCTCAACCATTATCTCACGCAGCACGACCGCGAGATCCGCGCCGGGTTGAAGCGGGTGTCGTAGGCCCGACCGGTGGCCGGGCGCGGTACGACGGGACGCCCGTCCCCCCTCACGCCTTCGCCGATTCGGCGACCGCCACATACGGCTCTTCGCGCAACTCCACGGCGCGTTTCCCGGCGAGGAGCTGCCACCAGACGCGGGCGTTCGCGAGCAACACAATCACGACCAGCACGAGAAACGTACCGGTCACGACTGCGTCGACCCGGTTGTTAAAGAGTTGAGCGCTCCACTGTTTCAGCTCGGCGGGCGTCCCGCCGGCGGCAATCTTGGCTTCAAAGTTTCTCGCCAGCGCGAGGAAACCGAGCGGCGCCGGGCTGAAAATCTTCATCAGGCCGGCGCTCATCGTCACGGCGAGCAGCCAGCAGAGCGGCGCGACGGTCACCCAGAGGTAGCGCGTCCGGCCCATTTTGATCAGCACGGTCGTGCCGAGCGCGAGGGCGAGCACGGCGAGGAGCTGGTTCGCGATCCCGAAGATCGGCCAGAGGGAATTGATGCCGCCGAGCGGATCGACGACGCCCTGATAAAGAAAGTAGCCCCAAGCCCCAACGAAGAGGGCGGTGGCGAGCGTGCCGGCGCCGCTCGATTGGGTGTTGCCCAAAGGTTTCCACAGGGTGCCCAGCAGATCTTGGACGATGAAACGGCCCACGCGCGTCCCGGCATCAATCGTGGTGAGGATGAACAGCGCCTCGAACATGATCGCGAAGTGATACCAGAGCGCGAGGGCGGACGGGCTGCGGAAGACGCCGGCGAACATGTGCGCCATGCCGACCGCGAAGGTCGGCGCCCCGCCGGTGCGGCCCACCATGTTTTTTTCGCCCACACTCGCCGCCAGCGCGGACATCTCGCCGGTCGTCACCGGAAAGCCGAGCGCGGTCACTTTGGCGGTTACGGCTTCCGGCGTACCGGCCAGGTTGATGGCGAAATACTGGCCGGGCTCCATCGCGCAGGCCGCGATGAGGGCCATGATGCCCACGCACATTTCCGTGACCATCGCACCATAGCCGACGATGCGGATGTCACGTTCGTTACCCAGCAGCTTGGGCGTGGTGCCCGATGAAATCAGCGAGTGGAACCCGGAGATCGCGGCGCAGGCGATCGTGATGAAAACAAAGGGAAACACCGGGCCGGCAAACACTGGACCGCTGCCGTCGATGAACTTGGTGAGCGCCGGCATTTTCAGCGTGGGCGCGAGTACGATGACCGCGATCCCGAGGGCAAACACCGTGCCGATTTTCATGAACGTGCTGAGGTAGTCGCGCGGCGCGAGGAGCAGCCAGACCGGCAGCACCGAGGCGGCGAACCCGTAGCCCATAATCCACCAGGCGATGGTGGTGCCGTTCAGGGTGAGGAATTCCTCGAACTTCGTGCCGTGGAGAAATTGCCCGCCCCACACCGAGGCCAGCAATGCGGCGACACCCAACACGCTGATGACGGCGAGACCTTTTCCGCTGTGGCCCACGCCGCGCATGCCAAGGCCCATCAGCACAGCGATCGGCATCGTGCAGGCGATGGTGAAGAGGCCCCACGGGCTTTCCGCGAGCGCCTTCACGACGACGAGCGCGAGCACCGCGAGAAGGATCACCATGATCGCGACGATGCTGACGAGGGCGACACTGCCGGCAAACGGGCCGACTTCGTCCCGCACCATCTGCCCGAGCGATTTGCCGCGGCGGCGCGTCGAACAAAACAGAATCACCGAATCGTGCACCGCGCCGCCCATCGTGGCGCCGATGAGCATCCACAACATGCCGGGCAGATAACCGAATTGCGCCGCGAGCACGGGGCCGACGAGGGGGCCGGGTCCGGCGATGGCGGCGAAATGGTGACCGAAGACGACCCACTTGTTGGTCATCACGAAGTCGCGGCCGTCAGCGTTGACGGTGGCGGGAGTCGCGCGGAGTTCGTCGAGCGTAAGGACCTTGGCCATGAGCCATGCCGAGTGGAACCGGTAGCTGATCGCAAAGACGCACAGCGCGGCGACCACCATCCAGAGGGCGTTGACGGGCTCACCGCGTGACCAGGCGAGGATCGCAATGGACCCGGCGCCGGCGGCGGCGACGAGGCTCCAGCCGAAAATACGCAGGGGCGTGAGCGGGGTGGACGGAACGGCGACGGTGCTCATGGGAAAAAGGGGTTCGGCCCGACGATGCGGGTCGCTTTCGACTGGGCAAGCCCGCCCTCGACCAGTCGGGCAATTTTTTCGCGCGCGCTCCGGCGGCGGCCAATTTCAGCCACACCGCCGCCTTGGCGCGGGCGGAGCGGGCCAAGCCGGTCTTCCGCGTGCCGTGGGCGGCCACGATCGAGCCGTCGATCAACCGGCTCAGCGTCTCGGCCAAGACGCCGCAATCCCTGACGCGATCCTCGCCGCGCGGCACGTCACCGCCACCGACCCCCAAAAGACCGATGCGCTGCTCACGTTCGCGGCCGCCGTGGTCGAGACCCGCGGTCTGGTTTCCGCCCACGCGCTCAACCAACCGGGGCTCGACCCGGCCGTCGGCGTCTCGTGCGGTGGCGCCGACGTCTTCGGCGCCGACGACCAAGGCCTCGCCCGCAGCACGACCCACGCGGTGCCCGGCACCACCGGACGGCCCAGTCTGCCCGGATTGCAACGGGACGGCTTTCAAATCCTCAGGTTCTGGGCAACCCTGTCGCCATGACCTCAACTCGTCCTGTTTTCTACATCAAGATCGGTTGCCCGTGGTGCACCGAGGCCCGCGAGGTCCTCGATCGCCGCGGCATCGCTTACGACGAAAAAATCGTGACTACCGACGCGGCCGCCGCCGCCGAGATGCAGCGCCTCTCCGGCCAGACCAAGGCACCCGTCCTGGACTGGTCCGGCGTGATTCTAGCCGACTTCGGCGCCGCCGAACTCGAACCGTTCCTCGCCCAACGCGGGCGCTAGGACGCCAAACCCGTCGCAGACCCATGCATGGTCGCTGGATGTCGCGACGCGACCGCTGTTCGCTGCAGAAACCGGTCCGTCGCTCCGCCCTACTGCTGCGCGTTCAGCGCCCAATCGTAGTCGGTGAATTTGACCTTTACCTTGGCCGGATCGGTCAGCGCGTTGCGCTGGGCGGAGGGCAAAAAGGGTTGCACATACGCCGCCAGCGAACCCGCCGGAGTGGTGAAATCCTTTTCATACCACTTGAAAATCTGCGAGAGGTGCAACGTGCCGTCCTTCGCGTCGAAGCGGTTCTTCTCCGCTGTCGCCAAAAACACCCGCGTTTGCTCGTCGAGCTGGGCGTTCAGGCGCGCGCCGACATACGGCTCGCCTCGCAGCGGCGGACAACTCACCGCGGCGCAGACGAGCGCGAAGTGGATGCGCGGTTCGCGGTAGTCCCCGCGGATGATCTTATTTTCCAAGTAATCGAGCGTCACCACCTGTCCGCCCTGCCGCACGATTGGCTCGCGCCACGCCGCGCCGGGCACCGTCCCGATGTCGCGAATGCTCTTCAGCGGATAGTGATTGATAATCAGCCGCAGGGTCTGGGCGTTGTAGAGATTGATCAGCAAGGCGAGCCGGTCGGCCTCGGGCCAGCGGGCAAACTCTCCCGCCGGCACCGCCGCGATCTCCTTCAAGTAGGCATCAAGCTCCGCCGGATCGGCTTTGAGTTTGGCGTAGTCGACTTTCGCGTCCGTGACGAAGCCCGTCAGCACGCGACCCAAACGCGCATGGGTCTGGTCAAAGGCTGCGTCGCCACGCGCGGCGAGCGCGGCAAAGCTGGCCAACCCAAGTGAGAGGATGAATCGAAGGCGTGGGGTAAGCATAAGCGCAGCGGAAGCGGAGCATAGTCCCTCCGCCCCGTAGTCAAACGCCGCCCGTCACAATCGCAACCGACGGCTCGCGGGACCCGGAGGGCCGCCGCGCTCCCGATCCCATCGGGCGGGGCCGCCGACCGTCCGGGCGGGAGCGCTGCCTCAAAACACGTGCTTGATCCCGCCGGTCCAGTTAATGCCGTTGACCTCGTAGAACTGCACGGCCGGCGCATTCGCCCCGACTTTCTCCATGATGAGATAGGGCTCGTTGAAGATATTGCGGGCAGAGAAAAAGAAATTCATCCGCGGCGTGATCCGGTAGCCGCCACCGATGTCGAAGTTGGCGCGGTGGCGGTAGAAACGCGGGGTCGTG
>CANHJG010000076.1 GCA_947461205.1 Opitutia bacterium
CCGAAAGAACGGGGACTCGGTAAGCCGTGTGCGGGAAAACCGCCTGCACGGTTTGACGAGGGGGAGGGCAGCGTGCCGGGTGACCGTCTCGCTGCTCTCTCTACTCTACAATCGGTTTGATCAAGTTGGGTGTGAAATATCCCGGCTAGGCGATGATGGGGTGGGGCCTTGCGGGTCCGGCGCGGTTTTTTCCGCTGGCGGCTCGCGGTGAGTCGCGGCGCGGCTCGTTTGCGGGGCCGATGGCTTCACACACCGGGCCGCATCGTTTGACTTGCTTGGCTGGCTTGCCCCGTTTCGCCTGCCCGCCTCGGCCGCAATCTCAGATCAATCGCCCAAACGATTCCGACTTTGATTTGCCGGTTAGCCGCGAGCGCCCGCGAGGGGTGATCCGTCCACTCGCTGGCGCTCGCGGCGACCGAAAAGTCCAGAGTGCAAAGGATGTTGGTCTCATGGTCTCTTTGCGGGCGATCCATGGGCCGCCGTTTCTGATCTCGGCGCTCCGGTTGTGGTGGCCGATCACCTTGGACTTTGGAAAGGGCGTGCACGACCGCGAACTCGACCGCACCCGGCGGCATTTTTTCGGCCGGCGGCATGGGCCTGGGCGCCGGGTTGGCGGTAATGGGGGCGATTCGGCTGAGGTTGTTCCACCGGCATTTTGGGTTCGCCTACCGGAACCTGCCGCCGGGCCCCGAAGCGTTGCGGGACCTGCGTTGATCGTCAGCCGTGGACGCTCCGCTCGAAGGAGAACAGGAACTGTTGGGCGAGGCCGGCGAGGGGACCGAAGTGGGTGCGGCCGAAGTGGGCGATCTGCGCGGGCTTCCAGCCCGTGAGCCCGTAGCGGTGTTCCATCGTCTTGATGATCCAGACGTCGACAGGGAAGGCTTCGAGGCGGCCGGCCCCGAAGAGGAGCACGCAATCGGCGACTTTTTCGCCGACGCCGGGGAGTGAGCAGAGGCGTTCCTTCGCGGCGGCGTAGGGGAGGCTTTCGGTGGCTTCGAGCCAGCCGGGATGCGCGGCGAGGAACTGCGCGGTCTGCGCGATGTAGCGGGCGCGGAAGCCGAGAAGACAGGCCCGCAGGGTGACTTCAGGAATGACGGCGAGTTCGGACCACGTGGGAAGCCGGTGCACACCCGGCAGGATTTCCGTGCCGTGGCGCGCGGCGAGGAGGGCCATCATCTGTTTGATTTGGACGATCTGTTTGGTCGCGCTGCAGAGGAAACCGAGGAGGGTTTCGCCGAAGGGTTGGCGCAAGATGCGCAGACCGGGGAAGGCGGCGAGGCAGGTGGCGAGGTGGGCGTCGCTGCGCCACGGGAGCGAGTCGGTGAGGCCGGGGAGATCGCGGTCGAGCCCGAGGTAGATCTGCAGGGCGGGCGCGACGCGGGGGGCCAGCGGGGCCGGTGCGGACCACTCGGCGTGGCCCGTGGCGGAGTGGCGGATCCGGGCGAGGTGGTCCCCCCAGTGGCCGAGGAAGTGGCCGTCGGATTCGCGTTGCCAACGGAAGGCCTGGCCGCCGTCGAGCGTTTCCGCGAGGACTTGGGCGGAGAGCGGGGGGAGACCGGCCAGCGGTTGCCACGCGGACCAACCGGGCTCGGGCAGGGCGTTCACTTCGCGGGTTGTTCCCACAGGAAGCTTTTGTGTTCGGCGAGGACGCGACCGTCGGCGGCGAGGAGAGTGAGTTTCCAAGCGACGGGGTTGGCTTTTTTTCCGCCGGGCCAGTCGGCGCCGGTGAGGCCGAGATCGAAGACGTGGTCGCCGGAGCGGGCGGCGGCGGGGAAGGAGAACACCGTGGGTTCAGGGGCATCAGGCCGGATGACGTGCAGTTCGAATTTCGCGGCTGTGACGGCGGCGGCGAGGCGAAGGCGGAAGAGGAAATAGTAACCGGCGCGGGCGTCGGGTTGGGTGCGGAGCAGGGTGCGGCGGCCGGCGGGTTCGGCGCCGCCGAGGAATTCGGTGATGCGGTCGAAGGAGTCGGCCTCGCGCCAGCCGGGCCAGAGGTGGACGAAGGTGGCCTCGGCGGCGCGCCCGGCAGGTGAGGGTGCCGCGAGCGCGAGCACGAAACACGCGAACGACACGCAAAGGGAGCGGCGGGGGTGGAGCATGGCGGACGACGGGTTTGAGGGGCGCCGGCAGGGCGGGCGAATTATTTTTCGAGCCGGATGAGTTGGTAGCGGTGGAGGCCGAGGGGGGCGGGGTCCCAGTGCTGCACGGCGGGGTGGATCAGATAGGTGCGGGTGCTGAAGACGAGCGGCGCAATCGGGGCTTCGGCGAGGAGCAAGGTCTCGGCCTTTTGCAGTAGCGCAAAGCGTGCGGCGGGATCGGCGGTGGCGCCCGCCTCGTCGAGCAGCGCGTCGTAGGCCCTGCTGCCCCAACCGGTCCAGTTGTTGCCGCCACCGGTCTTGAAAAGGTCGAGAAAGGTGATCGGATCCGGGAAATCGGCGGTCCAGCCCATCAGGGCGACGGTGTGGGCGAGGGTCTGTTGATTCTGGATCCAGGTTTTCTGCTCGAAGGGCTCGATGGTGGCTTTCACGCCGAGCTCGCGGAGCCACATCGCCTGGATGGCCTCGGCGGTGCGCGGGAGTTTGTCGTCGTTGAGTACTTGAATCGACATGACGGGCAGACCCTTGCCGCCGGGGAAGCCGGCCTGGGCGAGCAACGTACGGGCGGCGGCGAAGTCGTCGGGCTGGCCGGCGGGGCCGACGTAGCCGTTGCAGTTGGGCGGGACGAGGGTGTGGGCCGGAGCTCGCGCGCCGCTGAAGACGCGCTGGGAAATCGCGCCGCGCTCGAGGGCGAGCGCGAGGGCGCGGCGCACCTGCGGTTGGTTGAGCGGAGGTTTGGTGGTGTTGAAATTAAGATAGGTGACGGCGAGCAAAGGATCGAGCCGCAGGCGTTCGGGCGACTGTTGGCGATAACTCGCGATTTTGGAGGGCGGCACGCTGTAGGTCACGTGGAGCTGGCCGGCGCGGAAGCCCAGTTCCTCGACGTCGGATTTTTCGGTCGGGTAGAAAATCACGCGTTCGAGCTGGTTCGTCGCGGCGCCCCAATAGTGCGGGTTTTTCGCGACAACGAGGCGGGCGTTGGGCTGCCACTCGGCGAGGGTGAAGGGACCGTTGCCCACGAGGTTGCCGGGGCGCGTCCACGCGGTGCCGCGCTCGTCGAGCTTGCCGTATTTTTCGACGGTGGCGCGATGGACGGGCATCCACGTGCTGTGGGCGGCGAGGCCGAGCAGGTAGGGCGTGGGGCGGGCGAGCGTGACGCGCAGCGTGGCGTCGTCGACGACGGTGACGCCGACGTCGGCAAAGGTTTTCAATTTTCCCGTGTTGAAGGCTTCGGCGTTTTGGATCGGCCAAAGCATATAGGCGTAAACGGCGCCGAGGGCCGGGGAGAGGATGCGTCGAAACGAATACGCGAAGTCCCGGGCGGTGACGCGGTCGCCGTTGGACCAGTGGGCCGAGGGGCGCAGATGGAAGGTATAGACGAGGCCGTCGGGTGAAATGTCCCAGCGCTCGGCAACGCCGGGGAGGGGGCCGCCGGTTTTCTCGTCGTACGCGGTGAGACCCTCGAAGAGCGCGACGACGACGTTCATGTCGGTGGCGGCGTCCATCAGGTGTGGGTCGAGGGTGGCGGGCTCGTTTTGATTGCCGACGAGGAGGGTCTGGGTGCGGATACCCTCTTCGACGGGCGTTTCGCGTTTTCCGCAGCCGGGGAAACAGCACACGGCGGAAAGGAGAGCGAGAAGGCCGACGGCGGAACGCATGACCGGAGGAAGCGCGGGGGGGGCGGCGACGCAATGCCGTTTTCTGCGTCAGCGCGGAGGGGGGATTTCGTCGCGTTGGCCTCGGAGGGAGCGATTGCTGGTGGGAACGATTTAGCTCCTGGCTGTCCTGCCCGGCTATGACGCGATCAACGGTGAGCGCCGCGGGCCCGCGGCCCAGGCGGAGTTCAAAAATGCGGTCACTGACGGTGTGGTGGAGTCCGATACGCTCGTGTGGCCGCAAGGGATGGCGCAAGGGCATCCCTGGGTCCGCGGCGGGGGGGGGGGCGGCGGCGAATCGGCCGAGGGCTCGTGGGTGTCGTTGCGCGTTGGTTACGCGGCACGGGCGGGAGGCGCGGTGCAGAGCTCGCGCGTGCCGGTGGCGGATCCGGGCGGGCGCGGGGCGGAGGCGAGCGGGGATTTTAAGTGGGCGACGGCGGGGCGCGCGACCCCGGCATCCCGGCGGCTTTCGGGAAGCGGGGGGGGCGCTCGCGCGCGGGGCGCGCGAGCGGGCGCGGTCGGAGGACGAGCGGTGGGAGGCTACCGGGTGAGCGCGGGGTCGACGCCGAGGGTGCCGGTGAGGGTGTCGAGGTAGTCGGGCGAGCGCGCGGTGCGGGCGGCGTCGAGGGTGGCGGCGAGGCGGGCGGCGATGCCGAGCTGAGCGGCGATGTCGGCGTAGCGGGTGCGCGCGAGGAATTTTTCGAGGTAGCCGGCCTGCGTTTCCCAGTGGTGGGCGTCGCGCGCCTGCTGCGCGGCGAGGCGGGCGCGATACCAGTCGCTGGCGAGCACGGCTTCGCGCGTGAAGAGGGCGCGGAAGGCCGGGGCCTCGGCCCGGTGGCCTTCCCATGCGCCGTCGCGCATCACGTGAAGCAGGGCGCGGAGCGGCGGGACCGCTTGGGCGATCGAGCCGTCGGTGAAGTAGCTCGTCGCGGCGGCGCGCATGGCGGTGACGATGTTTTCCATGCCGTCGGCGAAGATGGCGGGATCCTGCTGTTCGGGGCGGAGGAGTTGTTCGCCGAAGAGCGTGTTCGGGTTGCCGAGGATGCGACCGCAGAAGGTGCGGACGAAGCGGTCGGTGATGCGCCAGCCGAGGCGGCTCGCGAGGACGGGCTGGTCGTCGTGCGACCAATCGGTGCAGCGCTCGAGGTAGCCGTGTTCGATCAGGAAGGCGGGGGTACGCTCCTCGGCGGACATCCGGCACCAGAGTTCGGGGATGAGGAGCGAGATGTCGTGGTCGACGCGGTATTTGGGACCGACCCAGCCGGCGGCGGAGCAGAAGATGGGGAGGTCGGTGAGGACGAAGGAGACGAAGGCGGCGTTGAGATCGTGGATGGGCGGGAGGGCGTTGAATGGGCCCTTGGTGAGGGCGCCTTCGGAGCCGGCGCCGGTGGTCGAGGGCGATTTGCCCGTGAGGCTCGCGATCAGGTCCATGAACGCTTCGGGCAATTCCTGGTAGTGGATGGGGCCGTAGACGCAGAGGGCACGTACGCCGGGCTCCGGGGGATTTTGGCGGCGGCCCATGAGGACGGCGCCGACGGGGAACGGCACGGCGCCGCCGGCGGGGATGCGGCGGTAGAGCTGCGCGCCCGTCTGGGAGAGATAGGTGGTGCGCGGGTCTTCGAGGTCCGGGCGGTTTTGGAGGTAACGCGGATTCTTCGAGGGCTGGCCGTCGACGAGGCGCGGGTGGGCGGGCGAGGCGAGGAAGGCGGGACCGGCGGTATCCACGAACGCGTGGAAGATGGCGCGGACGGGTTCCGTGAAGGCATCAAAGCCGATCGTATCCTCGACGATGTCCTGCGCGGTGGCGCGGCCGAGGGGCTCGTAGTTGGAAAAGAAATTGCCGGGGCGCGAGAAGTCGCGCTCGGTGCGTTTGTCATAGCCGCGGACGATGGCGTCGTCGGGCCGCTGGAAGAGCTGGGATTCGCAATTATGCACGAATTTCAGCGACGGCGCGCCGTTGGCGGCGGAGGCGGGGAGGCCGGCCAGGGCGGCGCGGGGGACGACGACGGAGGCGGTGATGTCGTCCTCGGCCTGGATCTTTACGGCGGGGAGGAAATCTTTGCGAAGAGTAAAGGTGCGCCAGCTGCCGTCGGGGGTGAAGCCGACGCGGAGGTAGTGGGTGAGGATTTTTTCGCGGTGATACTTCAGCTCGTTGCCGGGGCGGCCGTTGATGGTATCGACGCTGTAGTGCCGGCGCCAGTCGGTGCCCCACTCGGGTTTGTAGGCGCGTTTGATGATGAGCACGATGTCGCGGATGTAGCGCGGGATGGTGCCGAGCCACGCGTTGTATTCCTCGGTGTAGTCGGGGTTCCAGCTGAGGAGTTTGACGACGGAGCCGAGGGAGCGCTCGGCGCTGAGGAGGGGGCGGCCGAGGGTTTTATTGCGCGCGGGATTCAGGAAGCGGTGGCCGTATTCGCGGAAGAGGATGGAGTCGACGAGCTCGGAGTCGGCGGCGAAATCGTTGATGAAGACGGGGCCGGTGAACTGGGCGTCGGCGATGGATTTAGAGATTTCGGATTTGCCGCCGCCGGAGACGGTACAGGGTTTGTGGCAGAGGATGCCCTCGGCGGTGGTACCGCGCAGGCGCCAGCGGCGGCCCTCGTCGGGTTTGACCATGTCGACTTTGTAGCCCGAGGGGAGGACGTAAGTCTGGTCGGGGAGCAGTTTGATGGCGTGGTCGGGCGCGACGGCGTGGGGGGCGGCGGCGAGCGACGCCTCGGCCGGCGTGGGCCACGTGATGCGTTGTTTGCGGAGGTCGAAATAGGCGCCGTCGGGCACGTAGCAGATGTCGGGATAGTGGCGGTCGCGGGCCCAGCCGCCGGGCTGGAGGACGGCGCGGTCGCCGAGCTGGCCGAGGGCCTCGGCGAAGGTGTGGTCGACGGCGTGGAGGTGTTTGCTGAGCTGGAAATCTTCGCCGAGGTCGTAGCTCGGGAAGACGATGGCGCCGCCGGCGTGCTCTTCCTCGCAACGGCCGAGGAGGTTGGCGGCATAGCTGAGCTGGGTCTTCACCTCTTTTTTGCAGTAGCCGAAATAGTTGTCGGAAATGAACGTGACGATGATGCCGGCGGCGTCGCGGGCGGTGAGCTTGAAGGCGGCGCCTTCGTTGTAGAGTTCCTCGGGTTTCTGCCAGCACATGCCGTCGCGGATTTGGCGGGGGGTGGCGTCGGCGAAGGCCGGGAGCCCGAGTTCTTTTTTCGTCAAGCGGCCGAGGTGCGGGGCGACGATGACGCAGCCGGTGTGGCCGGACCAGGTCTGGGGGTCGAGGGCAGCGTCGTTTTCGGGGAGGTGGGGGTCGCCGGCGTTGCCGAAGATGCGTTCGATGAAATCGAGGTTGGCGACCAGGGCGCCGGGAATGAAGAAGCGCGTCTCCATCGCGCGCTGGGGCGTGAAGCCGGGGACGGCGGGACACACGACGGGCCGCAGGTAAAGCGAGACGAAGCACTCGGCGGGCTTGGCGTCGGCGGCGGTGAAGGGGAGGCGGAGGAATTCGGCGGGCGGATGGAAGGCGTGGGCGAGGAGGCGGCCGAAGACGGCGACGGGGACGGCCTTCTTGTCGTCGGGGATCGGCAGGCCGCCCTCGGTGACGTGGAAGATGCCCGAAGTGGTGCGGCGGTCGCTGCGGGGATTGTGGAGAACGCCCTGGCGGACGCGATAGGAGGACAGGATGTCGCTCTGGTGGGCGTCGCGGCTGGGCGGGAGGGAGAGGACGCGGGCAAGGCCGGGGCGGTCGAGGACGAGGGTGGTGGCGGGGACGCGCGGTGCTTCGGTGTGGTTGTCGAGATAGTCGTAGATGAAATTCTGGATGCGCTGGTCGACCGGGCAGAGGTGGCGGGTGAGGGCGCGGTCTTTTTCGCGGCTGATCGCGAGGAAGTGGTCGACAAGCGGAGCGAGGCCGTCGGCGGCGCCGGGGGCTAGGGCGACGCCAGGTTGGCCGATTTCGCGGAGCTTAAGATTGAGGTAGGCGAGGAGCTGCGCGTCGGATTCAGCGGCGGTAGAGGGAGTGGCGGAAGTCGGCATGGGAAGAGTGGCAGGAGTCGGGAGGCGGTGGCGGAATAAGCGCGAAGACACGAAGCAAACGCCGGGCCAGAGGGGTGGGCAACTCCGCAGGGGAGGAAAATCTTCGCGTTTCCTGTCATCGGCCGAACCAAAAAAGCCCGAGGCCGGAGACGGTCTGCGCGCGGCGGGGAAGGCGGCGGGAGCAGGAGGGTGGGTGAGTGTGACGTTGCCAACCGGGAAGGAAACTCTTTCATCCAGCGCTTTCCCCGTTCGGGCCCTCTTACGAAATCCCTCCGCTTATGAAACTCCCCCTAGTTTTCTTCACCCTCGCCGCCCCCTTCGTCGTCGCGGCGGAACCCAAAGCCGATCCGTATCCGGTCGGTTATGCCGATACGCCCCTGATTGTCTCGGGCGGTAAATGGAAAGTGCACGACATCGACCGCCCGCGGCCGGGTCCGGTGGCGCCAGGCCGGGCGGCCGGCGACGCGCCGGCCGACGCGATCGTGCTCTTCGACGGGACGAACACCGACCGGTTGCGGGGCAAAGACGGCGTGGCGTGTCCGTGGGCGTTTGAGAACGGCGAACTGATCGTCAAGGGCGGCGACGTGTGGACGAAGGAGAGTTTCGCGAGCTGTCAGCTGCATCTGGAGTGGAAGACCTACCCGGGCACCGAGGGCCGCTCGCAGAAGAAGGGCAATGCCGGTATTTTCTTCATGGATCGTTACGAGACGCAGATCCTCGATTGCGACAACAATCTGACCTATGCGGACGGTATGGCGGGCAGTGTTTACGGGCAGACGCCCCCGCTGGTGAATGCGGTCCGCAAGGCCGGCGAATGGCAGACCTACGACATCATTTTCACCGCGCCGAAGCTCGAGGGCGGCAAGGTGGTCGAGCCCGCCACGATCACGACGATCCTCAACGGCATCGTGGTGCAGAACCACACGAAGATTCTCGGGCCGACGCTGCACAAGAAGGCGACGAGCTACACCGGGGCGTTCCCCGCCGCCGCGCCGTTTCGTTTTCAGGACCACAAGAACTCCATTCCGGACCGGCTGCGGAACATCTGGGTGCGCCCGCTGTAAGGCGGGTGGCGGCTGCGGCGTGCGGGGCAAACGGCCAGCCGGCCGCGTTCGGGCGCGCGGGTCGTGTGCGACGGGCTCGCGGGGTGCCGGGTGCCCCGCGCCGCCGCCCGGCGCAGTGTCCGCGGCGGCGGAAACGGACGGAGGAGGGCGTTCGTCGTCAGCGCGAGGCGAAAGCACGGAGGCCGGAGGGGCGTCCCCGGCTGCGGCGGTGAAGGTGGGGCCGGCCGGTGAGCCGATCCGGCTGGGGGCCGTTCGGGTGCAGGAGCGGGCGTTCCGCGATTTCGGAATGGCGGTGAAAACGAACTTCGGAGTTGCGAGCGGTGCAAGGTCCCGGGGGTGGCCGGGCGCCGCCCGGTGCGACGCGAATGACCGGGGGCAAATCCGGGGCGCGGGGCCGCCGGGGCGGGTGCCGGCGGATCACTTCCAGCCGATGGGGCGGCCGGTGTTTTCTTTTTCGAGCCACTGCCGCAGCGGGGCGTAATACTCGACCATCGCGCGGGTGCTGAGGTCTTCGCCGGTGGCGTCGCGGAGGATCTTGCGCCAGTCGGCGGTCTGGCCCTGCACCATGATTTTTCGGATGAACTCGCCGACTTCGCGGTTGCCGGCGTAATTGCAGTTTTGCGGGGGTTGGCGGAGGATTTTCTTCGCGATGTAGTCGTGGAGCTGGTGCTTGAAGACCTGGGCGACGGCGTAGGTGTAATAGAACGCGGGGTTGTCGTTGATGTGGGTTTTGGTCGCGGGGTCGCAGAATTCTTCGCCGCGTTCGGCGGGGGCTTCGACGCCCTGAAACTCGCCGACGTAGTGCCACCAGCGTTTATTCCACTCGTTGGCCGGGAGATTCTTCGCGTAGATGTCGGCCTCCCAGTGGGCCATGACGCCGGAGGACCAGTAGATGAACGGAATGCCGGGGGAGAGGGCGTTGTTGAGCAGGAAGGCGGTGTCGTCGGCCTGGAAATCGGCGGGGAGAAGGCCGACGGATTTGAGGTAGGGGACCTGCGCGGCGGCGAGCGCGGTGAGTTCGCCGAAGCCCTCGTGGAAGGCGGGGTTGGCGCCGTTGCGGAGGAGCGGCGGGACGGCGGGGTGCGTGTAACCCATAAAGTAATACACGTGGCCGAGTTCGTGGTGCGCGGTGGTGAACCACCACGGGTTGGGCTCGACGCTCATGAGCGAGCGGATGTCGGAGCCGAGGTCGAGGTGCCAGGCGGACGCGTGGGAATTTTTCTTGCGCGGACTGCCGGCGGCGACGGGGTAGAGGTCGGACTTCGGCCAGAAGGACGCGGGCATGGGGGGGAAGCCCAGACCGGTGTAAAACGTCTCGGCGGACTTCACCACCCATTCGGCGGTGCGGTCTTTGAAGAACGGCGTGAGGTCGGCGCCCTCGGACAAGCCGTCCCATTCCTGGGCCCAGCGGTTGTTGATCCAGTGCGCGGGGATACGGTGGGGGACGGGCTGCTTGAATTTTTCGGCGAGCTTGTATTTGGTCCACGTGTGCAGCTGGAGGTAAAGCGGCTGCAGCACGCGCATAAAGTCGTCGTTGAGTTTCAGCATCTCGTCGGTGGTGACGCCGTAGCTCGCGACCTGGAGGGCGAAGTAGTCGGAGTAGCCCATTTCCTGTGCGACGCCGTTGCGGAGGTCGCGGAGTTTGACGAGGCCGGCGCGGAGGGCGGGGCCGGAGGTTTTGGAGGCTTCCCAGACGGCGCGGCGCTCGGCGAGGTCGGTGGATCGGTTGAGGAGGTTGTCGAGGTCGTTCGCGGTG
Source organism: Opitutia bacterium (assembly GCA_947461205.1). Classification (GTDB taxonomy): domain Bacteria; phylum Verrucomicrobiota; class Verrucomicrobiia; order Opitutales; family Opitutaceae; genus GAS368. The sequence continues at coordinate 10,589 of CANHJG010000076.1, forward strand.
ACGGTTTTTCCGGCGAGTTTGAATTCGAAGCTGTTGAGGACGGAGTTCTGCGCGGTCTCGGCCTCGATGCGCGCGGCGGTGAGCTGCGGGTTGGTCATCGGCGACTCGGCGGCGATGAGGAGGAGGCGTTCGAGCTGGCGGATCGTGAGGTCGGTGAGCTCGCGGCGCAGGAGGAGGAGCTGCTTCGTTTCCTGGATGAGGGCGGGATTGCCGACGAAGGCGGCGCGGGCCTTGCCGGCGGTTGCGGAGGAGGCGTCGTGGGCGGGGCTGACGTCGGTGGCGGCTTTCCACTGGGCTTCGCTCTCGACGTAATAGAGGGCCTGGTAAGAGGCGTTGACCAGCGCGAGGAAGCGGTCCGCGCGTTCCTGCGTGGGGTGGGTGTCGGCGGCGCGGGCGGGGGGCGCCGCGCGGAAGGCGAGCGAGAGGACGAGACCGGAGCCGAGGCGGAGTACCCACGCCCGGGTGGTGCGGCAAACGCGAGGACGGAGGAGCATGGCGGGAGCGTAGGCGGGACGGAGACTTCGCCAAACAAAAAGGCCCGCCCCTGCAGGTGGCGGGCCGGGGCGCGGAGCCGGCCGGTCAGCGCTCGCTGAGGAAGGGGTCGACGGTATGGAGTTCGCGCGGGCGGCGGGCGAGGTCGGAGGTCACGTAATTTTGCATGAGTATCGCGATGAGGTCGTCGATCGGGTGTTCCTCGACGTAGTAGGTCTGGGCATGGGTGCGGAGCTGGACCCAGTAATTTTCGAGGTAGCCCTGTTCGTAGCGGTCGCAGGCTTCGCGGGACGCATTGAGGCGGGTGGCGATGGCCGACTGGCCGTGCGCGACAAACTGCCGGGCGTCCGTCTCGGCTCGGTTGATTTCGGCGGCCAAGCGGTCGGCGGTCAGAGCGAGCAGAACTCCGACCCAGGCGGAATGACGGGAAGGGATAATGGCCGGCAGGCGAATTTCGGCCGCGGCCCCTGCGGGGAGGAGGGCGGCGACTCGGCTCGCGACGGTGTCGAGGGTATCGAGTTGTTTTTCGAGGCGCAGGGCGCAGTTGTGCAGGGCGAGGAGGGGGGCCCGGTCGCGTTGTTCGGGGGGGGCGCCGACCCGCAGGCTTGGCGAGCGGCGCGGGCGTCGCGCGCGAACGCAACGATGAGATCGGGCAACGGTTGGTAGGCGACCTGCCAGTCGTCCAGTGCGCGGCGAAGAGGGGAAAAGGTTCCGTAGCCCGGATCGAGGGTGACAAGGTAGGCGTGCAGGGCGGGACGCAGGAGGCGGTTGATGCAGTGCTCGGCTTGGGCGACCTCGGCGAGCTGCAGACGCAAAGCGGATTCGTCCGTGTGCACGGCCGCCAGCGAGTGGGTGCTGGCCTCGCGGGTCTGCCGGGTGGAGAGCAGGGCAAAGGGCGGGCGGGTGCTCTCGATGTGGGCTTTTTTTCGTTCCAGCGTGGTGAGCGCTTCGGTGAGGGCGCGCCCGCAGAGCGTGGTGTGAGCCTCGTCGCGCAGGTGTTCGATGGTTTCGGCGGACAGCTCCAGTGCGCCACCAGAGTGCGAGGGGTTTACCCTCGGGCAAATCGTTTTCCAAGGGAAGACTACGGAGGTGGATGGGCGGTCTTACGGACGACGGGAAAGCCAGAACGCACCGGGATTTTTCATCGCGGAGGTCGGCGGAAAGAGGGAGACGGTTTTTCCGCCGGACACGGTTTCGGCAAGGAGGTGTAACTCGCCGCCGGCCGAGTCGAGCCAGGCAACGGCGTAGGTTGCGGGGTCGGCGGAGAGGTCGACCGTGACGGGGGCACCGGCGAGGGAGTCGACGAGGTAGGCGGAGCCGGGGTGGGTGCGGACGAGTGGGGCGGGGCGCGTGGTGGCGCGGGCGGCGGCGAAACCCGTGGTGAAGTCGCGCAGGCCGGGCTCGCTCGTGCAGCGCTGCACGAGCGTGAGTTGGCCGCCGATGGAAAAAACGCGGCGGCGGTAGGCAGCGAGTTCGAAGACGGGGGCGAGGGCGGGGCAGTCCTCGAGGGTGAGCGCACGCGAATCGGCCTGGGCGTGGATCACGGTGCTGATAAAGTATGGGGCGGTGAGTTGGCGGACCCACGCGTGCTCCTCGTCCTGGGAAAAACGGGGTCGTAGTCCGAGATGCAGCGGAGGTTTTCGAGACCGACGTGGTCGATGGGGCCGGGGAACGCGGAGCGCGCGACGGTGCCGCCGCCGAACGATGGATCGAGCGCGGTGGTGAGCGGGGCGTCGGGCGTGAGCGGGTGCGCGGCGGGGTCGACCGCGGTGATGGTGCGTTCCCAGACGAGGTCGCGGGAGCCGGGTGCCCACGCGATGCGGTTTACGGGGCGCCAGCCGGAGAACTGGCCCATGCCGAGGTGGGCGATCTACGCGGCGGTGCTGGGACGCCGGACGGCGACGCGCGTGCCGACGGGAAAGGCGGCGGGGTCGGCGATGGGGAGGCGGGTCGCGCCGACGGGTTGGCGGGACGCGGCGACGTCGGTGCGTTCGCCGCGGCCGGAAATTTCGATCAGCGTGTTGCGTGACGGACGGGTGGATACGAGGACGGTGCCCTGGTCGTCCTGCCTGGAACCGCGGAGGACGCCGCCGCTGGCATTGAGGCGGAGGGGGCCGTCGATGACGTCGCGGCCCGGGGCGAGGAGGACGGCGCCGAGGGGGAGCATGGCGACGTGGTCGAGGGCGGCTTGGATACGGGCGCGGGCGTCGAGTGGCGCGAGGGTGCTAGCGCTTACGCTGATGACCGCCGGAACAAAGGGGATGGGTTCGCCGCCGCCGCCGTAGCCGGCGGGCGAGAAGTCGATGACGCGATTGCCGGCGGCGTCGGGGGTGTAGGTGAGGTGACCGTAGGCACCGGCGCGAACGGAGATCGCGGGGCGCGCTAGAGCGGGCGCGGGCGAGACAAAGGCGCAGAGCAGCGCGGCAACGAGCGCGAGGGGGGTGGGGCGGGACATGGGGGCTGGGGAGAAGCTAGTATTACTCTGTTACGTCCCTCCTAGAAATCGCTTGAAATAAAGTGTCACGTATTACGTGACACTACCTGTGAAAAAAGCGGATTTTTTGGGACGAAACTTAACGCAGTAATACTAGGTGGCGGGCGTAAGGCCCGTGCCCTAAAAAACCGCCCGCCTCTCACGAGGCGGGCGACGGGGTGGCGGACTTATTTACCGGCGGTGTAGTCGGCGTAGGCTTCGGCGACTTTGCCGGCTTTTTCGTCGCCGCCGTGGAAATAGAAACGGTAGCGGAGCGTGAGCGTGCCGCCGGCGGGAATGGTGTAGTCGCCTTTGCCGGCGGGGTGTTTGGCGGCGGGCTCGAAATCTTTTTGGCCAAAGGGATTCGCGGCGAAGAGGCCGTATTCGCGGGCCATCCACCACGTGGGGTGACGGAGGTTTTGCGGGTGGTCGAAGATCGCGATGCCGTAGGTCTGGCCGCCCTTGGGGGCGAAGTAGTCGCACCACGGGGCGCGTTTACCCCAGGCGGCGCTGTTGCGGTCGCCGTGGGCGGTGACGATCGTGCCGGCGCCCGGGATGTCTTTTCCCTTCTCTTTGCGTGGGGCGTTCATCCATTGGGCGATGCGGATGGACATGGTGCCGTCTTTATTGTCGCCGAGGACGAGCGGGGCGTCGGGCTGGGCGCGAATGGTGACCTCGTAGTCGAGCGAGCGGGTATCGGCGGTGCCGCGGAAACGGAGCGTGGTGTCGTCGGTGGCGATGAGTTTGCCGGCGGGGGAAACCCAGCGGTTTTTTACCCGGAGGATGCCGACGTCGCCGCTTTTGATTTCAACGATGCCGTCGTTGACGGTGTTCCCCTTGGGAAATTTCGTACCGGAGGTGCCTTCGTTCCAGAAGTCGATTTGGTTGACGTCGCTGTGGACGAACATGAGGGCGCGGTGGTGCTTGTGGTCGTGGTCTTCGCCGGGCGTGTCTTTCATCGGGAAATCGCGGACGAGCGAGGTGCCGTCAGCGGCGTTGACGGGGTAGAGGTAGGGGCGGGAGGCGCCCTTGAAGATGTAGTCGGTGAAGAGCTGGCCGCCGATCTCGACGCGCACACGATCGTCGAGCGGCGTGAGGGTGACGGCGGGCGCGGCGGCGCGGGTGGCGGGCACAAGCGCCGCGAAACCGGTGATGAGCCAGAGGGAAAGGAGAAGACGGTTTTTCATGGAGGAAAGTGGAGGGAAGATGGGGGAGACGGAGAAGACGGAGAGAGGGATAGGCGAGTCAGCGCTGGGGCGAAAGCGGGGTGTAATCGTCAATCACGATGTCGGTGCAGGGCGTGGTCCGGCACGACGGAGGGAGGTGGTCGTGCCGGCGGCGAGGAAAATCACAGAGCCGGGACCGCCGGTCTTGGACTGGCCGCCCCCTTGAGCTTCGATGGCGCCCGCTTTCACGACGATGACCTCTTCCTGGAGGTGCTTCGGCGGTTCGCCGCTTTTCGCGCCAGGATGGAGGGTGGTGGTGGGGCAGTGCGTTCTGTCGACGGTGGCGGTCGGGCCGTCGAAGACGTTTCGGCGCGAGCCCCTGGGGGGAGGCGTGTCGGTGAGGTTTTCCCTTCGTAGACGGCGGAGAGCAGCGGGGGGCGGCGGGTGCGGCGGGCTTGGGGGTCTGGGCGGGGAGCAGGCGGCCCAGGAGCGCGGCCGCGGCGAGGAACGGAATCCGTTTCAGCGGGGATTTCATTTTACGGAGGCCGGTGCGGGGCGGGCGGCGCGCGCGGCGGCAGCGGCCGTGTCGAGTTCGGCGTCGGTGGGGAAGCGATCGAAGCGGCGGTCGGATTTTTTACCGCGGAGATGGTGATCCGCGAAGTCCAGCAGGGCGGTCCAATCTTCGGCGGTGAAGGCATGGCCGTGAGGCGCGTAGTGGACGCCGAGGCGGGCAGGGGCGTCGGCCCCGAAGAGCGCGTAGGCGGGTTTCGCGCCGTCGAACGAGGCGCGCACGGCGGCGGGCAGGGAGATGGTGTCGGTGTCGCCCTCGAGGGCGAGGAACGGGCGGGGGGCGCAGAGGGCGAGAAACCAGTGTTGGTCGAAGGGAAGTTTTTCGCGGTGGCCCCGGAATTCGTGGAGGTGGGGCGAGAACCAGTTCGGATATTTTTTCTGCATGACGTCGAGGGTCTCGCTGCCGCGTGGTCCGGCGAAACGATACGCCCCGACGCCGCCTCCGCCGGTGACGACGGGCGCGGCCATCAGGCGTTCGTCAAAGGCGGCGGCGATCATGGCGGATTTGCCGGCGCGCGAGGCGCCGGTGAGGATGAGTTTGGTTGGGTCGATGGCGCGATCGGTCACGAGGTAGTCGGCGATGCGGGAGGCGCCCCAGGCCCAGCCGGCGAGGATGCCCCAGTCGTAGTCGGGGTAGGCGGGATAGAAGCGCGTGGTGCGAAAGGCCCAGCTGCCGTCAGCGTTGCGCAGGGTCGTGTCCTCGGCGCAGTCGTTGTGGTTGAACAGCACGAGCGCGTAGCCGCGGCGGAAGAGTTCGGCGTGGCGGGCGGCGACGGATTCGGCGGTGACGGGGCCGCCGAACCCGGCGCGACCGCCCGGCGCGGCGGCGGTGGCCGGCGGGGCCGCGTTTTCCTGGCCGGGCACGACGGGCGTGGCGGTGGCCCCCGAAGCGGCCGCGGCACCTGTGACCGGAGCGGGGCCGACGAGGAGCAGGACGTTTTGGCCGCGGCCTTGGTTGGGGCCCTGCGGGAGGCGCGGGAGCATCGTGGCGCCCGGCGGCGAGCCGCCCGGGGAAAGGATGGCGGGAAACGGTCCGCCCGCTGCCGGCGTAAAGATCCCGAGGTCGAGCCCGAGTTTCCCCCCGGGTCCGAAGGTGAGATGCACGAGGCGGTAAAGGACTTGGCCGTCGGCGACCTTCGCCGAGCTGAGTTCGCGACCTTGCACGTTGCCGGGTGGCGGGGGCATGGCGCCGAGGGCGTAGTATTCGAGGGTGCGTTTGATTTCCTCGCGGCGTTTTAGCCACTGCGCTGGCGACGTGACCTTCGTGCCGTCGTTCATCACGAGGACGTCGGGCAGGTCGGCGCGGACGGGGAGTTCGCCGACGCCGGGGAGGCGGCCCAGAGCGGTCGCGATGGGCGGAACGGGGATCTCCTTCGGGTCGGGGCCGTCGTCGGGTGCCGCAGTCTGAGCCAACAGCGTCGCGGGGGCGAAGGCGGCGGCGAGGGCGAAAAGGAACGGAAGACTCCGGCAGGAGACGGGGTGGCGCATGGGTGCTGCGGGATTGACGCGGCGCGGGCGCGGAAGATGCGCCACGCGGACAGCTGTAACTGGGTTGTCCGCGGCCGCTGCGGCAAGGCCCGCGTCGGGCCGCAGCGGTGAGGGGGCGACTCAGTTACTTGGTGGACGGGCGCGAGGGAGAGATCGGGTCATGGGGTGGACGCCACTCCGAGGCGTCCGCGGTCGTCGGGGAGAAACGGCTCTGCCCGCGGGGCCGAAGGGTTGGCCGGAACCTGCGCTGAGCCGAGGCGGGCATGGTGGCGACGGTTTCGGGCGCGCTGCCCCCCAGGGCGGACCCCGTGGCGACGTGGCCTGGCGGAACTTCGCCGGCGAGAGGCGCACCTGATTTTCTGTGGCGCCGCCCCGGCGGGAGATCCCGGCGGACCGCGTCATCGCGCACGGCGCCGGCGCGCGGGTGCGGGCCGAACTCGGCGATGCGCCGGGCCACACTTACGCCGAGGGCCGGGCCGCAGCGGCCGCGTGGTGGCGCGGGCGGTGATGGGGCCGCGGGGCAGGCTGGTTTTCGGACGAGTGGCGCAACGCGGGGCGAATTTTTCCGTCGGGTCGCGCCCCTTTGTCGCCAGGGGCCGCCGGCCTCGCGCAAGAAATGGATCGCACTTCGGATTACGGCCAGCCGCCTGAAACGGCCTGAGTGGTCCCTGCGGCCTGGTTCGCGCCTGCGATGGCGGTTTCCCGCTTTGAAAATCGTCAAAGGTCGCACGAAAGCGCACGTCGTCGTCACCGGGAGGTGCCGGGCCATTCAGCGGGACTTGCCCGATGGCCGGGCTACCCCGCGCGCGCCGGGCGTTGGCCGACGGGGCCGCGACGCACCTGCGCCACCGGTGTCAGCCGCGCCGCAGCGTGCGGCGCCACCCTGCGCGTAGCGTATCGGAAAATCCATGATGACCAGATCAACGTCCCCACGATTGTGAGGCTTGGGGTAAAAATATATAGTTTTTTTACATGGAGCCGAGCAGCGTGAATGAATCAGTTGACGGGAAAAACGCGGCTCCGGCCGCCGCGAACCGGCCTCGCGCCGCCGTTCAGCAGGTTTTCCGGACGCCACGGAGGTTCCAGGGCCGGCGCAATCCGCTGGGCTCGGTGCAGGTCATCGGCCGGGCGTCTGGCCGCAGGAGGCACGCGGAGTCGCGTTTTACGTCCACCCGCGGGTGGTCGGTGAATGCGGCGGTGACGCCGGTGCCCTCGTGGGCGTGGGCCTGTGTCCGCGGGTGTCTGCCGAGGCAGCGGACCACGGTCTGCCGCCACCTTTTTGCCCTAGATCCATTTCCGCAGCCCGCCGCCCGGCGGGCCCGCTGTTCGTTGTCCGTCGGTCCTCAGGCAGTCTCCCCTTCACTTCATGCTATTACTCAAAAAATGAATATTAATAAAAACGGTTCGCCGATATCTGCGGTCCGGACTCTCCGCCGCCTCTGGATTTTCGCTGTGATACCGGGTCTTATTTCAGCGGCGTTTGCCGCCGCGGGTGGCACGCCGCAGGCGAGTCTTACACTGCTTAATAGCGATGCGAAGTATTGCTATACCCACAACAATCTCTGGACGCTGACGAAGGAGGTCACCGCCAATACCGTTCTCAATGGAACCGGCAGTGTCACGTGGACGGTGAGCGCCATCAAATCCGACGGCGGCACGACCTTTTCGGTCCACGGCGGATTGACGATTCTCAACAGTGGCACCGCCGATGCCACCATCGGCAACATCGTGGTGAACCTGCAGCGACCGAACAGCCCGAAGCTAGGCTCAAATGCCCCTATGTGTCCCTGGCGGCGAACGTCGCCAACGCCACGGTCGGCGATGCCGCGACTTCGGCCAACATCGTGGCCGGAGCGTCGCAGGAGAATGCAGCCACGAACGCGGCGTGGGGGATCGGCAACTACGCGGTGGCCGGCGCGAAGGGCACCTTCACCGAGACCCCCAGAGTCCGGTTCGCGTCTGGTTTTTTAAAATGTCAGCGCAGCCCGGAACCCGATCCCCATGAATCCGCTTCTTTTTTCCGTCGGTGAAAACTCCCCCGGTCGCCCGGCCATCCGGCGGCTGTTGCCCTGCGTGGTGTGGCTGGTGATTGGCTCGATGGGTTGGGCCGCCCCCGAGCGGGCGAAACCCTCTCGAGCGGACTGGGCAGAGCCGTCAGGCCGAGCCCCGGGCGCCGCGCAACTGCGCGTGGAATTTGCCGCGCTGTCCTTTGATTTCGGCCGGGTCAAACAAGGCGAAGTGGTCCGGCATGATTTTGTGTTTACGAACACGGGCACCGCAGTGCTCGAGCTCACGAGTGTGACGCCCCGCTGCGGTTGCACCACCGCGGGGGACTGGGATCGGCAGTTGGCGCCGGGCCGGACCGGCGCCATTCCGTTGCAACTCAGGTCGGCCGGCTTTTCCGGTCCGATCAGCAAGACGGCGACGGTGACGTGCAACGACCCGCGGCAGCCCACCCTCGAACGGGAGTTCAAGGCCGCGGTCTGGACGCCGTTCACGCTGACGCCGGCGATCGCGGTCTTCACGGTGTCCGACGAGACGGCGATGAGCGAAACCAAGGTGGTGCGGATCGTGAACCACCAGGAGGAGCCGGTCACCCTGTCCGGGGTGGAGAGTGGCAGCCCGTCGTTCCGGGCCGAGCTGACCACGGTGATACCCGGCAGGGAGTTCCGATTGCGCATCACGGCCGTGCCGCCTTACCCGGCAGCTGCGGGGTCCGCGCTGATCACCGTGCAGACCTCATCCCCTGAAACGCCCACCCTCAAGGTCCTCGCGCAATGGGTCGGGCAACGACCGGTCGTTGTCCAGCCGGAGCGGCTCCTGCTACCGGCCGGACCGCTGCCGGCGGCGGTGAGCCAGGTCATCACGGTCCGCAACAACGGGAGCCACCGGCTGGTGCTGTCCGAGGCCAGCGTGAATGTGCCGGGCGCCGAGGTGCGCGCGGAGGAGGTCCCCGGCACCAAGCTGTTCCAGATCACGGTAAAGTTTCCGGCGGGATTCCGGTTGCCGCCGGAAGACGGGGTCGAGGTTTCGGTGAAATCGAATCACCCTGAGTTTGCCGACATCCGGGTACCGGTGGTCGCCCAGCCTGCCGCGGCGTCGGCGCAGGTGACCGCGACGGGCGGAAAATCGCCGGCCGCGGTCTTGGGGGGGCCGGGCCCGGCCCAGCGGGCAGCCGGGCCGAAGGATTGAGCCCAACGTCCGCCCACCCATCGACCCCCACGCCCGGGCAGTGCCGCCCGGGCCAGGTCGAGTCGGAAGCGCAGGAATCAACGGACGTTGGAATGAGCGATGCGGGGTGTCCGACCGTGATGGGGGTCGGGCTCCGTGTTGGTCACTCGGCAGACCGGGCGGCGGGCGGTTCGCACCCAAAAAAAGCCCCGCGCCGGGGAGGGCGCGGGGCGGGAATGACGGCACCGCGTCTCAACGACGCGGCGACGGAAGACGGGAGGTGCTTACTTCTTCTTCGCGGCGTGGGCGTCCGCGACCGCCGCCTGAGCGGCGGCGAGGCGGGCGACCGGTACGCGGAAGGGCGAGCAGCTCACGTAGCTCAGGCCGAGCTTGTGACAGAACTTGACCGAATCCGGATCGCCACCGTGTTCGCCGCAGATGCCGAGCTTGATATCGGGCCGGGTCTTGCGACCCTTCTCGATCGCGATCTGCATGAGCTGGCCGACGCCGGTCTGGTCGATGGAGGCGAAGGGGTTCTTCTTCATGATCTCGGACTCCTGGTAGGCGCCGAGGAAGGAACCGGAGTCGTCGCGCGACATGCCGAGGCAGGTTTGCGTGAGATCGTTGGTGCCGAAGCTGAAGAACTCGGCGGTGTGCGCGATCTCGTCGGCGGTGAGGGCGCCGCGCGGGATCTCGATCATCGTGCCGACGCTGTAGGCGAACTTGGTCTTCTTTTCGGCCATGACGGCCTTGGCGACGGCGTGGACGAGCTCGGTCTGGAGATCGAGTTCCTTCTTGAAGCCGACGAGCGGGATCATGATCTCGGGCTTGGCCTTGAAGCCGGCCTTGTTGGCATCGGCAGCGGCCTCGAAGACGGCGCGGGCCTGCATGGCGGTGATTTCGGGATACTTGATGCCGAGGCGGCAGCCGCGGAAGCCGAGCATGGGGTTGAACTCATGCAGCTCGTGGACGCGGTTCATGATCTTCTCGACCGGCACGCTGAGCTTCCGGGCGAGGTCCATCTGCGCCTCCTTGGAGTTGGGGAGGAACTCGTGGAGGGGGGGGTCGAGGAAGCGGATCGTGGCCGGGTAGCCCTTCAATTGTTTGAAGATCCCGAAGAAGTCGGCGCGCTGGTAGGGGAGGAGTTTGGCGAGGGCGGCCTGGCGGTCGGCGAGATTGCCGGCGAGGATCATTTCGCGCATGGCGTCGATGCGGTCGCCTTCGAAGAACATGTGCTCGGTGCGGGTCAGGCCGATGCCGACGGCGCCGAAGGCGATCGCCTGGGCGGTCTGTTCGGGGGTGTCGGCGTTGGTGCGGACCTGGAGTTTGGTCGCTTGCGCGCACCATTTCATGAGCTGGACGTAGCTCTTGAATTTCTCGGTGGCCTGCGCGGCTTTGTCGCCGTTGAGGAGACCGGCGATGATCTCGGAGGGGGCGGTCGCGATCTGGCCGGCGTAAACCGTACCGATGGTGCCGTCGATCGAGAGGAAGTCACCCTCGGCGAACGCCTTGCCGTCGATGGTGGCGACCTTCTTGTCGTAATCGATGATGACGCCGGCGGCGCCGCAGACGCAGACCTTGCCCATCTGGCGGGCGACGAGGGCGGCGTGCGAGGAGACTCCGCCGCGGGCGGTGAGGATGCCTTCTGCGGCGATCATGCCGCGGAGATCCTCGGGGGAGGTCTCGACGCGGACGAGGAGGACTTTTTCCCCGTTGGCGGCGGCCGTGACGGCGCGGTCGGCGTTGAAGTAGATCTTGCCGGTGGCGGCGCCGGGGCCGGCGGGCAGACCGGTGGCGATGACAGTGGCCTTCTTGACCTCGGCGAGGTTGAAGACGGGTGCGAGGAGCTGCTCGAGCTGGTCGGCCGGGTTGCGGAGGATGGCGGTCTCCCACGTGATGAGCTTCTCCTTCACCATATCGATGGAGAACTTGAGGGCGGCCATCGCGGTGCGCTTGCCGTTGCGCGTCTGGAGCATGAACAGCTTGCCCTCTTGGATGGTGAACTCGATGTCCTGAACATCCTTGAAGTGCGACTCGAGGGTTTTGCGGACCTTGAGCAGCTCGGCGTAGGACTTCGGCATCACGTCCTTCAGTTTGAGGACGGGCTCGGGGGTGCGGACGCCGGCGACGACGTCTTCGCCCTGGGCATTCACGAGGAACTCGCCGTAGAATTCGTTGACGCCGTTGGCGGGATTGCGGGTGAACGCGACGCCGGAACCGGAGGTGTCGCCGGTGTTACCGTAGACCATGGCCTGGACGTTGACGGCGGTGCCCCACTCGGAGGGGATGCCGTATTTGGCGCGGTAAACCTTGGCGCGGTCGTTCATCCAGGAACCGAATACAGCCCCGGCGGCGCCGCGGAGCTGGTCCCAGGGATTGTTGGGGAAGGATTTTCCGGTGCGATCCTTGACGAGGGCTTTGAAGCGCTTGACGAGTTCCTGTTGGTCGGCGGCGGTCAGGTCGCTGTCGATGATGTCGCGGTGGTAGGTCTCGTGCTTGAAAGTGTGGATGACGGTCTCGAACGGATCGTGGTCTTCGCCGGCGCGCTTTTGTACGCCGATGACGACGTCGCCGTACATCTGAATGAAGCGGCGGTAGCAGTCCCAGGCGAAGCGCTCATTCTTGGTGGCGGCGGCGAGGGAGAGGACGGTCTGGTCGTTGAGCCCGAGATTGAGAATGGTGTCCATCATGCCGGGCATCGAGTCGCGGGCACCCGAGCGGACGGCGACGAGGAGGGGGAAGCCGGCGGCGTCACCGAACTTGTAGCCCATGATCTTCTCCATGTTCTTCACCCCGGCTTCCATCTCGGCCTGGAGCGAGAGGGGATAGGTGCGTTTGTTGGCGTAATAATAGGTGCAGACCTCGGTCGTGATCGTGAAACCGGGGGGCACGGGCAAGCCGATGCGGGTCATTTCGGCGAGGTTGGCGCCCTTGCCGCCGAGGAGGTTTTTCATCGAACCGTTGCCGTCGGCCTTGTTGGCGCCCCACGTGTACACGTATTTGGGCGCCTTGGCGGCGGAGGTTTTCTTGGCAGGAGCGGAGGCTTTGGCCTTCGCGGCGGGTTGCTTGGCAGTGGATTTAGCGGCCATGTTGGATGGGTTGTCTGGGTGGAAAAACGAACGTTCGGCGCGGGCGCAGAAGCGCAGAGGCAATAGGGCCGGCAGGCGGCCTGTCAACGGCGCAGCGGGTGGGGGCGTTAAATCCCTGCAAACACGCTTCCGTTTTTGAAAAAACCTCCCACCATCCCGGTTCTTTTCCCACCCGTGAGCGATTCCACCGACCAACCCGACAGCCCTGATTCAGCCGCCGAAGACGTTTCGCCGCGCGAGAAGCCGATGGGATTCTGGGATCATTTGGAGGAGCTGCGCGGGACGATTATCAAGAGCGTGGTCGTGTTCATCGTCTTCGCGACGCTGATCGGCATTTACATGAAGGAGTTCAACGACGTCCTGATGATGCCGCTGTTGAAGCTCAAGGCGGCGTATCCGGCGGTGACGATCGATCTCGGTTCGACGACGATCATGGAGCCGTTCAACGTGGTCGTCCAGATGTGCGTGTTGGGCGGTCTGGCGCTGTCGATGCCCTTCATCTTGTTTTTCGTGGGCCGGTTTGTCGCCCCGGCGCTGACGGAAAAAGAATTGCGGGCGGTGCTGCCGCTGTGCGTTTCGGCGTTTGTGCTCTTTTTGCTGGGGGCGGCGTTTGCGTTTTTCCTGCTCGTGCCGAGCACGCTGCGGGTGTCGGTGGAGATCAACCAGATGTTTGGCTACGCGGTGCGGTGGACGCCCGGGAGCTACTACAGCCTGCTGACGTGGCTCACGCTGGGCGTGGGCGCGTCGTTCGAATTTCCGTTGGTGATCGTGCTGCTGGTATGGCTCGGGGTGATGACGACCGCGTTCCTGCGCAAATACCGCCGGCACGCCATCATCGTGATTTTCATCATCGCGGCCGTCGTGACGCCGACGCCGGATCCGATCACGCAGACGATGTTCGCCATCCCGCTTTATCTGCTCTTCGAAATCGCGATTCTGGCCTCGTCGCGGGTCGAGAAGCGCAAAGAGAAGCTCAGGCTCCTCGGGTGAGGGGACGGGCGGGTAGGTCGGCGGCGGGCGTAATCTCGGGATAACGTTCGCCGCGGTGACCTGGTGGCGTTGGCTTGAGCAAAAGAGGCGCCGCTCGTCGCTACCCCGGTGCTGCGGCGGGAAGTCGTCCGCCGGCGCAGCGCGCGCATCGTCGGCAGGGGGTTCAGTTACCCGCGGGGGAAAACCGCCAATAAACTGAACGATGCCCCGCTGAAATTCGTCAACCCGCTCTGGCCGACCGGAGCCGAGGGCGCCGCCGCCGGCCGGCGAGCGCTCACATGCCCTTGCGGATAAACGCGACGTCCTTGTCCGTGTCCTTGATGCGAATCGTCTTCTGGCCCTTGGAGTCCTTGCCGACGTAATCGATGCTGGCGGCGGCGAGGATGGGGAGGGCCTTGCGGATATCCTTGCTCTCGCCCTCGCTGGTGACGTCGACGGTCCAGATTTCCGCCGGCGGCCGGCCCTCGGCGGCGGGCTTGTTTTCGGCGGCGTTGAGGCGGAGAAATTTTTCGTAGACCGTCACCGTGACGATATATTCGCGGTACCCCGCGAACTCGGTGCGCGGGGGGTCTTGGACGGTCACCGACTGATACACCGGGTTGCCGTTGCGGTCGGTGCCGACCTGCACGCGTTCGACGCGGATTTGGCCGGGCAATTGCACGTAGACGGGTTCGGAAACGGTTTCTCGGCGCGACAGGGGCGGGCCGACGCCGTAGTCGAGGGCGACGACCAAGTCGGCTTTTTCGGCGTCGGAGGCCTCGTAGAGGCCTTTGCCGGAGAGCGCGGTGCGGACGAATCCGGCGGCTTCCTTGTAGCGCAGCGAGTCGTCGGGGACCGCGGGGTTCTTGTTGACGATCTTGTAGGAGACCGCCTCCTCGGCTTTGGGCTTCGCGAGGGAATCGACTTTTAGCTCGTAAGAATTCACGCAGCCGGTGGCGAAGAGCGCGACGCCCGCGATAGCCGCGATGAGCGGGCCGGACGAGCCCCAGCCGTTGCGGGTCCGGGGTCGGAGATCTGAGGGGTGTTCAGATTTCATAGTGCTCGCGGGACGATAGTGTCCCGCGGCCACCGTGCAACTCGCCAACGCAAAATTCTTGCGGGGGCGGACCTCACGGGCCGCGCCGGATGGTTTTCACGTCCGGGTCGCTTTGCCGCATGCGGATGATCACGA
>CANHJG010000077.1 GCA_947461205.1 Opitutia bacterium
CCGCACTCATGGAGGATGCCCCCCACGATGACTCTTGGAAATCATGGTTTCAGCGTTACGGCCCGAAACTGCTGGTTTACGCTCGGTAATGGACCCCTTCAGCGGCAGATGCCGAGGACGTTGTGCAGGAAGCCTTCGTGCGGTTTTGGCGGCACCAACGACCTTTGCCGGGTGAACCGATGGCGCTCCTGGTCACGTCGGTGCGGCGCGCGGCGATCGATCTGGGCCGGGGCGAAACGCGGCGCACGGCCCGCGAGTGATGGGCCGACGGGGGGCGCGAGGCCCCGGCGCCGATCTTCGAGACTCCGCGGGAAGGCGCCGATCGGCGCGAAGCGATCGAGACTGCGCTCCGGGAACTGCCCGATGAACAGCGCGAGGTGCTCGGGCTCAAGATCTGGGGCGACCTCACGTTCGATCAGGTCGCGGAGCAACTCGACCTTCCGCCCAACACCGCGGCTTCGCGCTATCGTTATGCGCTCGCCGCCCTGCGCCGCGAACTGACTGCAGCCGACTGCCATGGATGACGAACTTTTTAAACTGGAAGCCGAACTGAAGCGCCTGCGACCGGCCGGTCCTTCGCGCGAACTGCTCCTGCGGCTTGACGCCGAACTCGCGCCGGCCGCGGCCGCGCGCCGTGCCTCGGCCGTGCGCCGGGGGCGGGCCTGGTGGGTCTGGGCGGGGGCGCTGCCCATCGCGGCGGCGCTCGCGGTGGCTTGGGTCGTCAATACCCGCCGGCCGCCGATTGCGCCGAACCAAGGCCTGGTCGCAGCGGATGCGTCCGTGTCGACGACTGCGACCGAGGTGGTGTTTAAACCTGTCTCCGCCGAGAACGTGCTTTACGCGGTCGTTCCTGCGGGCCGGCAAACAGGCGACCGCCAAGGTGAAACGGGCGAAGCACGACGGGCCGAAGATGACGTCGATGATGTTCAACCCTCCCCAGCCCGGCCCGGGCGGCATGGCGTTCGGCGGGCAAAATTCCGTTTTCCGCCACGGCGGGGGATCGGGGAATTTTGACGTCCAAGTCCTCCCCCGTGATGCGCACGGCAACCGGGAAGAGGTCAACCGCGTGCTCTCGTTGATCGACGGGGCCAATGCACCCGGCCAGCGCCGCATCACGATCATTCGTCCCGAGGGGCCGGGGGACCGCACCATCAGCGTCACGGTCAACACGGGGAACAGCCGGGTCGTCTCCGAAGACGACCAAGGTTCGCTCGAGCTGACGCTGCGCGACGGCAAGAATCATCTCCGCGCGAAGGACCCGAAAGGCGAGCAGCTCTTCGCGGGCCCGGTCAATCCACCGGCGGAACGCAAGGATCTCCCGGACGGGCTGCGTGCACGGCTCGAGAAACTTGAGGACATGAAGCAGTTCAATTTTAGGAACGACGGTGATTTCGAGGGCGCCGAAACGAAAATCATGCGTCCCCGCGGCCAGGGCATCGCGCTTCCGCCGCAACCGCCCGCGCCGGCGGTGCGCCCGCCGATGTATTTTTGAGTCCCCGCTTCAGGAGAGCGTCGGTGGGGCGTCGGCGGGATTTTCAGCGGCCGGCCGCTGGAGGAACGCCGCGGTGACAAGCGAGATGATCGTTCCGAACAGCATGCCCGACATGAACCCCACCACGGCCAATACCGGGGGCTTCATCATGACCGCCGTCATTTTTTGAATCTGTTCGATTTTGTCGGACGGCACGCCCGTGGCGGCGAGTTTGTCGGCCTGCGCTTGCATCATCACGTCCGTGAATTGCGGATTGATGACCGCGCCGTAGAGGTAGTTGGTAATCAGTCCGAGGAGGGCCGCAACGAGGGTGATCATCACGCCGGCCCCGAGCGCCGAGCCATAGCCGAACGGTTCGCCGGCGGGCACCCCGGTCCGGCGGGCCTGCGTGCCCAGCACAATGCCCGCGATGCCGATGGCGAGCCCGAGGCACGTCTGGATCCACTGGGCTGTATCGAATTTATCCGCACT
Organism: Opitutia bacterium; assembly: GCA_947461205.1. Lineage (GTDB taxonomy): Bacteria > Verrucomicrobiota > Verrucomicrobiia > Opitutales > Opitutaceae > GAS368. The sequence goes on from CANHJG010000077.1 coordinate 1,964, forward strand.
GTCGTGCATGCCGAGGAAGTACAGCGCGAGCACGACCAGCGCGCCGCCGAACGCCATGGCGAAACCGTAGGTGAGGTAAGTTTTCATTGCGGCGGCACATTGGCGCGCGCGGGCGACCAAAACAATCCCGTCGCGGCCGCCGGTCAACCGGCGGGACTCTCCAAGCGACCCAGCGATGAGTCCTGTACCGTTCCTTCGCAGGCGGGCCGGCGCCTGCGGTAAGCTCTTCAGCGTCCACCCTGGCCAATCCACCCATCCCTGAAGCCCATCGCGATGCTGCCATCCACCCTGCACGCCGAACGACGTCGGGGATGTCCCGACTCACTGGGTCGAGACAGACAACGAAAAGGCCCGCAGAAACGCGGGCCTTTTTTGTCGTGAGCGAAGGGGCCTCAGGGGGACGATCATGAGCCAGGTCGTCGGCTGGTTTTTTCAGGAAAACAGGTCCGTGGGGGTGCGGCTCATAAAATCCTCCAGATAAGCGGTCGTCGCCTTTCCCTCAATGAAGACCGGGTCAGCCATGACGGCTTTATGGAGCGGAATCGTGGTCTTAATTCCACGAATAAGATATTCGCTGAGAGCGCGGTACATGCGCTCAAGCGCGACCTTGCGGGTTTCGCCGTAGGTGATGAGCTTGCCGATCATGGAATCGTAGTAAGGCGGGATCGTGTAGCCGCTGTAGGCATGCGAATCGACCCGCACACCATGGCCTCCCGGGGCATAGTAGAGGCCGATCGTGCCGGGAGAGGGGGCGAAGTTGCGCGCCGGGTCTTCGGCGTTTATCCGGCACTCGATGGCGTGTTTCTCGAATTTGATATCCCCTTGGTCGAAAGCGAGTTTCTCGCCATTTGCGATGTGGATCTGCTGCTTGATCAAGTCGATGCCTGTCACCTCCTCCGTGACCGGGTGCTCGACCTGAATGCGGGTGTTCATCTCGATGAAGAAGTAATTGCCCTTTGCATCGACGAGAAACTCGATGGTACCTGCGCCCTCGTAGGCGGCGGCCTCGGCTGCCTTGATGGCATGTCTGCCCATTTTCTTGCGAAGATCCGACGTAAGAAACGGAGAAGGAGACTCTTCGATGAGCTTTTGGTGGCGGCGCTGGACCGAACAGTCGCGCTCACCGAGGTGGACGATCTTGCCGTGACTGTCGCCGAGGATTTGGAATTCGATATGGCGCGGTTTTTCGACGTAGTGTTCGATGTAAACCGAACCGTTGCCGAACGCTTTTTCGGCCTCGTTGGAGGCGACATGATACTCTTTGGCGACCGAGATATCGTTATGGGCGATGCGCATGCCGCGACCGCCGCCGCCGGCGACGGCTTTAATGATGACAGGATAGCCAATCTTGCGGGCGACCCTGACCGCCTCGTTTTCGGTCGTGACCGGGCCGTCGGAGCCTGGGACCAACGGGACTCCGGCTTTTCGCACGGTCTCTTTGGCGATGGACTTATCGCCCATCATTTTGATGGACTTTGATTTAGGCCCGATAAACTTGATGTTGCAGGATTCGCATTGCTCGGCGAATTTCGCGTTTTCGGACAGAAAGCCGTAGCCAGGATGAATCGCATCTACATCGGCGATTTCGGCCGCGCTGATGATGCGGTCGGCGCGGAGGTAGCTATCGGCGCTCTTCGGGCCACCGATACAAATCGCTTCGTCAGCAAGTTGGACGTGGAGCGACTGGACGTCGGCTTCGGAGTAGACCGCGAGTGTCTTGATGCCGAGTTCGCGGCAGGCGCGGACGATGCGAAGGGCGATTTCACCGCGGTTGGCGATGAGGATTTTTTGGATCATGTCGGTAAACGAGAAACCACCCTCCCTATGATCGCTCGCGCCGGACGCAGAGCGTGTGCGGCGGTTGCGGCGGGATGGGTGGTTTGAGAGTGGGGGTTAGCCCTGTTTGATCTTGAAGAGGCGCTGGCCGTATTCGACGGGTTGGCCGTTTTCGACGAGGACCTCAAGGATGGTGCCTTTGGCCTCCGCCTGAATTTCATTCATAATTTTCATCGCCTCAATGATACAGACCACGGAGCTTTCGACGACTTTCAGGCCGGAGTCTGCGAACGGTTTACTCTCCGGCGATGCGGCGCGATAGAATGTCCCCACCATCGGCGACTTGATGTAAGCCACCCCTGCCTCGTCTTGCAAGGCGGTCGGAGAGACCTGGATGGGAGGCGTCGTGGCGGACGCGGCGGACAGCTGCATCGGCGGATTTGTGTCCATGCCCGGGAAGGGCGAACTGGATCCCCGTCCGGTCGAGACCACGGGGAATCCGTTAGCGCCCCGTCGGATCTTGAGCTTGAAGCCCTCTTCTTCGACCGCGAACTCGGTCAGTTCCGAGCGCTTCATAAGGTCGATGATTTGTTTGATTTGTTTTAGGTCCAAAAGAAGCCTTGGTTGAGTTGGAAGCTGGCTGGAACCGTTAGTGGTTTATTGAGAGGCGACGTTCAAAAGAAAAGGAACGGCGCACGCAACCTTTCAATTCCGCTCGAAACGGCCGATTGGGCGATTTTGGCAGAAAACGGCGATTTCTGGGCCAAAACCGAGGGAATATGGCCTAAATTCCGATTTTTTGAACAGATTCCGTTCATGGTCTCAGACGGATATTCGTCGGATATTTTTTTTGAGTTGGTCGGAAAAACAATGATTTTTGCGGAATCAACCCTTTGCGCGGTGGTTTTGACCCGGTTTGCGGGGCTGGAGCGGGCTGTCGGCGTCTGGATTGTCTCTGGGGGCCGGAACAGGCGGGACAGACTCGGGTGACCTGTCGGGAAAGCATGAGGGAACGGGGGGATTCGGTCATTCGATACCGATCGTCTGATCCTTGGCGCGGGTCGGCCCGGCAGGCCGGGCGAAACCATGCGATTGCACGCTCCCGTCTCGCAGATCCAACGACCGGGGGGGCCTCCCATGATTCCGTCCCCCGTCAGAGACACCGATGGGCGGAGGATTCCTGCCCGAGCGCAAGGTTCCCGTGCAGGTCCGCGGGCCCGTGCTCGGGGTTAAACGGCGCGGCTGAGCCGGGGGTGGTGGCTTTTGCGTGGAGGCGACGCGACGTGCGGCGCGGAAGGTTCAGGGCGCACGGAGCGCGCGCAGACCGGCGCGGTCGGCCGGAAGTTCGGTGGCTTTGGGTCCGGGGAGGGTGACCTGACCGGTGGCGGCCCACTCGGTGCCGCGGGCGAGGGTGACTTGGAAGCCGAGGCCGTTCACGGCGTCGACGTAGTGGCCAAGGGCGGTGTGGAAGACGCGCCCCTTGCCGTAGGGGATGACCATGAGCATGGGCTCCTGTTCTTTGGTTTTGTCCGAGAGGGCGGAGGCGAGCACGGTGACGTTATCGGCGGGCCCGCGGAGGCCGTGGTAGAGTTCGTCCTTGGCGTGCATCCATTGGGCGGGGAGGCCGCGGAGGATCGGGTGGTCGGGCACGTGGGACTCGATCAGGAATTCGTGTTGGGGGCCGTGGCCGCCGCCGGGTCCGGGGGTCGGATCTTTGGTCCAGACCGTTTGGCGCAGGCGCAGATAGGGGCCGGATTTTTCGTTGCGCCCGCCCCAGCCGCCGAGACCGATCATCGCGTTATACTCGGGCCAGTCGGCGAAGGCATTGTTGGCCGCGTGATAGGAGACGAAGCCGCCGCCGTTCTTGACGAACGAGAGAAACGCGGCGTCGACTTCGGCGGGCCAGCGCTCGCCGTTATAATTGGAGACGACGACGGCGTAGGCGGAAAAATTCGGGCGCCACTGGGCCCAGAGCGCGGGCGCGGCGGCCTTGTGTGCGGCGACCTTGGCGGCGTGTTGGGTAAGGTTCTCGGCGTGGGCGGTTTTTTGGGCGGGCGTGGCCTCCTTGGCCATTCTGGGGGCGGCGGGGGCCGCCGGGGGCGCGGTGGTCACATCGACGCTAAACCGACCGGTGGTCTCGAGGAGCTGTTTCAGCATCGGACTGGTGATGGGCCACTGGTGGTTATTCTGGCCGTCGACGATGAGGACTTTGATTTTGGTCTGCGCGTGGGCGGATACGGCGACGAGGACGGCACAGAGGGCCGCGAGTGCCAGACGGAAGGGGTGAAGCGAAACGAAGCGGAGGTTCATGGGGGGGCGAGAGGGCCGATCTAAGGGCCCTGTGGCGGTGGAAGCCAGTCGGTTTTCGTGAGGGGGATTCTTTGATGTCGGATCGTGTGCAAATCAGGATTTGCGGAGGGGCGATCGACGGCGGCAAACTTCGGACCATTACCCACGGCGTATTACCCCGATGACCCGCCGCGATTTCCTGGTCTCCACGACCGCCGCTTTCGTGCGCGCCGGCCGGGCGGTTGCCGCAGCGCCCAGCGAGCACCACGCCCCATCATCGTTCCGCATGCGCACGTTTACGACCCGACGCGCGAACCGGGTGTGCCGTGGCCACCGCGCACGGACGAGGTGCTTTATCGGCCGAGGTTGCCGCGGGATTTCAGAGATTAGTAGGCCGATTTGAATGTCATTGGAACCGGGGTCATCGAGGCAAGCGAGTGGGTCGGCGACAACCGGTGGATTCTCGATCTGGCGTATCGGTCGTCCGTATCGGTCGTCCGCCGAAGGAAACCAAAGGTCTCGGGGAGGGGCAGCAGCCCCTCCCCGCCCCGACGGCTCAGGCGACCGTGCATCGGATCGTGGCCGACGACTTCGCGAACAAAGAACGCGGGACGGCGGAGAGCTGTTTCTGGCGAAACGCGCGCGCTGCTTGCCGGTGGATGCCGCGTGGGGCTGCGGCGCAGTTGGGGCCTTGACGGATCAGATCGTGGCCTGCCGCACCCGGCGGAGTGGCTGGGGCCTGGTGGACTGCAGTTACGCCGCGCGACGCTAGGGTGCGGTGGTGCGCACGACCTGGAAGCGAAGTGACACTTGGCCGCGGAGCGCGGTGAGGTCGACGGTGCCTTGGGGGTCGGTGGGGAGTTCGCCGGTGGGGGTGAGGCACTTCGTAATGCGCCAGCCGTCGGGGACGCGGGCGCGGAGGAGCGTGCGCGTGGGGGTTTGGCGCGCGGGGAGGGCGACTTCGGCGCGGATTTCGCCGGCGGCGAGGTGCGACGTAAGCGTGACCGAGACTTCGCCGAAGGCGGTGGGGGCGCGTTCGACGGTGATCGCTTGGCCGTCGGCCAGCCAGCGTTTCGGCGTCGCGAAGCAGAGGCGCAGCGTCTCGGGGCGGCCGTCGTCGTCGAGGTCGGGGTCTTGCACGAGCATCGCGCGGAGCATTGAGAGGAAGTGGGCGTTGGCGGCGCTGTTGGGCGGGCAATAGAAAATCCGGCCGTCGACGTCGACGGGCGTGAGCGCCGCACCCTCGCCGCTGATGAAGGTGTTGCGCGTGAAACCCTGCGCGAGCATGCCGTAGAAACTGACGAGGGCGCGCTCGGGATCGTCGCGGCGCAGGGTGTCGAGGGTGTAGCGCGTGCCGTAGAGCGGGTTCACGCGTTCGGAGCCGGTCCAGAAATTGAACTCGTCGCCGCCGGAGCGAACCATGCCCATGAAAATTCCGCCGTGTTGTTCCTGGTAGCGCGGTATCCAGGTTTCTTCGGCGCTGCCGGGCGGAAAGATCCCGCTGCCGATGGTGTAGCCAATAATGATGTTCCAGTAGCTGCCGATGCGGCTGCGGATGAGGGGATCGTGGGCGGGCTCGTCGCTGTGCAGGGCGATGGGCACGAAGGGCGGGGTGGTTTCGCGGCGGGCGCTGTGGGCGATTGCGGCGAGGACGGTTGGGCGGATTTCGCGGGCGACGGCGGCGTAGCGCGCGGCCTCGGACGTTTCGCCGATTTCGGCGAGCACGGCGCTCAAATCGCGGAGGGCGCGCCAGGCGTTGGCGTTGACGTTGACGGATTGGGCGGGGGTGCTGATGTCGCCGGCGTAGCGCTCGGGCGGGAAAAGTCCGTGTGGGCCGGTGCGGGTCTCGACGAGGAGGCGCGCGGCTTTTTCCCAGCGCGGGCGGAGCGCGCGCACGGTCTCGGCGTCGCGCGTCTGCCAGTAGTAGCGGCAGACGTCGGCGAGTTTGAAACCGGCCTGGTGTTGCTCGAGGCCCTTGCGCGTGAAGTCCAGCAACGGTTCGAGGAGGCGGCGGGTGTCGTGGGCGTAGCCCCACGTCATGAGGGCCAGCGCGGCGTCGCTGCCCTCGGCCTCGTAGAGCTGGTTGTATTGGTTGCCGGCGCTATAATGCATGCGGTGGCCGGAGATGAGCTCGAAATTTTGGACGACGAGGTGGCGCCAGGCGTCGTTGACGAGGGGTTCGGGGGTGACGACGTGCATGCCGGCGGCGAGGAGCGGGCGCCAGGTGGCGACGCAGGTGGCGCGGTGCGCGGCGTAGTCGGGAGCGAGCGCGACGGAGGCGGGGAGAGGTTTAGTCGCGAGGGCGAAGGTGGCGCCCCGCGCGGCGGTGAGTTTCGCGGTGGCGCGCTGGCGTTCCCATTTCCACGCGGCGTCGAACACGGCGAGGAGTTCGCCCTTTTCGTTGGTGAGTTTGCCGTCGGCGAACGTGACCGGTGTGCGGTCGTCGACGGTGATGGTGATAGTGCCGGCGGCGCCCTGCGCGAGGTCGAATTTGACGAACGTCACGCCGTGCGCGGCGAGGGCCGGATCGGTGCTGGCGAAGGCCTCGAGCCGGTAGATCTCGGCGGGACGTTGCGCGCGCGTCTGCGTGAGCGGGACGGCGCCCTCGGATTGGACCGGGGAAGTGTGGCGGTAGCGGATTTCGGCGATGGGCAACCAACCCTCGGCGAGGGTCGGCTCGCCGGTGCGGTCGCGGAAGGTGCCGAACATCAATTCGTCGGGGCCGACGCGGAAAGTGAAGGGGGTGCCGTTGTCGTGCCAGCTGCGCGTGCCGCCGCGGAGGTTGACGCCGCTGCCGTTGGAAATGAGGCGCGCCTTGACGGGCGAGTTCGGCGCGCTGAGGACGATGGGGTAGTAGCGGAAGTCGGCGTTGACGTAGCGGGGCGGTGGTAGGAGCGGGGCGAAGAAGGCGTAGCTGGCGCCGTTGGGCTGGGCCATCGCGGCTTCGCCCCAGAGGTCGAGTTTGGAGGCGAGGGCGGTTTCGAGAGGCGGAAGGGAGGCGGGCGGTGCGGCGCCGTGGAGCTGAGCGAGGCCAAAGCCCCCGGGGAAAACAGCAAGGAGGGCCAGTCGGGCGAGCGGGAAAGAGGACATGGGGCTAAAAATTTCCCCGGAGGCCAAAAATCCAGAGCGCGCCGTAGCGGTCGCTCTGGCGGAACTTGGCGTAGGCGGGCGTGAGCGGACCACGGCGTTCGAAGTCCTCGGGTTCGTCGGTCAGATTGCGGATGTTGCCGAACAGTGAGAGTTTTTTCGTGAGGTGATATTCGCCGGTGGCGTCGATGAGGCGACGCGGGGTGGCGAAGGTGAAGGTGTCGGGGCCGACGCTGCCGCCGGTGATGGCGGCGAGCTGCCGGCGGCTTTGGAAGGTCCAGTTGAGACGGAGGTTGAATTTTGCGCGCGTGAGAGAAATGCCGGCGCTGGCGGTGCGCGGGATCATGCCGGAAAAATTGTCGGCCTCGGCGCCGGTGATGCGCTGCGAGACGGCGCTGGCGAAGACCTGGAAGCCCCGCGCCCACGGGGGGAGAAAGGTGAGGGCCTGGCGGTATTGAAGGTCGACGCCATCCATGTGCACGGTGCCGGGCACATTGTATTGGGTGCGGACATCGAATAGCCCGTACTCAGCGGCATCGAGGCCGTGGATGGCGAGGAATTCGGGCGTGCTCGCGAGCGTGGTGTTCCCGAAGAAGTTTTCGAATTGCCGGCGATACGCGCCGACTGAGATCAGGCCGATGCCTTCGAAATAATATTCGAGGCCGAGTTTGCCGGTGCGTGCACTCCAGACCTTGATCGCGGTGTTGCTGAGGGAGATGAAATTTGTCGGGCCCGGCGGAGCGGAGAGGTCGGGCAGGGTGACGCCGCCGGCGTATTGGTTGTAGTTGGGCCGGCCGACGGAGTGGTAATAGGCGGCGCGGGCGAGGAGATTTTCGCGGAGGTGGTAGCTCGCATTCAGGCTGGGGAAGAGGCGCAGGTATTCTTTTTCCACGTGGGCGCCGCGCGCGAGATAGGTGCGCTTGGAGATGTCGAGCGCGGTGGTGGAGATGGGGAGCGGCCGGCCGTTGGCGCCGAGCATTGGGCGGCCGCTGGCGTCGCGCTGGAAATTGAGCGTGGGGTCTTCGCGCGGGCCGTCGGCGAGGATGTTCGTCTGCTCGGCCCGGAGTCCGCCGGTGAGTTTGAGGCGGTTTTCTAAAAACTGAATGTCGCCGCGCAGGTAAGCGGAGCGGGTGATCTCTTCGGCGTATTTGGACAAGCCGACACTGGAGCGATAGGCGTTGTTTTCGTTTTGCGTGAAATAGGCGGGCTTGGCCTGATAAAGCTCCCAGAGTTTTTGGTTGCTGATGCGCTGCGTGGACGGAAAGCCGAAGACGCCGGGGCGACGGGAAAATTCGGGATCGAGGACGACGGCGGCGCTGTCGTCGCTGGTGCCGGTGGGGGCGGTGGTGGCGCGGCCGTCGGCGCCGACAAACGTGTAAACGGCGGACCCGCCGACGCGGTCGCGCGAGCCTTGACGCAGATCGAGGCCGGCCTTCAAGGCGACGGGAACGCGCCACGCGAAATCGCGGGCGAGGTTGGCGTAGGCACTGCGTTTGGTGTCGTGAGTGACGTCGTCGAGGCGGCGGCCGTATTGGGAATTTCCACTGCCGCTGGTGAGCGTATAACTGGAGAGAGCATAGGGATCGACGGGAGCACCGGTCGCTCCGTCGGTCACGGTGATGCGGCCCGGACGAAACGGGCCGATGTCTTCGAACGAGACGGTGACGCCGGAGCGTTGGGCCGATACGCCGCCGAAATAGCCGCGGGAAAGATTGCTGGAGATGCTGCGGGCGCGGGAGTCGCCGGCACCGGCTTCTATTTTCCAGAGGGGACCGGCGTGGCGGTAGACGAGGCTCGCGCTCAGGTTGGCGGAGTCTTGGTCGCGATCGGCATTGGCCATGGTGACGCTCCCGCCTCCGGCGAATCCGTGGGTGTAGGTCGGCCCGAAATTTCCAACGAGCACGCGGTTGACGCTGAAGGTGAGGTCGCGGCTGCTGTAATCGCCGGCGAAGGACGCACCCTGCATGGAAAAGGAAAGGCGGTCGGCCGCACTGAGTTTATAGTCGACGGTGGCGCCGACCGAGGTGCGGCGAGTTTGGCGGGGGAAGTCGCGGAAGAGGAAGTCGCTGAGATACGGTTTGTCGGGGGTGGTAGCGGGCAGGAAACCGCCATTGGTGGCGGCAGCGGCGCCGCGCCACGTCGTCTGCACAAACGTCGACGGTTGATACTGGGTCGAGGAGCCGCCGGAGAGGGTGAAGCCGAAACGGGCGTTGACGGGTTTCACGTAGGAAAATTCAAAACCGGGATTTACTTTGCGCGTGGTACCGCTCCCGGGGCCGGGGCTGGGGTGAAGGTCGCGCACGTCGTCACGCAGCAGAAAGTAGGCGCTGGCGTTGAGGAGTGGCCGGGAGCGGTCAAAGGCGCTGCGGGGGACCAGGTTGATCGAGCCGGCGAGAGCCATGCCCGGTGATTCGGGGGTGGGGGAGAAACGGACCTCGATGCGGGCGAGGTTGTTGGTGGCGACATTCGTCATTTGCATATTGCGCGCGGTGTTGGCCTGCGCGCTCGCCTGATCGAAGCCATTGACGGTGACCGGAGTGTAGTCGGCCGGTGCGCCGCTGAGCTGGATATTCATCGCCTCGCCGCCGACCCACGCGACGGATACGCCCGGCACGGACTTGAGGAGCTCGCCGACACTGCCATCGGCGGTCGTGCCAAATTCGTCCGCGGCGATGACCTTGCGCATATCGGAGGCGAAGCGCTGATCGTTGATGGCAATCGCGGCGCCATCCATGTCGCGAGAGGAGGCGACGACAAACTGATCCAGTTTCACCGGGCTGCGGCCCGAGGCCGGGTCCTCGCCGAGCGGGCGCAGAGTGAAGTCGTGCCGGGCGGGCTGGCCGGCGGTGATGACCACCGTCGCGGTTTCCGGAGCGAGCCCGGTGTAGAAAACCCGCACGCGAACCGCGCCGACGGGCACGGCGGGAAACGTGTAGTGGCCCAGCGAGTCGGTGAGCGTGGCCAGCGCGGTGCCCTCGATGGTGATACGGGCGCGCTCGAGGACTTCGCCTTTGGCGGCGAAGGCCACGATACCGGTGAGGGAGCCGGGGCCGGATTGCGGCGTGTCGGCCGGGCAGGGTAACGATCCGAGAAACAGCGCGAGAAATCCGGTGACGGTGCGTGTGATCGGCGCAGGGGTGGAAAAACGTCTGCGTCGCAGAAGTTGAAACATGGGGGTGGGGTGGGGTGACTGGTAATCGAGAACAAACGCGACGGTGGGGAGCGGGAGACGGCGAAGCAAGGGCGGTCGCGCGCGGGCAGGGTGGGCGAGCGAGGGTCGCGCCGCCGGGGCGGCTCGCTTGACAAGGGCGCGGTCGGGCGCGACAGGAGAGCGATGCGCATCCTGCCCCCGACGACCCGTGGACGATTTGCCGGACCGAGGTGGCGTGCGTGGGGGGCCGGATGCGGGCGGGTGCTGGCGGCGCTGGGCGGAATCATGCTGGCGCGGGCAACGGCGGCCGAACCGGCCGCGAAGCCGCCAGGGGTCGAGGTGCGGCGGAATGTTGCCTATGCGGACAACGGGAACCCGCGGCAGACGTTGGACCTCTACCTGCCGAAGGAGCGCGTGCCCGGGGGCCGGCTGCCCGTCGTGGTGTTCATCCACGGCGGCGGCTGGCAGAACGGCAACAAGTCGGCGGGCCAGTCCTGGGTGGAGCCCTACGTGGCGAGCGGGCTCTACGCGGGCGTTGCGGTGGGCTATCGCCTGGCCGGAGAGGCCCCTTGGCCGGCGCAGATCCACGACTGCAAAGCGGCGTTGCGATGGCTGCACGCCCATGCGGCGCGCCTCGGACTCGACGCGGGGCGAATCGGGGTCGTGGGCAATTCGGCCGGGGCGACGCTGGCGCTGCTTTTGGGCGCGAGTGAAGCCACGGCCGAGCTGGAGGGGGCCGTGGGACCGCATTTGGCGGAGAGCAGTCGCGTCGCGGCGGTCGGGAATTTTTTCGGCCGCATCAATTTTCTCGCGGAGCCGGCGACGGCCCGCGCGGGTCCGGCCCAGGCGGCGGCGCTCGCGGGGCGGCTGACGGTGCTGTTCGGCGGGACGCTAGGGGAGAAGGCGGAGCTGGCGCGGGAGGCTTCGCCGGTGAACCGCATCACGGCGGGGCACGCGCCCGTTTTCACCGCGCACGGGACGAGCGACGAGCTGGTGCCCTACGTGCAGGCTTTGGAACTCGACGCGGCGATGAAGCGCAGCGGTGTGCCGCACACGCTGATTCCGATGCAGGGCTTTGGTCACGGTTTTCAAAATGCGGAGGCGAATCGGCGTGCGCGCCAATTTTTCGACCGCCATCTGCGCGGCGTGGGGGCGGACATTTCGACGGAGGCGATCGTGGCGCCGGCGAAGAAATAGGAGCCGGGCGCGGGACCGTTTAGCGCAGCGCGGCGCGGGATTCGCCGGAGCGGGGATCGAAGGAGACGGCGCTCACGGTGGCGCTTACGGCCGACTTCACTTTGTAGCCCAGCGAGGGAAGCGCGGCGAGTTCCGCGGCGGGCCAAGCCGCCTCCAGCTCGATGGCGGAGGTGCCTTCGGTGTGGGGGCGTGGGGCGGCGACGGCGGCTTCGAGCGGGCGGTCGAGCGCGACGAATTGGGTGAGCGTTTCGAGGACGGCGTTCGGAATTTTCCGTCCGCCCCGCCCGCCGACGGCGAGGACGGGGCGACCGTCGCGCAGGACGATGCTCGGACACATGTTGTGGAGCGGACGTTTGCCGGGGCCGGGGGCGTTGGGGTGGCCGGGTTTCGGTTCGAAGCGCGACATGCCGTGGCCGAGCGTAAGGCCGAGGCCGTCGACGGTCACGCCGGCGCCGAAGCCGTTGCCGTGCGTGAGGGTGATCGCGGCCAGGTTGCCCTCGCGGTCGACGACACTGAGGTTGATCGTGCCGCCGTGGGGGCGGGGGGTGGCGGACTGCGGGAGGAGGGTCCCGGTCTTGACCGCGTGGCGGATGCGGTCGGCGCAGTCGTGGGCGTAGGCGGCGGAGAGGAGTTTTTCCTGCGGGATCGGAGAGGCGGCCGGATCGCCGAGCAGGGCGAGGCGGTCGCTCCACGCGAGGCGGAGGGCTTCGAGGTAGGCGTGGGTGCGGGCGAGCCCCGCGGGTTGCCGGTGCCAGTCGAGCGCGCGCAGCGTGGTGAGGCACTGGAGCATCGTGAAGCCGCCGGCGGTGAGCGGGGCGGTGCAGATTTCGCTGCCGAGCCACGAGAAACGGAGCGGCGCGACTTCGTGGGCGCGGTAGGCGGCGAGGTCGGCGGCGGTGACGAGGCCGGCGTTTTTGGCGAAGTCGTCGGCGATGCGTTGGGCGAGGTCGCCGCGGTAGAACGAGTCGACGGAGTTGCGTTGCGCGAGCGTTGTGAGGAGGGCGGCGAGATCGAGGTTGCGGAAAAGGGCGCCCGCGGCGGGGGTGGTGCCGTTCGGCAGAAAGAGGGCGCGGCCGCCGGCGTGGGTGCGGAACGTGGGGGTGAGGTTGCGCATCGTGGTGGCGACGGCGGCGGTGAGCGGGAAGCCGTCGCGGGCGAGGGCGATCGCGGGCTGGACCGAGTCGCGGAAGGAGCGCGTGCCGTGGCGGTCGAGGGCGAGCTGGAGGCCGGCGAGGATGCCGGGGACGCCCGCGGCGAGCCAGCCGACCTCGTTGACGCGACCGGGGACGTTGCCCTTGGCGTCGACGGGAAACATGGCGGGGCGAGCGGCGGCAGGGGCGGTGGAGTTGGCGTCGATGGCGACGACCTTTTTTCCGTCGGCGGACGCGATCATGATCGCGGCGCCGTAGCCGCCGATGCCGGTCATGGCGGGTGAACAGACGGCGGCGGCGAGGGCGGCGGCGACGAGGGCATCGACGGCGTTGCCGCCAGAGGCGAGGACCTCGGCGCCGATTTTGTCGGCGGTGGGTTCGCCGCGGACGACGCCGTGGGGGTAGGCGGGCGCGGTGGCGGCGCGAAGGACGGAGGGAAAGGCGATACTGGCGGCGGTCAGGCGCGCCGTGAGTTTGAGGGCGGCGCGACGCGAGAGCGGAGCGGGCGACGAGAGGGGCAGGCGGGGCATGGGGTGGGGCAGAGGAGGGATGACAGATTGGGCGGGTGGCGCGAAGCCAAGAGTGCGGCGAGATGGGAGGAAAACTGTTTTTGCGCGTTGCCAGCGACGGAGGGCTGCACTGGCGTCGTCGGGTGGTGAGAATACCCCTGCTCTCTGATTCGTTGCGTGGTGCCTGCCGGACCATGATCGTGCTGGCGTCGGTGCCGGGCGCGATGACGATGGCCGAAGCGCAGACGGCCTCGTTCAAATTTGCCACGCAGACGCTGACGGTGCCGGCGGGATTCACGGTTGAACTCGTCGCGGCGCCGCCGACGGTGAACCGCCCGATCTCGCTCGCGTTTGATGACGAAGGGCGGCTCTACGTGACGGATTCGTCGGGGCTGAGCGAAAAGGCGGACAAACAGTTTGCCGCTAAGCCCCATCGGGTCGTGCGCTTGGAAGATCGCGACGGGGACGGGCGTTTCGAAACGTCGACGGTGTTCGCGGAAAACATGATGTTTCCGCAGGGGGCGATGGTTTACGAAGGGTCACTCTACGTGGGGGCGCCGCCGCACATCTGGAAGCTCACTGATACGAATGGCGATGGGGTGTCGGACCGGCGCGAGATCTGGTATGACGGCAAGACGCTGACGGGGTGTGCGAACGATCTGCACGGGCCTTATCTCGGGCCGGAAGGGTGGTTCTACTGGACCAAGGGCGCCTTTGCCGAGCAGCGGCACACGCTGGGCAACGGCCGCGAACTCGTGACGCGCGCGTCGCATATTTTTCGGGCGCGCCCGGACGGCACGGGGCTCGAGCCGGTGCTGACGGGCGGCATGGACAACCCGGTGGGCGTGGCGTTTACGGCGGCGGGCGAACGCGTGTTGAGCGGGACGTTTTTCCAGATCGGCACGGCGGGGAAACGCGACGGGCTGATTCACTCGGTGTACGGCGGCGTCTACGGCAAGGAGAACTCCGCCACGGTGGGTCATCCGCGCACGGGCGACCTGATGCCGATCATGACGCACATGGGTGCAGCGGCGCCGTGCGGGTCGCTCGCGTATCGTTCGCGGGGGTTTGGTGCGGACTACGCGGATAATCTTTTTGTGTGTTACTTCAACCTGCGGAAAGTTTCGCGGCACGTGATGGTGCCCGACGGCGCGACGTTTACGACGAGGGACATGGATTTTGTGACGTCGGACAGCCAGGACTTTCACCCGACGGATGTTTTGGAAGATGCCGACGGCAGTCTGCTGATGGTCGATACGGGCGGTTGGTATAAGATTTGTTGTCCCACGTCGCAGCTCGCCAAGCCCGACGTGCTGGGCGGGATCTATCGCGTGCGGAAAACCGGCGCACCGAAAATGGCCGATGCGCGCGGGCGGAAATTGCCGTGGGCGACGATGGCCGTGGGCGAGTTGGCGAACCTGCTCGCGGATGAGCGTCCCGCCGTGCAGGAGCGCGCGATGCATCTGCTCGGCCAGCGGGGCGCGGACGCGGTCGCGGTGGTGCGGGAAATTGCGGCGAAAAATCCGTCGGCGATGGCGCGGCGGAATGGGGTGTGGACGCTCGTGCGAATCGACACCGGGGCGTCGCGGACGGCGGTGCGGGCGGCGTTGGACGACCACGATGCGGCGGTTGTCCTGGCGGCGATGCAGGGGTTGAGCCTCTGGCGCGACGCGGGGGCGCTGGAGCGGTTGATCTCATTTCTTGGGGGGGGGGAGGCGGCCCATGCGCGCATGGCGGCGGAGGTGCTGGGGCGGCTCGGCGATGCGCGCGCGATCGGACCGTTGCTCGCGGCGGTGGGGCGGACCGGGGAGGTCAAGTTTACCGGGACCGGTGCGCCGGAGGGCGCGGCGGAGCGTGCGCTGGAGCATTCGTTGATTTACGCGCTGATCGAAATCGGCCGGGCGCCGGCAGTGCGGGCGCAGCTCAAGCCCGGGGCGCCGCCGCGGGTGGTGCGCGCGGCGCTCGTGGCCCTCGATCAGATGGCCGGCGGTGGCTTGCAGGCGGCAGACGTGGTCGGCTGGCTCGAGGGGGGGCACGGGATGGTGCGGCAGACGGCGAGTTGGGTGGCGGGGCACCATCCGGAGTGGGGCGCGGCGTTGGCGGACCATTACCAAACGCAATTGGCGCGGGATGTGCGCAGCGAAGTCGAGCGGACGGAACTGCAGGAGCAACTTGCGCGCCTCGCGTCGTCGTCGTCGATTCAAGCGGTGCTGGCGACGACGGCGGGCGATGAGCGCGCGACGGTCGCGACCCGAGGGATTGCACTCGGCGCGATGGAGGCGGCCGGATTGAAGGAGGCCCCGGAGCGGTGGCTCACGACGCTTGCGACCTTGCTCTCGAGCGATGACGCGGCGCTCGTGCGGCAGAGTGTGACGACGGTGCGGGGGCTAGCGCTGCCGAAGGCGGGGCACGCGGAACTGTCTGCGGCGCTCGTGCGGCTGGGGCGCGCGGCGGGGGTACCGGCGGACGTCCGGTTGGACGCGCTCGCGCTCGCGGCGCCGAGGGCGCTGGCACCGGTGGAGGACAGCCTGTTCAATTTCCTGCGGGCTCACCTTGGAGCGCGGGAGCCGATGCGGGTGCGGAGTGCGGCCGCGACGGTGTTGGCGAAGGCCCCGCTGACGCCGGCGCAGCAATTGGCGTTGGCCGAAACCATGAAAACCGTCGGAGCCCTCGAAGCGCCGAAGCTCCTGCCGGCCTTTGAACGATTTCCGACTGAAGCGCTCGGCCTGAAACTGGTCGCGGCGCTGAAAGTGTCCCCGGGTTTGCCCGGAGTGCGGGCCGGTGTGCTCAGGCCGTTGTTTGAGAAATATCCCGTGACGGTGCAAGAGCAGGGCGCGGGGTTGCTCGCTCTGATCGACGCCGACGCGGCCCGGCAAACGGTGCGGGTCGACGCGTTGATGGCCGGCGTGACGGGAGGCGACATCCGCCGGGGTCAGGCCGTGTTCAACAGCGAGAAAACGGCGTGCACGTTGTGCCATGTGATCGGTTATCGCGGCGGACGGCTCGGGCCGGACCTGACGAACATCGGGAAAATCCGCAGTGAGCGCGAGCTGTTGGAGGCGGTGGTTTACCCGAGCGCCGCGTTGGTGCGCGGCTTCGAACCGTTTGTGGTCACCACGAAGAGCGGCGATACGCATAGTGGCATTATGCGCAAAGACGCGGCGGACGAAGTGGTGCTGGCGACGGGGCCGGAGACAGAGCAGCGGATCGCCCGGGCCGACATCGCCGAGGTCCAGCCGGGCACGCTGTCGCCGATGCCGCCGGGAATGGAGGCGGTGTTGTCCAAACAGGAACTGGCCGACTTGCTCGCGTTTTTGAAATCACGGCAATGAGACGCGACGTCGGGTAATGCGCGTATTTTTTTCGTCCAAAATCTAGCAATCCTCTCCGGTATGAAACAGGTGGCTATTTGGTTGGTGGCGTCGACGAGCTGGCTGGCCGCGCAAACGGAAGACGCGGCGGCGCGGGCGCAGCTGCCGGAGTTTCGCACGATTCCGGCGGCGACGCCCGACGAGCTGACGCCCACGGCCGGGCAGCTGGCGGCCGCGACGTTTACGGCGTGGACGCGGTCGCAGGGGGACAACGGCGCGCGGCGCTATTCGGCGCTGCGGCAAATCACGCGCGAGAACGTGGGTGAACTCGCGATGGCGTGGACGTTTCGCTCCGGCGACGGCGCGGCGAACGTGCAATGCACCCCGATTGTGGTGGAGGGCGTGATGTTTGCGCCGACGCCGGGACGGGCGATCGTGGCCGTCGACGCGGCGACGGGGATGGAAAAATGGCGTCGGAAAATTCCGGACTTGCGCAATGGTCTGCAGGATTCGCCGGCCCGGCGCGGATTGGTGTTTTGGCCGGGCGATGCCACGCATCCGGGGCGATTGCTGTTTGGCGCGGGCGACTGGATCTATGCGCTTGATCCGAAGAGCGGTGAGCCCGTCGCGGAGTTTGGCGGCGCGGGCCGCGTGCCGATTGCCACCGGAGCGACCGCGGCGGGTGCGGTGTATCAGCACGTATTCGTGACGACGGGACTGTCGGGCGATGTCTATGGTATCGATGTGCGGAGTGGGCGCGAACTCTGGCGGTTTCACTCGGTGGCGCGCGGCGAAGAATTTGGGGCCGCGACGTGGGATGGGCCGCAGGCCGGGGCGAACGGATGGAGCGGGCTTTCGATCGATGATGCGCGGGGTCTGGCGTTCGTCGCGCTGGGTGCGCCCCGGCCGGACATGGTGGGGGTGCGGCGGCTGGGCGACAATTTGTTCAGCAACTGTGTGCTCGCGCTGGATGTGCTGTCCGGGAAACGCCTCTGGCATTTCCAGGATGTGCGGCATGATATCTGGGATCTCGACGTGTGCGCGCCGCCGAACCTCGTGACGATCACGCGCGAGGGGAAGCGCATCGATGTGGTCACGTGTATGGGGAAGTCGGGGCACCTGTTCGTGCTGGACCGCGTCAGTGGCAAGCCGGTATTTCCCGTGCGGCTGCGGCGGGCCCCGGTCTCGAAATTGCCGGGCGAGCGCACGGCGGAGTATCAACCGGACCCGGAGTGGCCGGAGCCGATTTCGCGCAGTGAATTCAGTCCGGCCGACATCACGGACCGCACGCCGGAGGCGCGGGCGTTTGTCGAGAGTGTCGTTGCGCGGTCCAACTACGGGTTTTTTGCGCCGTTCGAGGAAGGGAAGCCGACGCTCTACATTGGATCGCGCGGGGGGGCGGAGTGGTCGGGCTCGGCGGTGGATGTGCCCACCGGTCGGCTCTACGTGACGTCGAACCGCTGGGTTTCCAAAATCACGGTGATGGCCAACGACGAGCAGGAACGCGATCCGCGGCAACCGGCCTCGGCCGGCGAGAAAGTTTATGGCGAGCACTGTGCGTCGTGTCATGGGCCGAACCGGGCGGGCCTGGGCATGGTGCCGCCCTTGATTGGGCTGAAGTCACGCGCGAAGGATGCGGAGGTGCTGGCGCTGTTGGCGACGGGGCGGGGGGTGATGCCGCCGAATTTATTGCTCAACGATGCGCAGAAGAAAGACCTGATGGACTATCTGTTTCGACGGAACCAGCCGCCGTCGCGTCGGGCCGCGGAACCCGCTGATGCGTCCGGTCGGCCCAACTATACCTTCAATGGCTTCGCGTTCTTGGTCGATCACGAGGGCTACCCGGGCATCAAGCCGCCGTGGGGTCTGCTGAACTGTTATGACCTTAGCACGGGCAAAGCGTTGTGGCGCGTCCCGCTGGGCGAATTGGCGGAATTGACCCAACAAGGCGTGCCGAAGACCGGCTCGCAGAATCTCGGGGGAGCGAGTGTGACGGCCGGCGGGCTGGTGTTCGTGGCGGGAACCGAGGATGAGAAAGTGCGGGCGTTTGACGCCGATTCGGGAGCGGAATTGTGGGCGGCGAAACTGCCGTTCGCGGGCACGGCGGCGCCGGCGATCTATGAGGCGGGTGGGCGGCAATTTGTTGTGATTACCTCGACCGGGGGCGGGCGCGTCGGCGGGAAGTCGGGCGCAGGGGACGCGTATGTGGCGTTTGCGTTGAAGGCAAAGTGACCGGCGGAGCCGTGCATCATGGTGTGTGGGGAAGACGAGTTTTCGTCGACCCGCTCGCCGCCGGCGGACCAGCGGCGCTTTCCCGGCGACTTTTTCGTTGATTGATGCATCCAAGGGGGGGGCATCTGCGCGTTTCTCTTGGTCGACCGAGGACTTTGTCCACCCGGCCGTCTGTAACCCAATCGTCCGTTCACTTGTTCTCATGAAGCTTCGTTCCCTGCTTGCCACTCTCGCGCTCTGCACCGGCCTCGTTTCCCTGGCGTCGGCCAAGACCGTCGTCGAAATCGCCATCGGATCCCCGGATCACACCACGCTCGTCGCGGCCGTGAAAGCCGCCGGACTCGTCGAGACGCTGAGCGGCCCCGGCCCGTTTACGATTTTCGCGCCGACCAACGCCGCTTTCGCGAAGCTTCCCGCCGGCACGGTGGAGTCGCTGCTCAAGCCGGAAAACAAGGCCAAGCTCGTTGCCGTTCTCACCTACCATGTCGTCCCGGCGAAGGTGATGGCTGCTGACGTGAAGACGGGCGAGGCTCCGTCGGTCAACGGCAAGAAACTCACGCTCAAGGCCGACAAATCGGGCGTAACGGTCAACGGGGCCAAGGTCGTCGCCGCCGATCTCGTCGGCAGCAACGGGGTCGTCCACGTGGTCGACACGGTGATTCTGCCCTGATTTCCGGGCTCCCCGTGGGAGCCAGAATAGGGATTGGCGTTTAACGCACCCGCGATCAACGGATCGCGGTTTTTTTTGTGTCCGCCGGCGACTGCTTCGCGAAGAGCGGCGTGAGGACTTTGCCGACGACCTCGGCGGGGGGCTTGGAATTGGGCGTCGGCTGGTAATAGCGGCCGGCGGCGAGTTGTTTTTTGGTGCGCGCGGTGCGCACGACGACGTTGAATTCGATGAGGTAGGTTTTGAAGTCCCATTCCCACCGGTCCTCGTAAGTGAGCACGGCGTCGGCGTCGTCGGGCAGCATCGTGAGCGGGCCGCGGGAGGCGACGTAGCCGAGGCGGGAGAGTTCCTGCACGATGGTTTCGTCGAGGCGGCGGTCGTCGGTGAGGCGATGTTCGACGTAGATGTGTCTGAACGGGGCGAGGTCGACGACCTTGCGGGTTTCGATGGAGGTGCAACCGGCCAGCAGCAGCAGCAGCGAGCCGAGCAGGAGAAATCGCGGGAAGGCGCGAAGGCGGAGAACGGCGGGTGGGGAAGCGGAGCGCACGGGAGAGAGACGCACCGCCGCGATGCGGGTGCAAGGCGCACGGATGAATCGTGGGCTTGCCATCGCGCGCCGGGGCGTTGCCTTACAGTCAGCTGTGAAGTCCGCTTCTGCCCCCACCGTTCGCTCACTCGCCCGGAGCCTCGGGCTTTCGCACACCACCGTGTCTGATGCGTTGCGCGACAAGGGGCGGGTCGACCCGGCGACGGCGGCGCGGATTCGGAAGGCGGCGAAGGAGGCGGGTTACAAACGGAATCCGCTGGCCGCGGCGGTGATGTCGGAGCTGCGGCGCTCGCGCGGCGGAACCTTTCGGGGTGTGCTTGCGGCGGTCGATATTTATGAGCCGCAGCGCCGGGATCCCCACGGGGTGTTTCACCAACAATTGCTGCAGGGCGGACGGGAACGAGCGGGGGAACTTGGATTCAAGCTTGAGGAATTTGTGGTGAATCCGGCGGAGATGACGCTGCCGCGGTTGGACGGAATTTTGCAGTCGCGGGGGATCCACGGGGTGCTCGTGCTACCCTCGTGGTTTGCGCCGGATTGGTCGGGCCTCGACTGGTCGCACTACGCGGGAGTTTACACCGACTACATCATCGAGCGTCCGGCGTTGCACTGCGTGTGCTGCAACCATTACCGGTCGATGATCGGGGTGCTCGCGCAACTCGCGGAGCGGGGCTATCGGCGGCCGGGTTTTTTTGTGGAAGCAGGCCGGGATGAGCGGACGCAGCACCGCTTCAGTGCGGGCTTCCGGTCGTTTCAGGAAACGCGGACCGGGATCGAACGCGTGCCGATGCTCGTGACGCCGACGAAGAACCGGGAGGAGTTCGCGGCGTGGTTTCGGAAGCACAAACCCGATGTCGTGCTGAGTCATTTCACGGAGGTGATCGACTGGATGGAAAGCTGCGGCGCGAAGGTGCCGGAGACCCACGGCTTCGTGAGCCTGAATCTGCTCTACAAAACGCGGCCGTGCGCCGGGCTCGACCAGCAGCCGCGGGAGTTGGGGGCGCGGGCGGTGGAACTCCTCATCGCCCAGCTCCAGCGCAACGAACTCGGGGTGCCCGCGTGGCCGACGACGACGACGGTGCCGGCGCGGTGGGTCGAAGGACCGACGGTGCGGAAAGGGAAATAAGCGCAAAAAAAGGCGCGGCCGAGAGGCCGCGCCGAGAGAAGAGAGAACGTCGAACGATTCCGCGGACGGAGAACGACCGGTTCAGCCGTGCAGGTAGGTGTTGAGGAGGTTTTCGAGATACTCCTGTTTACCGGACTTGGGCGTGGGTTCGCCGAGCTTGCCGAGGACGAGTTTCTCGAGGGACTTGAAGTTGGCCTTGCCGGTCTCGATGTCCCGGCCGAAGCCGGTGTCGAAGCTGGCGTAGCGGTCAGCGACGAAGCGCTCGAATTGGCCGTCGGCGAGAATCTTCCGGGCGAGTTTGAAGGCGAGGGCGTAGGCGTCCATGCCACCGATGTGCGCGTGGAAGAGATCGGCCGGATCGATCGACGGACGGCGGAGTTTGGCGTCGAAGTTGAAACCGCCGGTGCCGAGGCCGCCGGCCCGGAGGATCGAGGTCATGGCGAGCGTGAGTTCCTTCACGTCGGTGTTGAACTGGTCGGTGTCCCAGCCGAGGAGGAGGTCGCCGGAGTTGGCGTCGATCGAGCCGAGCATCTGCTGCGAAGCGGCGACTTCGATTTCGTGCTGAAAGGTGTGGCCGGCGAGGGTGGCGTGGTTGGTCTCGATGTTGAACTTGAAGTATTTTTCGAGGCCGTAGGTGCGGAGGAAGGCGATGCCGCTGGCGACGTCGAAGTCGTATTGGTGTTTCGTGGGCTCCTTCGGCTTGGGCTCGATGAGGAACTGGCCCTTGAAGCCGATGCTCTTGGCGTAGTCGACGGCCATATGGAGAAACGCTGCGAGGTGGTCCTGTTCGCGTTTCAGGTTGGTATTGAGCAGCGTCTCATAGCCCTCGCGGCCGCCCCAGAACACGTAGTTTTCGCCGCCAAGTTCCTGGGTGATCTCGAGGGCCTTTTTCACTTGGGCCGCCGCATACGCGAACACGTGGGCGTCGGGGTTCGTCGAGGCGCCGCACATGTAGCGGGGATTCGAGAAGAGGTTGGCGGTGCCCCAGAGGAGTTTCACGCCGGTGGCCTTTTGGAGCTGTTTGGCGTGGGCGACGACGGCGTCGAGATGTTGGTTCGACTGCGCGAGCGTGCGGCCCTCGGGGGCGATGTCGCGGTCATGGAACGCCCAGAACGGCGCGCGGATTTTCTGGTGAAACTCAAAGGCGGCCTCCAGGCGGAGCTTGGCGACCGAAACCGGGTCCTTGCCGCTTTCCCACGGGCGCACGATGGTGCCGGGACCGAAGGGGTCGGAGCCGGTGCCGCGGAAGGAATGCCAGTAGGCGATGGAGAACCGCAGGTGCTCCGACATCGTCTTCCCCTCGATAATCTCGTCGGGGTTGTAATGGCGGAAGGCGAGGGCGTTGGAGGCGCCGGGGCCGGCGTAGGCGATGGTCGGGATGCCGGTGAAATAGGAGCGGGATTTGGCCATGGGAGGAGGTGTCGGTGGGCGGACAGGGTGGAGGAAATCGAGGGAGTGTAGCGGATCGGGCCGCCGAAGAGGTAACAAAGATTCCTACATTTCTTTTGATTTTTCACACGCGCGCGGCTGGCTGGGCGGCCCAATGACCGCCGGAAAACGGCGCTCCCGTGAAAACCACCTTCAAAGTCGCCCTGCTGATCGAGACGTCGAACCGTTATGGGCGCGACCTGCTGTACGGCGTGCGGGACTGGATGCGGGAGAGCGACTCGTGGGCGGTGCGGTTCACGGAGCAGGCGCGGCGGGCGCCATTGCCCTCGTGGCTGCGCGACTGGCAGGGCGACGGGATCATTGCCCGGGTGGATTCGCTGCAC
>CANHJG010000078.1 GCA_947461205.1 Opitutia bacterium
CTGCGCACGAACTACGAATACGTGGACACCCGGCAAAACCAGGCGATGCCGTTTCCCGTCTCCGATTTTTCCGATGCCTGGGTCCGGGCCGGCAAACCGCTTGCGACCGGCCCGATCTTCGAGCTCGGCACGCCCGCCCCCGCCGGCACGCAGGCGACGTTCGCCAACCAGCTGCGCTTCGCCCCGCAGGTCAGTCCCAACGCCTATCGCTACGGCGACAACGCCGTGGTCGATGCGAATCCCGCGCTCGCCGGGGCCCAGCGCGTGCGCTTCTTCGACACGCTCAATGGGCCCAACGCGACCAGCGGCGGCACGGTGACGAGCACCCTCTTCGATCAGGTGCCGGAAAGCGCCAATCTCGGCGGGCCCGGCAGCACGTCCAACAACCGCTACGGCCTCTTCACCGCGCTGCTCGAGCAGCGCGTTGGCCCGATCAATATAGAGCTCGGCTACAACCGCCAGGAGGACCTATGGCGTTCCAACTTCGTGATCCCGTGGAATCTCATCGGCCTCCGCGGCGACGCCAACCGCGAGCTGCCCGGCACCTACCTGCCCACCGGCACACTCGGGGCGACGCCGCCCGGCCAACCGATCGCGAACGCATTCGCGCCGAATCCGTTTGCGGGGAAATTCTACGTCGAGGGCAACGCCGGCTACCGCCTCCAGCGCCGTGTGGCCGACAACTATCGCGCCACGCTCTCCTACGAACTCGACCTGCGCCGCCGCAGCCAGTGGCTCGGTCAGCACCAGGTCGCCGCTCTCGCGCAGCGGGCGGACGACGAATATTACAACGTCGCCTACAACGAATATAACACCGCGGGGCGCGACAACACCCTCCCGGTCACCAACGCGGCCAACGTCATTATTCGCCGCACCTATGTCGATTTCACCACGCCCGGCGGTGCGCGCGGTGCCCATGACCCCTGGTTGACGCCGATCAGCTCGCCCGGCGTGCGTCCCGAGTTTCTCAGCTCCGGGGGCGCCCAACGGACGTTCAACCGCACCGATACGGTGATGGCGGTGATGCAGAGCAATTTCCTCGAAGAGCGGCTCGTCGTCACGTTGGGCGCCCGCCGCGACCAGCAGGAGACCAACCGCGCCATCGGCAGCGTGCTGTTGCCGAACGCCGATCCCTTTGGCGGCACACGCACGGAAAACACGGTCTACAGCCCCGCCGGCCTCACGAGTTTCTCCGGCAACACCCGCACGTTCGGCGCCGTCTTCCGCCCCGTGCGCTGGGCCGCGCTCGTCTACAACTCCTCCGACAGCGTCCGGCCGGTAACCAGTCGCGACCTGCTGGGCAACGCGCTCGCACCGCAGAAAGGGGTCGGCAAAGACTACGGCGCGCGCTTTTTCCTCTTGGACAATCGCGTCGTCCTCGGCGTGACCCGCTACGACACCGACAACGTCAACGGCCTTTACGACCCCATCTCCACGCGCACGACGGCGATCCCCGCCATCGCCGGCATCTATCAGGCGTTCACCGATGCGGGGATCGCGGCAAAATATCAGTTCGCGAGCCTGTTCGCCGAGTCCCGCGACAACGGCAATTCCGACGGCGGCGGCTGGGAAGTCGAACTCACCGCCAATCCCACGTCCCGCTGGCGCGTCTCGCTCAACTACGGCCGCGCCGACCTCCAGCTGTCCGACGTCGGGCAGCGCATGGCCGCGTTCCTCAGCGCCGAGACGCCCTTCTGGCAGCGCAACGCCGCCGTGCCCTACCTCACGCGGAACAACAATCTCGAGACCTTCATCCGCACGCGCGACGGTACGCCGCAGCGCGACTTCGCGACCAACCCCGCGCGGGTCAGCGATGCGGGCCAGTATGCGCTGGATATCATCACCACGAACAACCAGCAGGAAGGCCAGTCGCCGCTGCAGCACCAACGGGAGTCGTTGAATTTCTTCAACAGCTTCTCGTTTCCGAAGCTGCCGCTCCTCGGCGAGCGCTGCGGTGCCGGCTTCGGCGCGAGCTACCGGAGCGCCCCGGTCATCGGCTACAACGGCAAGACCCCGCTCTACGGCCAGAGCTTCGTGATTTGGAACGGCATGTTGAAAAAACGCTTTGAGCTCGCGCAGAAACGCGCCCTCGAGCTGCAGCTCAACGTGAACAACCTCTTCGGCGAGGAAGACATCTTGCCCTTCGCCGCAACGGCCGCCGGGGTGAACCGCTGGACCTACCAACGCCAGCGGCAGAGCTGGGCCTTGCAGGCGGCGTTCACGTTTTGAGCCTCCGGGGGCGCGCACTGCTTCCGCCCGCGCCCCCGCCTCCATCGCTCGTGTGCCCGCCCCCTCGACCCGCGCTCTCCCCCGGACGAGTGCACCGGAGCCCGGGCGTCCGGGGCGTGCCGCCGGGTGCCCACCACCGGCCCGACGAGGCGCTCCGGCCGGCGGCGGCCGCGACCGGATATTTTTTGCGGGTAAACATGGACACGGTGCCGCGAACGCCAAACCTTCCCCGCGTTCTTTCGCCCATCATCCCCGTCTCCGCCCGGCGCCCCAGGCGCACGGC
The DNA here is from genome assembly GCA_947461205.1 of Opitutia bacterium. Taxonomy (GTDB): domain Bacteria; phylum Verrucomicrobiota; class Verrucomicrobiia; order Opitutales; family Opitutaceae; genus GAS368. The sequence goes on from CANHJG010000078.1 coordinate 2,513, forward strand.
GTAAATCGCCTCACGACTTGCGTGCGAGCGCCCCACGGCTCACGTGCTCTCCGTCCGACCCTGTTTCCAACCTTCTTCGGCTCCGCGTCAACCGACTCCTTTGGTTCTTTCCTGCGTCTTTGTCAGTCCCACCCCCTGATCCCCACTTCCCTCATGCCTCTAAAAATCACTGCCCGCGCCCTCTGTGTCCTGCTTGTCTCGGTGTTCGTGGCCGGCCACGCGCCCGCCGCCGAGACCGCGAAGAAAAAAGCCGCTGCGCCCGATCGCCCCGCCCAGGTCGGCCCCGCCATCAACGAGAACAAGGCCACGCCCGTTTCGCGCCTCAAGGTCGCGCCCGGCTTCGCCGTCGAACTCATCTACTCCGTGCCCGGCGTCGAGCAGGGCTCGTGGGTCAACCTCTGTGCTGACGACCGCGGCCGCATCTACGCGAGCGATCAATACGGCGGCCTCTACCGCTTCACGCCGCCCGCCCCGGGCAAAACCCTGGAGCGCTCCGCCGTCGAGCAGATGCCCGCCCAGATCCGCGCCATCAACGGCATGGTGTTTGCCTTCGGCGCGCTCTACGCCGGCGTCAACGACTACGAGCAGAAGTTCCAGAGCGGCGTCTATCGCGTGACGGACAGCGACGGTGACGACCGCCTCGACAAGGTCGAATTGCTCCGCGCGTTTCAGTCGCGCGGCGATCATGGGGTGCACGCCATCGTGCCCACGCCCGACGGGAAGGCGCTCTATCTCGTCGCCGGCAACAATGCCAAGCCCACCGAGCTCGCACCGACCTCGCAGGTCCCGCGCCACTGGGGCGAGGATCACCTGCTGCCGCGCATGCCCGACGGCCGCGGTCATAACCGCGATGTGCTCGCGCCCGGCGGCATCATCTACCGTTTCACGCCCGATGGGAAAACCTTCGAGGCCTATGCCTCCGGTTTCCGTAATATCTTCGATGCTTCCGTGAATCGGGACGGCGAGCTTTTCACCTACGACGCCGACATGGAGTATGACTTCAACACCTCCTGGTATCGGCCCACGCGCATCAACCATGTGACGAGCGGCGCCGAGTTCGGCTGGCGCAACGGGGCCGGGAAGTGGCCCGAGTTTTACGCGGACAACCTGGGCGCCGTCGTCAATATCGGCCCCGGCTCGCCCACCGGCACCGTCTTCGGCTACGGCGCAAAATTCCCCGCGAAGTACCAGCGCGCGCTCTTCGCCCTCGATTGGAGCTGGGGTAAACTCTACGCCGTCCACCTCACGCCCGACGGCGCGAGCTATACCGCGACCAAGGAAGAGTTCATCTCCGGCACGCCGCTGCCGCTCACCGACGCGATCATCCACCCGCAGGACGGTGCGATGTATTTCGCCATCGGTGGCCGCCGCGTGCAGTCCGGCATCTATCGCGTTACGTACCAGGGCACCGAGTCCACCGCGCCCGACACCGCGCAACCCGCGCCCAGCCCGGCGCGCGACCTGCGCCGCTCGCTCGAGGTTTTCCACGGGAAAAAGGACGCCGCCGCCCTCGGGAAAGCCTGGCCGCATCTCGCTCATGCCGACCGGCACATCCGCTGGGCTGCGCGCATCGCGGTCGAACACCAGCCGGTCGACACTTGGGCGGAAAAGGCCCTCGCCGAGCGCGATCCGTCGATCCAAGTCGAGGCGCTGCTCGCTCTCGCGCACGCCACCGGCGTCTGCCCGCCGCACCGCGCTGGCGCCACGCCGCCCGTCGACCCCGCGCGCGGCGCCGCGCTGCTCGCCGCCCTCGCCAAGATCGACCCCGCCGCGCTCGACGCCACGCGCCAGCTGACGCGCCTCCGCACGATCGAGGTCGTGCTCAACCGCTTTGGTCTGCCCGACGACGCCGCCGTGAAATCGCTCCTGGCGAAACTGGATCCGCTGTTCCCCGCCGCCACCCGCGAGGCCAATTGGCTGCTGTGCGAGACGCTCGTGTTTCTCCAGTCGCCGACCGTCGCGGCCAAGGCGATGGCGCTCATCACGGCCGCGCCCACGCAGGAGGAGCAGCTCGAGTACGCGCGCTCGCTGCGCATGCTGAAGGCCGGCTGGACCATCGCCACGCGCACCGCCTACCTCGAATGGCTGCTCAAGGCCGTGAACTACCGCGGCGGCGCGAGCTTCGACAAGTTCATCGAATTCATCCGCAACGACGCGCTCGCGACCTTCACCGATGCGGAGAAAACCGCGCTCGCCGGGCTCCTCGCGCGCAAGCCCGAGCGTAAATCCGTCCTCGAGAATCTCGGCGACGTCTTCGTCGGGCGCACGCCCACCGCCTGGACGCTCGAGGAGCTGAGCGCCGCTTCGAAAAACGGGATGCACCACCGGAACTTCGAACGGGGGCGGAAAATGTTCGGCGCCGTCGCGTGCTTCGCCTGTCACCGCTTCGGCAACGAGGGCGGCATGACCGGCCCCGATCTCACCGGCGCGGGCGGGCGGTACAGCGCGCACGACCTGCTCGACCAAATCATCAACCCGAGCAAGGAGATCAACGAGCAGTTCGTCCCCAGCGTGCTCACCAAGCTCGACGGCAGCACCGTCGTCGGCGTCGTCACCAATCTCCAAGGTGATACCGTCACCCTCAACACCGACCCCTCCGAGCCCAACAACCTCACGCGGGTGGACCGCAAGGAAGTGAAGAGCATCGAGCCCTCGCACGTCTCCCCGATGCCACCGATGTTGCTCAACATGCTGACCAAGGACGAAGTCCTCGACTTGGTCGCGTATACGCTGAGTGGTGGCGATGCGAAGCACACGATGTTCGCCCGATGAGGTGGGAGTCCACCGGACGCGCGCGGTTTTTCCGGAAAAACTGCGCGCTTTGGCCATGAGTAATCGCTGCCGCATCGAACGGTGCGGGGGGCGGGTCGCGCGCGGGGCCTCGCTTTCATTCTGCGCATTGACCTTTACCCGCGTTTCTTCGCTTTTTCTCCCTCCATGATCTCCCCGCAAAACGCCCCCGGTCTCCTGCGTGCCCTGATCGTCGGCGCGAGTCTCGGTGCCGGCTCCGCGGCGTTCGCCGTCGACTACAGCCGCGACATCAAGCCGATCCTGTCGGAGAACTGTTTCTCGTGTCACGGTTTCGATGAGAAAGGGCGCAAAGGAAAGCTGCGCCTCGATGTGGCGGAGTCCGCCTACGCGGAGCGCAACGGGATCTTCCGCCTCAAGCCCGGCGACCTCGCCAACAGCGAGGTGTGGGCGCGCATTACCAGCACCGATCCGGAGGAGGTCATGCCGCCGCCGAAGGACCACGCGCCGCTCACCGCCGCGCACAAGGAAACGCTCAAGGCTTGGATTCTCGAGGGCGCGAAGTATTCGGAGCATTGGGCGTTTGTGCCGCCGAAGAAAGCGCCGTTGCCCCGGAACGGGACGCAGCCCATCGACGCCTTCGTCCGGGCGCGGCTGGCCGAGGAAAAACTCCGGGCCGCCCCGGAGGCGGACCGCCGCACGCTGATCCGGCGGCTTTCCCTCGATCTCACGGGCTTGCCGCCGTCGGGCGCCGAGGTGGAGGCCTTTGCGGCCGACCGTGAACCGCGGGCCTACGAACGACTCGTTACCCGCCTGCTTGCCAGTCCCCACTTTGGTGAGCGCCTAGCGCTCGATTGGCTCGACGCCGCGCGCTATGCGGACACCAACGGCTTCTCCATCGACGGTGGCCGCCACCTGTGGCTCTGGCGCGACTGGGTGATCCAAGCCTTCAACGACAACAAGCCCTACGACCGGTTTCTGGTGGAGCAATTGGCGGGAGACCTTTTGCCCAACCGCAGCGACGCCGACCTGATCGCGACCGGCTTTCAGCGCAACAATATGGTGACGCACGAGGGCGGCACCATCCCCGAGGAAAATCTGACCAACTACAACGCCGACCGCGTGAAAACCCTCGGCGAAGCCGTGCTCGGTCTCACGCTCGGTTGCGCGCAGTGCCACGACCACAAGTTCGATCCGATCACGCAGAAGGACTATTTTCAGACCTTCGCGTTCTTCAATACGCTCCCGGACAAAGGACTCGACGGCAACGCGGGCGTGAATCCCGGCCCGAGTGTGAAGGCGCGCACCGTGTTGCAGACGGGCGAAGAGGCGGCCTTGCGCGGCACGATTGCCGCGTTGGAGGCGAAGCTCGCGCAGCGCGACGACGCGAAGCTCGCCACGTGGGAACAGCGCGAGCAGGCGTTATTGCAGGGGCGCGGAAAAAACCTCCGTGTGATCCCGCTCAAGGCGGCCAAGATTTCGACGCCGAATCGTGGCGCGGGTTTTGACATTACGCCCGAAGGCCGCGTGAGCCTGAAGAATCCCGGGGACTTGGGCGCGTTCGATATTCTGGCGGAGTTGCCGAAAAGCGTGGGGGCGATCAGCGGCCTGCGTTTCGTGCTGCACCCGGTGGCCGATGCGGCGCTCGGCGGGTGGGGTTACGGTCCATCGCGCGGTACTCCGGCCCGGGCCGCCGCCACGAAGAAGAAAAGTGCGGAGAAAATGACGCCGCCGCCGGCCGAGCCCGCGCAAAAAGGCTCGTTCAAACTCACCGCCGTCGCCGCGTCCGTCGACGCCGTTCCGGGCGATCAGGTGAACTTGCACAAGCTGGAGAAGATTGCCCGTGTCACGGCCAGTTCGTGGGAGCCGCAGAATCCCGCCGCCGGCGTCCTTGATCCGCGCAACGACTCCGGTTGGTCGCCCGATCTGGCCACCGAGGGGGCGGTGCATCTGACGGCCACGCTCGCGCGTCCGATTGATCCGGTGGCCACGCCGCACCTCACGGTCCAGTTGAATTTCGGCGCCGGCAAGGCCTACATTCCGGGCCTGATCGAAGTGTGCGCGATCACCGGCACGGACGACGGCACGGATCTGCCGGCCGAGGTCGTGGCCGCCTTGCAAACGCCCCAGGCCCGGCGCACCGCCGAACAGGTGGCCGCGCTGTGGCGCGAATGCGCGGCCCAGGGATCGGAGCTCCAACGCGAACGCGTCGCCCTCGGGAATCTCCGCGAGCGGCTCGCGGCGCTGACGGAGCCGTACACGACGATGGTCATGGAAGTCGCCGCTAAGCCGCGCGACACGTTCATCTTGAACCGGGGCGACTACGCGCAGCCGACCGAAAAGGTGTCGGCCGGCACGCCGTCCGCGTTGCCGCCCTTGCCGGCGGGTGCCCCAGCGGATCGTCTCGGTCTCGCCCAGTGGACGGTGATGAAGGACAATCCGCTGACGGCACGCGTCGCCGTGAACCGCCTGTGGAGATTGTTTTTCGGCACCGGCATCGTCGGCACACCGGCGGATTTTGGTTCGCAGGGCGAATGGCCGAGCCACCCGGAATTGTTGGATTGGCTAGCGGTGGAATTTGTCGAGCACGGTTGGGACGTGAAACACCTCGTGCGCCTCATCGTGACGAGTGCGACGTATCGGCAGAGCTCGGCGGCGAGCGCCGAACTGCTCGAACGCGATCCGCAGAACCGGCTGCTCGCGCGCGGTCCGCGCTTCCGGCTCCCGGCGGAGTTCGTGCGTGACAACGCCCTCGCCGTGAGCGGCCTGCTCGTGCCGCGGCTCGGTGGGCCGAGCGTGAATCCCTACACGCCCGGCGATCTCTGGCGGGAAGTCAGCCACTATGGCAGCTCGCCGGCGACGGCCCAAACTTTTGTGCAGGATCACGGCGAGAAACTCTACCGTCGCTCGCTTTACACGTATTGGAAACGCACGGCGCCGCCGCCGAGCATGATGGCGTTCGATGCGCCGAACCGCGAAGTCTGCACCGTCGCGCGCAGCAACACCACGACGCCGCTCCAGGCGCTCGTCACGCTGAACGATCCTCAATTCGTCGAGGCGGCGCGGGCCTTCGCAGAGCGCGTGCTGGCGACCAAGGGCGACGACGCGACCCGGTTGCGCTGGGCCTTTGCCGAGTGCGTTTCCCGTCCGCCGAAGGACAAGGAGCTCGCGGTGATCCTCGCCGCGCTCCAACGCGAACGGGCGAATTACGCGCTGAATGGGCCGGCCGCGCGGGCGCTGCTGTCCGTCGGCGAATCCCCGCGCGACGAGCAACTCCCCGCCGCCGAGCACGCCGCGTGGATGCAAATCGCGTCCACCTTGTTCAACCTCAGCGAAACGATCACGCGGAACTGACATGTCACCGACCCCTCCTCTCGCCGACTACCTCCGGCATCTCACCCGTCGCACCTTCATCGGCCAGGCCGCGCGCGGCATCGGCGGCGTGGCCCTGGGCTCGCTACTCTCGTCGAGCATCGCGCGCGCGGTCGAAGCCAAGGGCAAGGGCCGGCCCGGCCTGCCGCATTTTGCGCCCAAGGCGAAGCGCGTGTTGTGCCTGTTCCAGAGCGGCGGCCTCTCGCACGTCGATTTGTTCGACGACAAACCGATGCTGCACAAACACGCCGGTCTGGAGATCCCGGCGTCGATCAAGGGGACGCAACGGCTGACCGGCATGACGAGCGGGCAGAGCGCGTATCCCGTCGTGCCGCCGCTGAAGACCGGCCAACTCTGCGGCAAGCATGGCACGTGGATCAGCGATCTGTTGCCCCATATTCAGACGATCGCGGACGACATCTGCATCATCAAGAGCCTGCACACCGAGGCGATCAACCACGACCCCGCGATCACCTACATGAACACGGGGAATCAACTTCCCGGTTACGCGAGCATGGGCGCATGGGCCAGCTACGGACTGGGGACGGAAAACGAAAATCTCCCGGCCTTCATCGCCATGGTGTCGCAGGGCACGGGGAAGAATCCCGGGCAGCCGGTGTTCTCGCGGCTGTGGGGCAGCGGGTTTTTACCGGCCTCGCACCAGGGCGTCGGGCTGCGGCCGGGGGCGAATCCGGTGCTCTATCTGGACAACCCGCCGGGCGTCGAACGCACGCAGCGGCGCGCGCAGCTCGACGATCTGGCGAAGCTCAACCACCAGCGCGCGGACGAACTCGGCGATCCGGAGACCCTGGCGCGCATCGACGCCTATGAGATGGCGTTCCGGATGCAGACCTCGGTGCCGGAGCTCACCGATATTTCGAAGGAGTCGCCCGCGACGCTCGATGCCTACGGTCCGGAGGTGCGCAAGCCCGGCACCTACGCGGCGAATTGTCTGTTGGCGCGCCGGCTCCTCGAACGCGACGTGCGGTTCGTGCAGCTGTTTCACCGCGGTTGGGATCAGCACATCGCGATTGGGCGCCAGTTGCCGAACCAGTGCCACGACATCGACCAGCCCACGGCGGCGCTCATCAAAGACCTGAAGGCGCGCGGCCTGCTCGAGGACACGCTCGTGGTGTTCGCGACGGAGTTTGGGCGCACGGTGTTCGGTCAGGGCAAGCTCGGCGATCCTGCGATGGGGCGCGATCACCACGGGCGGGCGTTCACCGTCTGGCTGGCCGGCGGCGGCATCAAAGGCGGCATGGAATACGGGGCGACTGACGACTTCTGTTACAACATCACGGAAAATCCGGTCCACCTGCGCGATTTGCACGCGACGATTCTGCACTGTCTCGGCATCGACCACGCCACGTTCACGCACAAGTTCCGCGGCCTGAACGTGCGGTTGACGGGCGTCGAGGAGGCGCATGTGGTGCGGGGCATCTTGGCCTGATCCCGATGCGCTTTCGCTCCCCGCTTTCCCCTCTCATTTGTTGGCTCCCGTGGTTGGTCTGCGTCGCTGCGTTCGCGGGCGCGGCAGAGGCTGATTTGCCGGCCAAGGTGGAGTTCAACCGCGACATCCGGCCGATCATGTCGGACACGTGCTTCCATTGCCACGGTCCCGATGCCACGAGCCGGGAGGCGGGACTGCGCCTGGACCTGCGCGACGAGGCACTCAAGAAAACCAAGAGCGACCTGATCCCGATCGTGCCGGGCAACGTGACCGAGAGCGAAATCATCGCGCGCATTTTCGACGCTGATGAGCCCATGCCGCCGGCGAAGGCGCACAAGCCGCTCACGGAACGCCAAAAGGCGCTGATGAAACGCTGGGTGGAGCAGGGGGCGGTTTACGAGCCGCACTGGGCCTACGCGCCACTCCAGCGTCCGGCGCTGCCGGTGGGGGCGACGAAGGGGAATCCCATCGATGCGTTCGTCGAGGCCAAGCTCGCCGAGAAGAAACTCACGCTGTCGCCCGAGGCGCCGATGAACCGGCTGCTGCGGCGCGTCTCGCTGGATCTCACGGGTCTGCCGCCAACCCCGGAGGAACTCGCGGCGGGGGGACGGAATTTTTTGGGCAACGCCTACGCGAAGCAGGTCGACCGCCTGCTGAGCTCGGCGCACTACGGCGAACGCATGGCGGTGTGGTGGCTCGATATCGCGCGCTTCGCGGATACGGTCGGCTTTCACGGCGACCAGAACCAGCGCATCTTCCCGTACCGCGATTACGTGATCAACGCGTTCAACGCGAACAAGCGCTTCGATCAGTTCACCCTCGAGCAGCTCGCGGGCGATTTGTTGCCGCACCCGACGCCGGAACAGCTCGTCGCGACGGGTTATAACCGGCTGAACATGATGACGCGCGAGGGCGGGGCGCAGCCCAAGGAGTATCTCGCGAAGTATGGGGCCGAGCGCGTGCGCTCGGTGTCGGCGGCTTGGTTTGGCAGCACGTTTGGCTGCGCCGAGTGTCACGATCATAAATTCGATCCGATCAAGACGCGCGATTTCTACGAGCTGCAGTCGTTCTTCGCGGACGTGAAGCAGTGGGGCGTGTATTCTGACTACACCTATACGCGGAACCCCGAGCTCGCCGGATTTAACAACGACTACCCGTTTCCGCCTGAGGTGGAGGTCGCCAGCCCCTATCTCGCGGTGCGTCGTGACCGTGCGGAGGCCGCGCTCCGTGCGCATCAGGTCGCCGTCCGTGCCCATGCGGCCGATCCGGCGGCGGCGGCGCGTTTTGGTGCATGGCGGGAAGCCGCGCGCGCCTTCCTCGTTCGCGTGCCCGCCGGCTGGGAGCAACCGGAGCCGGCCGCGGCGCTGCACCGCGCCAACAAGCCTGTCGCTGGTCGCAGCGCGCTCGTGGCGCCCGAAGGCACCGTGCGCACCGAAAAAGCCCTCGCCCGCGGCGAGACGTTGCGCGTGACGCTGCAGCCGGAGCCCGGTCCGCTGGCCGCGTTGCGCCTCGAAGCCTTTCCCCCGGCCGAGGCACCCGATCCGGAAACCCTCAGCCGTGCTCGCGCCGCAGCCGCGATCACGGTGGCTCTCGCCGTGCGGGATGCCGCCGGAAAAGAACGCAAAGTGACCTTCGCGTTTGCCGACGCTAACGCGAAATCTCCGCGCTACCGCGACGGCGCCGAACTCCACGGCATCACCGCGGGTTGGAAACTGCCCACGCCCCTTCCGGCCGAACCCTTGGTCGGCGTCTGGCTCTTCGACGGCCCGGTGACGCTCGCGGTCGGCGAGACCCTCGAAATTACCGTGACCGGTGAAACCACGGTGCCGATGCGTTTTTCGGCGAGTCCCTTTGGAGCGGCGCGCCCGAAGGAGGTCGCTCCCGCCGCACTGGTCGCCGCACTGAAAGCGAAAAAGCCCGGCGCGGCCCAACGCGAGCTGCTCGCCGATACGTGGCTGTTGAGCACGGCGGATGATCGCGCCGGGTTTGATCGTTTGCAGAAACTCGCCGGTGAGTTGCGCGAGTTGCGCGAGGGCCGGGCGTGGTCGCTCATCACGCAGGCCGTCGCGGAGCCGCTCGACGTGCGGGTGCTGCCCCGGGGCAACTGGCAGGACGAAACCGGCCCAGTGGTCTTGCCGGCAACGCCCTCGTTTCTCCCGGCGCGACGCGAGAGCACGGCGGCGAAACGCCTCACGCGGCTCGATCTGGCCCAGTGGATCGTGTCGAAGGAGAACCCGATCACGGCGCGCGCGGTCATGAACCGGCTATGGCAGCAGTTTTTCGGCGTCGGCCTGAGTGCGGCGGTAGACGATCTCGGCTCGCAGGGGGAATTGCCCTCGCATCCCGAATTGCTCGATTGGCTCGCGAGCGAGTTTCGCGACAGCGGATGGGATCTGAAGCACATGATCCGGCTGATCGTCACCAGCCGGACGTATCGCCAGACCAGTAACCTGCGGCCGGAACTGAAGGACTCCGATCCGGCGAACCGACTGTTGGCGTCGCAGAATCCGCGGCGACTCGACGCGGAGTTTGTGCGCGACAACGCGCTCTTCGTCGCGGGTGCCCTCAACTTGTCGGATATCGGCGGGCCGAGCGCGAAGCCCTACCAACCCGCGGGCTACTACGACGCGCTCCAATTTCCCGACCGGAACTACGTGGCGAGCGCGGACGACGGGCAATGGCGGCGCGGCGTTTACATGCATTGGCAGCGGACGTTTCTCCATCCGATGCTGGCGAACTTTGATGCGCCGTCGCGCGATGAATGCGCGGCGCTCCGCGCTGTCAGCAACACGCCGCAACAGGCGCTGACGCTGCTGAACGACCCGACGTTTGTGGAGGCGGCGCGGTTGTTTGCGGCCCGGTTGCTCGGCGAAGCGCGGGCGACGACGGACGTGCAGCATATCCGCCGGGCCTATCAGCTGGCGCTGGCGCGGGAACCCAGTGCGGCGGAATTTTCGTCGCTCGCCCAGTTCCTCTCGCAGCAGCGGGCCTACTACGGGGCCAACCCGGCCGACGCCGAGAAGCTGGTGAAGGTGGGTTTCGCCCCACGATTCCCCGGCAAGATCGACGCCGATTCCGTGGAACTCGCAGCGTGGACGAACCTTTGCCGCGTCGTGCTCAACACCCACGAAACCCTCACGCGTTACTGAGCCGAAGAGCCACGAGCCGTTCACGATGAGATCGATTTTTCCGAAGGCAGGAGCCTGCTGGCAGGCAATGGTGGGGAGTGGCCCGGACCTTCCGGGCCGGGTGGCGACGCTCCTGGGCGGGAAAGCGCATGCCACGAAATCGCCTGCAAGCAGGCGCCTGCCTCAATTCTGTGTTCGCCGCCGCCTGAATGTAATTTGAAACGACCGCCTGCCTCCCGATGAAAACCTTCGATCCCACCGCCCACGCGTTGAGCATCAACCGTCGCTCGTTTATCACCCAGAGCGCCTACGGGGTCGGCGGGCTGGCGCTGGCGATGATGCAGAACCGCGCCTTGGCCGCTGCGGTCGGGCCGACCCGACCGGCGCACTGGCACGGGGCGCTGAAGGCGGCGCATCTTCCGGTGAAGGCGAAACGCGTGATTTTCCTCTGCATGGCGGGCGGACCCTCGCAGTTTGAAACGTTTGATTGGAAGCCCGTGTTGAAGGACCTCCATGACCAGCCGTTTCCCGCGTCGTTCACCAAGGGCCAACAGCTCGCGCAATTGCAGGGTGCGGTGCTCAAGGCGCGCGGCTCGTTCACGGCGTTTCAGAAGCACGGAAAGTCCGGGACCGAGGTGAGCGACCTGTTTCCGCACATCGCCAGCATCGCGGACGAACTCTGCGTGATCCGCTCGATGCAGACGGAGCAGATCAACCACGACACCGCGCACGCGTTCATGAACACGGGCTCGATCATCAAGGGCCGGCCGAGCATGGGCTCGTGGCTCACCTATGGCCTCGGGGCGGAGACGCAGGATTTGCCGGGCTTCATCGTGCTGACCTCCGCCGGAAAATACGGCCAACAACCCATCTCGGGGCGCCAGTGGAGCAGCGGTGTCTTGCCGAGCCGTTTTCAGGGCATCCAGTTTCAGTCGCGCGGCGACGCCGTGCACTATATCGGCAATCCGGACGGCGTGTGCCAGAGCACGCAGCGGCAGGTCGTCGACGAGATCGCGCGGCTCAACGGCTTCCTCGGTGAGCAGCAGAACGATCCCGAGATCGCCACGCGCATCGCCCAATACGAGTTGGCGTTCAAGATGCAGACGAGCGTGCCGGATCTCGTGGATTTCAAGCATGAGCCGAAGGCAATGCTCGACCTCTACGGGGTGAAAGAACCCGGTGACGGCAGCTTCGCCTCGAACTGTCTGCTGGCGCGTCGCCTCGCCGAGCGCGGGGTGCGCATGATCCAGCTCTACCACCGCGCGTGGGATCACCACGGCGATCTGGAGAACGGGATGAAGTCGGGGGCCCAGGCCGTCGACCAACCCACGGCCGCACTCATCAAAGATCTGAAGCAACGCGGCATGTTGGACGACACGCTCATTCTGTGGGGCGGCGAGTTTGGCCGCACGCCGATGGGGCAGGGGACGGGGCGCGACCACCACATTTTGTCGTTCAGCGTGTTCATGGCCGGCGGCGGCGTGAAGCCCGGGATCACCTATGGCGCGACCGACGAACTCGGCTACCGCGCGGTGCAAAATGCGGTGAACGTGCACGACCTCCACGCCACGATGCTCGCGCTCTTGGGCATCGACCACCACCGGCTCTCGACCAAGTTCCAGGGGCTCGACGTCCGCCTCACGGGGGTCGCGGGCGAGGTGATTCCGGGGATCATGGCGTAGGGTTCGACCGCCGGAGCGGGCCGGGCACGCCCGGCCCGGCGAAGCATCACGGCGCGATTACGTCAGGCCCATGCCCTCCCGGATTTTGTGGAAAAAAGCCGCGATCACGGCTGGCGAGCCGCCGCCTTGCAAGGCCTCGAACGGCACAAACCCCCGATAGCCAACCCGGTCGATGATGGCTTTGATTTTGGGAAGATCGACGGGCTCTGCCTGTCCGTTCCGGTAAACGTTTTCCTTGAGCTGCCACGTGCAGGCATACGGCACCAATTTTTCGATTTCGGCATAAGGATTGCCCTGCCGAACGCTCCCGACATCCAGCACGAGGCCGAACCACTCGGACTCGACGGCCTCCATCAACCGGATGGTTTCGGCCGCCGTCTTGAGGAAATCGTTGTGATGCTGGAGCGCGATGACGACCCCGCGCTGGGCCGCGTAGTCGCAGCATTCCTGGAATGCCGGAACCATGTAGGCGAGGGTTTGTTCAAACGTCTTGCCCTCAGGAACGCGAATTCCGCTGAACACCCGCAACCCGCTCGCACCCAGTTTCTGCGCGACCTCGACCCACGTCTTGACCAACTGGATATCCTTTTGGCGGGCCGCGGGGTCCGGCACGGCAAAGTCCTGTTTGATGCCCGTGCAGTTGAGCGTCACCCCGTTGAGAAAAGCGCGCTTCTTGAGCGCGGCGAGGTAGGCGTCGCTCGGCGCGGCGGGATAACCGGGAAAGTAATAGCCGGTCGGATCAAGTCCATCGATGCCGGTCTTGGCGCAAAAATCGATGACGTCATCCAGGGTCATCTTGCCGGCCCGCAGGGGGCCATTGAAGGAAAAGGCATTTAACCCCAGCTTGATCCGGGTGCCGGTCAGCCGCTGGCCTTTGGCTTGGGCGAGGAGATCACCGGGCGGGGCGAGCAGGGCGCAGGCGGCCATTCCGCCGATCCCGCGGGTCAAGAAACGGCGACGTGTCGGGAGGGTTGTCATACTGGGCAGGACAGACGATGGCGGCGCGTTGCCGGATAGGAAGGCGGATTTTCAGGGGGATCGGATCCGGGCGGGGTTGAAGCGGGGCGTCGGATGGGCGCAGGGACAAATCCCTGCGTGCAACAACGACTCCGTTCCCGCGCCGGTCTGGTGCGGGAGAATCGTCCGACTAGCCCCGAAGCGGAAACCGGCCAACGGGCGGTGCGACCTGCCTGCGCGGTCGCCGCACCGGTGGGCCAGCATGAGCGGCGGGCCTGACGCCGCCGGGGCTAGGTGGTCCTGCGGCCGGTGCCCCCGTTGTCCGCAGCCTGGCCCAGAAGGGACGCCCCGTGCGGGCGCGGGGAGCGCCCGCCCACCGGGCGTGGAACCCGCGAGCTCGCGCCGGCGGGTCGTGCAAGATTGTCTCGAGTGGGTGTCGCGCCTTGTTGCACCGTGTCACGGCGAGGTCGCGCCGACGGGCGCCCTCCGTCGGGAAACACCCTATCGCCAGCTGGCCCGGTCTGTGCGACGCTGCCTCTTACCATGGACTTCGCCAAACTTACCCAGATGTCGCGCCAAGCGATGACGGACGCGCAGAACATCGCCCGCCGTCTCAATCACACCGAGGTCGATACGTGGCACTTGGTTTCCGCGCTCGTGGCGCAGGAGAACGGCATCGTGCCCGGCCTCCTCGACAAGCTGTCGATCCCGCCGGCCGCCGTGCAACTGTCCGTCGAGCGGGAATTGGAGCGCATTCCGAAGGTCACGGGCAGTGTCGATACCTCGAAGATCTACGTGACGCAGGCCGTCAATGAGGTGCTCACCCGCGGCGAAGAGGAGGCCCAATCGCTGAAGGACGATTTTGTGTCCGTCGAGCATCTGCTGCTCGGTCTGCTCGACGTCGCGAAACCTGACGCGCTCAAGCAACAGTTCAAGCGTTTCGGCCTCGACCGGGCGAAGGTGCTCACGGTGTTGAAGGCGATACGCGGGTCGCAGCGCGTGACGACCGACAATCCCGAGGCGACCTACGCCGCGCTCGAAAAATACGGCATTGATCTGGTCGGGCAGGCGCGGAAAGGAAAGATGGATCCGGTCATCGGCCGCGATGATGAGATCCGGCGCACGATCCGCATTCTGTCGCGCAAGACGAAAAACAACCCGGTGCTCATCGGCGAGCCGGGCGTGGGCAAGACGGCCATCGTCGAGGGGCTCGCCCAGCGCATCCTGCGCGGCGACGTGCCGGAGGGGCTTAAGGACAAGACGATTTTCTCCCTCGATATGGGTGCACTCGTCGCCGGCGCAAAATATCGCGGCGAGTTTGAGGAACGCCTGAAAGCCGTGCTCGCCGAGGTCAAACAGAGCGACGGACGCATCATTCTCTTCATCGACGAGCTGCACACGATCGTCGGGGCCGGCAAGACCGAGGGCGCGATGGACGCGGGCAATTTGCTCAAGCCCATGCTCGCCCGCGGGGAGTTGCACTGTATCGGCGCGACCACGCTCGACGAATACCGCAAACATATCGAGAAGGACGCCGCGCTGGAACGGCGTTTCCAACCGGTGGTCGTCGATCAGCCGACGGTGGAGGACGCGTTGTCGATTCTGCGCGGCATCAAGGAGCGCTTCGAGCTGCACCACGGCGTGCGCATCCAGGACAACGCGCTGGTGAGTGCGGTGACGTTGTCGAATCGCTACATCACCGACCGCTTTTTGCCCGACAAGGCCATCGATCTCATGGACGAGGCGTGTGCGATGATCCGCACCGAGATGGATTCGCTGCCGCAGGAACTCGACGAACTCACGCGCAAGGTACTGCGGCTCGAGATCGAGGAGACGGCGCTCGCGAAGGAAAAAGACGAGGCCAGCAAGCGTCGGCTCGACGTGCTGCGGAAGGAGCTGGCCGAAGCCCGCGAGCAGGCGAAAGGCATCAAGCTCCACTGGGAGAAAGAAAAGGCGTCCGTGCAGAAGACGCGCAAGCTGCGCGAAGAAATCGAGGCCGCGCGGCTCGAGATGGAAAAGGCCGAACGGGCCTACGACCTGAACAAGGTGGCCGAATTGCGCCACGGGAAGATCCCGCAGATGGAAGAGGAGCTGAAGCGGCTCGAAAAGAAAGGCCGCGAGCAGACCACGTTGTTCAAGGAAGAAGTGTCCGAAGAAGAAATCGCCGAGATCGTGTCGAAGTGGAGCGGCGTGCCCGTCACGCGTCTCGTCGAGGGCGAGAAGGACAAGCTCCTGCGGCTCGAGGACGTTCTGCACCAGCGCGTGATCGGCCAGCACGAGGCGGTGACGCTCGTGACCGAGGCAATCTTGCGTGCGCGCAGCGGCATCAAAGACCCGCGGCGGCCGGTGGGCAGTTTTCTCTTTCTCGGGCCGACGGGGGTGGGCAAGACCGAACTCGCGAAGACGCTCGCCGAGACGTTGTTCGATACCGAGGCGGCGATGGTGCGCATCGACATGTCCGAATACATGGAGAAGCACAGCGTTTCCCGGCTGATCGGCGCGCCGCCCGGCTACGTCGGCTACGACGAAGGCGGGCAGCTGACCGAAGCGGTGCGGCGGAAGCCGTATGCGGTGGTCCTTTTCGATGAAATCGAGAAGGCGCATCCGGACGTCTTCAACGTCCTGCTGCAGGTACTCGACGACGGGCGGATCACGGATTCGCAGGGCCGCACCGTGGATTTCAAGAACACGATCATCATCATGACGTCGAACCTCGGTTCCCGGCACCTCCTCGAAGGCGTGACGGGCGAGACGATCCCGGAAAGCGTGCGGGAGAGCGTGATGATGGAGCTGCGCAAGGCGTTTCGCCCGGAATTTCTCAACCGCATCGACGAGACGATCCTGTTCAAGCCGCTCACGCTGGAGGAGATCACGGCCATCGTGGACCTGCTGCTGACCGACCTGAACAAGCGCCTCGCCGACCGCCGTGTCACCGTGGTGCTGGACAAGAAGGCGAAGGAGTGGTCAGCAGAGAAGGGTTACGACCCGGTCTTCGGGGCCCGGCCGCTCAAGCGTTTCCTCCAGCGCAACATCGAGACGCAGTTGGCGCGGGCGCTCATCTCCGGCACCGTGGCCGAGGGCAGCGAGGTGAAGTTCTCGGTCCAAGACGAGCAACTCACGATGCGCTAAAAAGTGCGTTGAGATCACGGGAGGTCTTCGCACAGTGCGCGGATGCCCGCTGAACCCATCCGCTACTTCGACCGCTACGCTCGCTCGCTCAAGACCGAGCAAATCTACGGGGAGCAGTGGCTGCGCTTTGCGTATGAGAATCCGGCTGGGCGGTTTTTCGTGTGGTTGGCGGCGCGGCGGGCGTTCTTTTCGCGGTGGTATGGCTGGAAGATGCGCAAGCCGGTCAGTGCGTTGCGCGTGTTGCCCTTCATCACCGAGTATAACCTCAACGTAGATGAGTTCGCGAAGTCGGCGTTCGACTATAAAACGTTCAACGAATTTTTCTACCGGGCGCTCAAGCCCGCGGCGCGGCCGATCGCGGACGGGGCGCGGATCGCGGTGTTTCCGGCCGACGGACGGCATCTCGCGATGCCCGATGTCGATACGGCCGCCGGTTTCTACGTGAAGGGGGCGAAGTTCTCGTTGGGCGAGCTGCTCGGGGACGAGACGCTCGCGAAAAAATTTGCCGGCGGCGCGATGCTGATCTCGCGGCTCTGTCCGGTGGACTACCACCGCTTTCATTTCCCGGTGAGCGGCGTGCCAAACGAGCCGCGGTTGATCAACGGCTGGCTCTATTCGGTGAGCCCCGTGGCCTTGCGGCGCAACGTGCGCTACCTGGTGGAAAACAAACGCGAACTCACGCTCATCGAGTCGCCGGAGTTCGGCACCGTCGCGGTGCTCGAGGTGGGCGCGACGAACGTCGGCAGCATCACGCAGAGCTTTGTGCCCGGGCGGACGATCGCCAAGGGCGAGGAGAAAGGTCTGTTTGCCTTCGGCGGATCGTGCGTGATCACGCTGTTTCAGCGCGGGCGCATCCGCTTCGATGCGGATCTGCTGTCGTCGAGCGCCCAACACATCGAACTCTACGCCAAGATGGGCGACCGGCTGGGTGAGGCGTCATGAGCCGGTCTGGACCGATTAATTTCCCGATGAAACGGCGAACAATTTTGTTTTGGGCGGTGGCCCTGGCGTTCGGCGGACTGGGGGCGGCCGAGCGGTCGTTTCCGTTTGCCGAGGCGACGATTGACGATCTGCAAGCGCGGATGGCGGCGGGCACCTTGACGGCCCGGACCTTGACGGAGGCGTATCGGGAACGGATCGCCGAGGTCGACCGGGCCGGGCCCAGACTGAATGCGGTGATTGAGCTGAATCCCGATGCATTGGCGATGGCGGATCGGCTCGATGCCGAGCGCAAAGCCGGCAAGGTGCGCGGTCCGCTCCATGGGATTCCGGTGCTGCTCAAAGACAACATTGCCACGGCGGACACGATGGAAACGACCGCCGGCTCGCTGGCGCTCGTCGGCCTGAAACCGCTGCGGGATGCGCATCTCGTCACGCGACTGCGGGAAGCGGGGGCGGTGTTGCTGGGCAAGACCAACCTGAGCGAGTGGGCAAATTTTCGTGGCGAACGCTCGGTGAGCGGTTGGAGCGGGCGTGGTGGGCAGACGCACAATCCTTACGTGCTCGACCGGAATCCGTCCGGATCGAGCTCCGGGTCCGCGGTGGCGGTGTCGGCGAACCTGTGCGTCGTGGCGATCGGCACCGAGACGAATGGCTCGATCATTTCGCCGTCGACGGTGTGCGGGGTGGTGGGGTTCAAGCCCACGGTCGGGCTGGTGAGCCGCAGCGGGGTAATTCCGATCGCCGCCACGTTTGACACGGCCGGGCCGATCACCCGCACGGTGCGCGACGCCGCGCTCGTGTTGGCCACGCTCGCCGGTTTCGACGAGCGCGACGCCGTCACCCGGAATCTCCCAGCCCAGCTGGCGGCGACGCTGGCGATGCCGCTGCCGGCGGGCGCGCTCCAGGGCGCGCGCATCGGGGTGGTTCGCACCACCGGGGCCAAGCGCGGGCCGGACACCGTGATGGCTGCGGCGCTCGACGTCTTGCGGGCCGCCGGCGCTGACCTCATCGACGTAGGCGAGTGGCCCGGACCGGCGAGCGCCGGTAGCGCGCGAATCGAAGTGATGCTTTACGAGATGAAGGCGGGCATTGACGCCTATCTTGCCGACCTCGGACCGGCGGCGCCGATGAAGACCTTGGCCGACATCATCAAGTTCAACGACGAGCATTGGGCCCGGGAGCAGCCGCTCTTCGGCCAGCAATATTTCAAGCAGGCTCAGGCCAAGGGCCCGTTGAGCGAATCGGCGTATCTGGAAGCGCGCGACACGTGTTGGCGCGTGGCACGTGCGGAGGGCATCGATGCACTGATGGAGAAGCACCGGCTCGATGCGCTCGTCGGCGGGGGGGCCGGCGTGGCGGCGATGGCGGGTTATCCCAGCGTGACCGTCCCGTTTGGTGCGTTGTCTCCGTTGCCAACTGGATTCCTGTTTTACGGGCGCGCGTGGAGTGAAGCCAAACTGCTCGCGCTTGCTGCGGACTTTGAGGCGCGCACGCGGGCGCGGCGCGAGCCGACGTTTCTGCCGACGGCCGACCCGCGGTGAGCGCCGGTCGATTTCCCCGCTTGCGTCGGACGCGCGGGGCTCGGCAAGCTGCGCGCGGAAAGCCCCATGCCCGCCCGGGTGGTGGAATGGCAGACACGCGGGTCTTAGAAGCCCGTATCGTAAGATGTGCAGGTTCGAGTCCTGTCCCGGGCACCCCATCGCGCTTTCGCCCGCAAGGGATGAGTGGGGCACGGGAGAGGAGTCGGGGCTGCCGGTGGTTGGGGCGGCGGTGGCTGCCGGGCAGAATTAGCCCGGCGAAAAGACCTCAGGGTGCGAAACTTCCCCTCACCCGTAACGATCCAGTCTGCTGTCGGTCGCGCGCTGGCGCGCGCTCGGAAAAAGCGCCCGCCAGCGGGCGGCCGACGAAGTCACCGTTTGGTTTTTACCTGCTCGAGAACCGTGGCATCGGGCTGAATGGACGCGGCTCAGCAGTTGGGCGCAAACGACAGCAAGGGACTCGTTGAATCGTCGGCCGCGAAGGTGACGGCGATGATGCGATCATCCGCCGTTCGTCGCCTTCGCCCGAAACTTTTCCCTTGAAAATACGGCGGCATGGCGACGCCCAGTCGGTGGTGCGGACGGATGTTCGTCAGCGGTTGCAGGCGGCCGGAGTCGAGGAACCCGATGCATTGCGGGAGATCCGCGCGCGATTTTTCTGTGGTAGGCCCGCCGGTGGGAAACCTTCCGGACTGTGCTGGGGGCCGATCCGAATTCGGCGGATCCCGGTGTTGTCCACGACCTCGCCAAACGGCACGTCCGGCTCTGAACTCGACCACGCGTTTGCCGACGACCCCAGCTATTCCGTGCGCCGAATCTTCGGCCCGGTTCCCCGGCATCGCGGGGTGTTTACGTTTTACGATGGCATCAAGTCGCCGGAGAAGTCGGGCCCTGGGCGCGTGGCGTTTTGCCGGGCGTGCTGCATCCCGCGGTTCCCCGACGGCATGGGGGACGCCGGCTGGGCGGGTCGTGGTGCTGATCGTCGGGGGCGGTCTGCCGGTGTCGCCGGGTTACGATCTGGTCGTAATCGACCTGATAGGCCGGAGATGGACGGGTTCGACGGCGGGCGGGCGATCCGGGCCTCGGCGCTGGCCGGCCAGTAGCCGCCGGCGTGGACCGTGGCGCTCGCGGCGTCGGCGATGGTCGGGGACTGCGAGCGAAGGTTTGCGGTCGGGATGAATGATTTTCTCGCGAAACCGTTTCGGCGCGTAGAACGCATCACCGGGTTGGACTGGGTGCCCCGGCGGGAGCCGGCCGGGGAAGTTGCCGCGCCTTCGGTGCGACAGGGCCGCCGGGAGAGAGGTCATACGGGCTATTAGAGGCTCGCCCACTTGGGGCGAATCGCGCGCTCGGCCTTGTTTCGATCCACCGCTGCGCCTAGGCTTCGTCCGTCAGCAACCCAACCCCCAAAAGGAGCAGCTATGAGCGTGATCAAACTTCATCTCCAGGACGAAGAGTTCGAAGCGGTGCAACGCTATGCCGAAGCCATCGGGGTCAAAGCCGAAGACGTGGCCTATGCCGCGCTCCACCGCCTGATGATGCAAACGAAGTCCGACGAAACGGCCATCACCCAGGACATCGCCGAGGCCCGCGACTGGCGGCGGAACAACCTGCCGATCTGGAGCGACTCCGCCCGGTCGGTGCATGCCTACGAGGGCAAGGGGGAAGATCCGTCCGCGCCCAGCGACTGGCGGAAATAGGCTTCCACTGCGTCCGGAGACGCAGGTCTGCCGCACCGGGTGACCGACGGCCGGGGGGGGGCGCAGCCAAGGAGCGGGCCTTCGTCCGCACGAACCGTTTCCTCGGATACCCAGAACGGTCGCGACCGTCGGATCAGACGCGGATGCGGTCGGGCAGCGCCAAGCCGAGGGTTTCCTCGGAATGTCGGTGCGGATTGGATATCCGAACGAGTGGGACGACTGGAAAGTGAGAACGTGAGCCGCTGGAGAATGCGGGCGCCGGTGCGCCCGCCCACCAGGAGCAAGAAATCCAAGGCGTTCGGGCAGTCGCGATGGTCGCCGGAACGAAACGCGACGGGGGCGTCGAGTCTCCGGCGGGAGTCTCCCCTGGTGGAGCCGCGACTGAGGGTCTGCCGAGGAACTCTTGGCTTGATGAGACCAACGTCCCGTCTATCTCAAATTTTGCCTTGGTCGGCCCGCCCGGTGGGCGGGCAACCCGGCTGCCGGCAGGGCCTACAGCCTAAAAACCACCGGACGTGGGTATGAGACGGCGTTTGCAAAAATATCCAGCCGCCGAGGGCGAGGACGGGGCAGAGGATCGGCAGGCTGGACGTGAAGACGTAGCCGACGAAGGAGGGGCCTTCACGTTGGCGCTGTCGGCGATGGATTTGACCATGAAATTCGGGCCGTTGCGGATGGAGGTCATCGCGCCGAAGAAGACGGAGCCGAGACTCACAGCGATCACGAGTTTGGCGTAGTCGGGTTTCACAAGCAGCGTGCGCATAATTTCGATTTCGTTACCGGCGGCGTGGGCGAAGTCGGCGGGGTGTTCGCTTTGAGCCGCGGCGTCGGGTGGGTGGAGGAGTCGGCACGGATGGGTGGAGGACACGGGCGTGTGGCTTGGCCCCTTCAGGGCGCGGAGACTTGTGCTCATGTTTTCCAGGGCGTTGCCCTGGGGTCTCAATTTTTCGCCCCGTGGGGGGGCCTGTCCCCTGATACCAATTACGGATTGGATTTGTCGGTAGGGCCGGCGCTGGTGGCCGGGCCGTTCGCGGTGGGGGTGATGGGCGGGGCAGGCGGGTGCGGCGTTACTGCCTGCCGACGAGCGGCTGCCCTAGCCCGCATCAATCACACTTTTCTGAAGAAATCCTTTTGTCACAGAGCGCACCGAGGTCCGAACCGAGGTCACGGAGCCAAGCACGAATGGCGCTTAGATAAGCCCCGAGTGAAAAGGAAAGGGGCGATCATCGCAGGCGCCTGGAA
>CANHJG010000079.1 GCA_947461205.1 Opitutia bacterium
CTGCGGAGATGGGGGTGGGCTACTTGCGGGCGGCGAGCATGAGGGCGCTGCCGTGGACGTTGGGGTGCTGTTCGGTGCGGAAATCGCGGAACCCAAAATGTTCGAGGGCGGCGATGATTTCCTTTTTTTCCATCCAGTAGCTGTAGACGTCGCCGCCGCCGCAGAAGCCCTTCCAGTCGAGGGACGGACCGTAGTTGAAGCGGTGGACGGTGTGCTTGAAACCGGCGTGTTCCATCGGGAGCTGTTCGGAGAATTTGGCGCCGGGCACGGGGTTTTGGGCGACGAAGTCGGGGTCGTAGAAAACGGTCCAGAGGAAGATCGCGTTGCTGCGGCGGGCGAGGAGTTCGAGGAGTTCGACGGGGTTGGTGAGGTGATAGAGGAGGCCGGAGGCGACGGCGATGTCGTGGGTTTTGTCGACGGCGCGGAGATGGGCGAGGCAGTCGCCGAGGAGAAAGCGGACGCGGGCGCTCATGCGGAAGGTTTCCTTCGCGATGAGGCACTTCAGGTAGGCGCGGGCGTTGGCTTCGACGGCGGTGACGGCAGCGGCGTTGAGGCGGTCGATGAGATAGGTGTGGCCGCCTTCGAGGGGGCCGAGTTCGAGGACGTCGGCGGCGGTGAAGCCGTTGGTCACGCCCATGTCCATGAGCCGGTGATGAGCCCAGGCGATGCGGGGATCGTCGAAGAGCGGAGTGATGCCGGCTGTGAGGTTGGGGCGGTCGGACGGCGGTGAGGAGGACCATTCGCCGGCGAAGAGGTCGAGGGCATTTTGGTCGGTGGGGACGGCACCGAAGAAGTGTTTAAAGTCGGTGGAGGCGGAGGGAGGCGTGGCGGACATGGACGGGTTCGGAGGGGGCCACGGAACACACGGAAGACGCGGAAGGGAAGGGTGGAGTTCGAGGGGGGGAGGGGCGCGCTGACCGCGCGGTAACCGGCGCGGCGACGGGGAGTGGAGGGGCGGCGTGGATCGTCGCTTGGAAATATCCCACTCAACTGGACCAAAATTATTCCACAGGGCACGAAGCCCAGCCCACGGAGCACTGAGCGGACAACGTGTTTGGCTCCGTGATCTCGGTATGGATCTCCGTGCGCTGTGAGGCAGAATTCCCTGAGGAACGGGGGACTGATGCGGGCGAGCCTGCAAATCGGCGGTTGGGAAACCGCCGCTCCGTTACGGGAGCTCGTAGATTTCGATGAGGGCGGTGCCGGTGGGGTTGGAGGTGCCGTCGTTGTCGAGGCCGCTGGCTTGGGCGGTGTAACTGCCGGGGCGCAGCGTGACGAGCATGGCGGGTTCTTGACGGTCGGCGAAGGGGAAGGCTCCGACCTGGGTGAAGGCAGTGCGGAGGGCGGGTTGGAAGGACGCGGGGGAGTCCCAGTCGTCTTTTTCGCGGAGGAGGGTGGGGCCGGTGAAAAGTTTCAGGAACGGATCGTCGAGGGTGCCGGTGACGCCGAGGGAGCGGAGGGTGTCGCCGGCGATGCGGACGAGGTAGGTGCGCGGGCCGGGGCCTGCGACAACGAAGCCCGCGATGAGGGTGTCGGTGCCGGTGCTGACGAAGCCGCGGGTGGAGAGGTTGGCGAGGCGACTGGCGGGGTCGCGGGAGGGGTCGGCGTCGTAGACCTCGATGAGGACGGTGCCGGTCGCGCCGCTGGGACTGGCCGTGGTCGCGGTGTAGTTGCCTGGCGGGAGCGTCGTAAAAATGACGGCGTCGCGGGATGCGGCGGGCAGGGCGAAGGCGCCGGCGCGGGCGGTGGCGGCGCGGATGTCGGGGGTGTTGGCGCTCAGGTCCCAGACGGCGGCGCTGGTCGCGAGCGTGGTGCCGGCGGAGTTTTTCAGGAGGAGCTGCGGATCGGCGAGGGTGTCGGCGACGCCGAAGGTGGCGAGGGTGGGGCCGGTGGCGCGGAGGAGGACGGATTTTTCGCGGGTGCCGGTGACGACGAATCCGACGATCATGGAGCGTGTACTGGAGCCTCCGATACCGCGGGTGGAAAGGTTGGCGAGCTGGGTGGCGGGGGTCAGCGTGGCGGGGGTGGTGGTGAGGGTGACGGGGGGGCTGGTGACGGTGGCGTCGGGCGTGATGGCCTGGAAGTAATAGGTGCCGGCGTCCTCGAGTTGCACGGAGCCGAAGGCGAGGGAGCCGGGTTTGATGAGGGTGAAGAGGGGTTCGAAGGCGGCGGTGCCGGTGGCTTTAAAATACCAGTGGTAGGAGTGAAAATCATCGGCGAGGGGCGGGTCCTGGCCGTCGATGGCGACGGACAGTTTTGCGGTGCCGCCGATGGTGGCGGTCTGGGGGGTGGGTTGGGTCGTGAGCGCGGGGCGGGCGACGGGGGTGTTGTAGAGATAGGCGGCGCCGGCGAGGTCGTCGGTGGACAGGCGTTCGAGGTTGCTGATCGTGCTGTTCATCATCGCGGAGACGGCCTGCGCGGGGACGGCTTGGTCGGGGTGGTCGAGGCCGAGGACGTGGCCGAACTCGTGGAGGAGGACGCGGCGGAGATCGAGGGGCGTCGAGACGACCGGGCCCCGGTAGGAATTCCACGCACGGTTTTTGTTCACGATGAGGTCGGCCTCGATGATGCGGACGGTCCGATCGCCGTCGTCGACGAGGGTGACGGCGAGGGTGCGGCTGTCGAAGAAATCGCCGTAGACGGTGGTGGCGAAGAAGACCTGGTTGACGGTGTCGCCGCGGTTATTGATGGCGGCGCCGGCGGAACCGGTGGTGGCGGCGAACTGCGAGCGGGTGAGGGCGGCGTTCCAGTCGTTGAGGGCGGACTGGGCGACGCTGTTCCACGAGGTGGCGCCGTCGGTGAGGGGGAAGGCGACGGTCGAAGCGGTGGCGTCGAGTTGGAGGCGCAGCGGAATGCTGCCGCTGGGCCAGGTGGCGCCGAGAGGGGTGTAGGCGCGGGCGGGAGTTGCGAGGGCGACGAGCGCGAGCAAAAGGAAGGCGAAGGGCGGGCGCATGGTCACGGGCGCTGGGGCAGGGGGGTGGCGCGGCCCAGGGTGTCGGTGATTTGGGTTTCGAAGGCGGCGAGCGTGAGCGCGGCGGAGGCGGATTTGACGCGGGTCGTGACGGCGGCAATGGCGGGGCCGGCGAGGGGGAGGGGGATTTCGTCGAGCGAGGCGAGGGGGACGGTGTTGTCGCGGGCGATGTAGTCGCGGAGGGTCGCCGGGTCAGTGACGATGTGGTAGCGGCCGTGGCCTGCGCCGATCAGGGGGCACAGGGTTTGGCCGTTGTGAGCGAAGAAAACGAGCTGGCGTTGGCCGACGGCGAAGGTGGGCAGGCCGACGACGCGGAGGGTGCGTGGCCCGACGGTGCCGCCGAGGAGGCGCAGGGTGATGGTATCGCCGGGCGTGCCTTTGAGGGCGCGTTCGACGCGGAGCGTGACGAAGGTGTGAACGCCGCGGCCTTGGGGGGAATTGAACTCCTCGGCGCGAACGGCGGTGACGGTGCCGCGGACGATGGTGTCGGACTCGGCGACGAGCTCGGGGAAGGTGGGGGCGAGGACGGAGGTGGCGCGGGCGGCGGGGGCGAGGAGGAGGGCGAGCAGGAGGGGGAAAGTGAACGTGAGAGGGAAAGTGAAAGGGAAAGGGAAAGGGAGAGGGAGCGGAAAAAAGGAGAAGGGGGGGCGGAGGCGAGCGGGGAAGACGGAGCGCCGGGGAGGTGGGGCGGGGAGCGGCATGGTGGTACGGGGGTTCGACGCCGAAGGGCGGGGCGTTTGCGGCGTGAGGTCGGGGCGGCTGGGTAGGCTCCAGACGGCGGTTGGAAACCGCCGCTCCGTTCGGAGCACGGGCGAGGCGGCGGGGGGCGCTAGGCGTGGCGTTTTTGCCAGGATTCGACGATCTGGCGGATCGTTTCTTCGAGGGACTGGGTGATGTCCCAGGACGGGTAGTGGGCGCGCATTTTGCGGAGGTCGCTGTAGTAGCAGATGTGGTCGCCGGCGCGGTTTTGGTCGACGTAGGTGTGGACCTGCGGCCGGCCGGTGAACTTTTCCGCGAGCTGGAAGGCCTCGAGAATGGAGGTGCTGTTGGCTTTTCCGCCGCCGAGGTTATAGACCTCGCCGGCGCGCGGGGCGGCGACGAAGGCGGCCATAAAGCGGGCGACGTCGAGGGAGTGGATGTTGTCGCGGACCTGTTTTCCCTTGTAGCCGAACACACGATACTCGCGGCCCTCGAGGTTGCATTTCACGAGGTAGCTGAGGAAGCCGTGGAGCTCGACGCCGGTGTGGTTGGGGCCGGTGAGGCAGCCGCCGCGGAGGGCGCAGGTGGGCAGATTGAAGTAGCGGCCGTATTCCTGGACCATCACATCGGCGGCGACTTTGCTGGCCCCGAAGAGGGAATGTTTGGATTGGTCGATGGTGAACGTCTCGGCGATGCCGTGGGCGTAGGCGGGGTCGGCATAGTCCCAGCGGGTGGGGAGTTCGGTGAGGGCGATGCGGTTGGGGGCGTCGCCGTAGACTTTGTTCGTGCTCATGTGGACGAACGGCGATTCGGGGGCGGACTGGCGGGCGGCTTCGAGCAGGTTGAGGGTGCCGACGGCGTTGGTGTCGAAGTCGTCGAAGGGGATGGCGGCGGCGCGGTCGTGGGAGGGTTGGGCGGCGGTGTGGACGATGACGGAGGGGCGGACGGTGTTGACGAGGGCGAGGACGCCCGGGCGGTCGCGGATGTCGAGTTCGTGGTGGACGAAGCCGGGGAGCTCGGCGGCGAGGCGGGACTGGTTCCAGCGGGTGTCGCCCGCGGGGCCGAAGAAGACGGCGCGCTGGTTGTTGTCGACGCCGTGGACGGTGTAGCCGAGTTCGCGGGCGAAATAGACGCAGACTTCGGAGCCGATGAGGCCGGAGGAGCCGGTGACGAGGAGCGTTTTGGGCATCGGGGTCGGGGGGGGAGACGAGGTGGAGCGAGCGTGCGCGGGGGGCGAGGGGTCGGGAGGGACGGAACGGATGAAAGGGACGGAGCGGACGACGAGACGAGGCGGGAAAAAGACGAGCGGTGCGGGAGAGGAAGGCGGAGATGAGGGGGTTTTGAAAGGGATTATTTGGGGGTGGGGCGGCCGCGGTATTCGAGGGTCCAGCCCTCGGGGAGGGTGGGGAGGTTGGCGGGGACGCCGCGGCGGACGGGGTCGACGTGTTCGGTCCACCGGTAGTTGGGTTCGGCGGGGACGCTGTAGCCTTTCAAGTGGACGAGGGCGCAGGCGAGCAGGAGGGCGCGGGCGAGCCAGCGGATGGGGCGTTGGACGGCGTCGAGTTCGAGGATGAGCAGCCACGCGAGGAGGACGCGGGGGAGGTAGAAGTAGCGGTCGCCGAAGACGAGGTTGTCGAGGTTCCACGTATCGGGGCGGGCCCGATATACGCCGGCGGCCATCATGAGAACGAAGGCGGCGACGAGTTGGGCGCGGAGGAGTCGGCGTGGGTGGGGGCGGAGCGACCAGAGGAGGAGGGCGAGGACGGGGACGAGGCCGAGGAGGGTGAGGAGAACGGGCGAGAGGTGGCGGGCGAGGTGGTCGCCGAGGACGGGCCAGACGAGGAGGTGTTGGCCGACGACGGAGAAGAACTTGGAGGCGTCGAACGGAGGGAAGGTGAAGTGGGGGCCGGTGAGGAAAATGAAGTAGGCTTGGGCGGCGGCGCAGGCGCTCGCGATGGCGAGCTGTTGGACGTTGCAGGAGGAAAGTTGAAGGCGGAGCGAGGGCGGGTCGCGCCACCAGCGCCACGCGAGGAGGGGGCCGAGGGCGAGGATGAAAGGGCCGGTGAGACCGAGGAGGGCGACGAGGGCGAGGTCGGTGAGGCGTTGGGTGGGGGTGGTGGGCGCGGCGATGAAGGCCTGTTGGATGAGGAGGAAGGCGACGACCCATTGGAGGTTGGTGATCGTGAAGAGCACTTCGCCGGAGTGGGGTCCGAGGAAGAACGTGAGGGCGAGCCAGGGGCGGAGGGCGGGCGGGAGCGGGAGGCGCGGAGAAAACGTGCGGGCGATGACGGCGAGCCAGAGGGCGAAGGACGTGAGGTTGTAGAACGCGGGCCACCAGGCGGGGTCGAGGAGGCGGGAGGCGATCCAGGCGATGAGGCGCGGGAGGGTGTGGAGGTAGCCCATGTAGGGCTCGAGGAAGGCGCGGAGGCCGACGAGATCGTTTTGCGCGAGGAAGATGGTGCCGTCCTCGGCGTAGAGTTGCGGGACGAGCAGCGCGTAGGGTTTGCGGAGGAAGAGGGCGAGGGCGAAAAGGGCGAGGACGGCGGGGGTGAGGTGGGGATCGCGGAACCAGGCGCGGAGGCGGGCGGAGAGACGGAGAGAAGGAGAGAGGGAGAGAGCGGGAGAGGGGCGGCGGAGGGCGGTGGCGCCGAGGGTGAAAATGACGAGGGCGGAGAGGGCGGCGGCGGCGATGGCGAAGGGCTGGGGTTGGGCGACGACGGGGAGGTTCGGGGGCATCCACGTGAGCGTGAAGAGGGCGAGCTGGAGGAGGGCGAGGGCGATCCAGAGGCGACGGGAGAGGAGGAGGGTCCAGCCGGTGAGGAGGCCGAGGAGGAGGAGGGGGACGACGTAGGAGCCTTGGTGGACCAGGGTACCGAAAGGGAGAAACATGAGCGCGAGCCAGAGTGCGAGGGTGAGCGCGAGCCAGGCGAGGGAGAGGGCGTGGCGGGGGAGCGGGGGTGAAGAGAAATCGGCGGTTGGAAACCGCCGCTCCGTTCGGAAGCGGAGCCAAAGGAGAACGGGGAGGGCGGCGGCGCCGAGGATCCACGTGGCGGCGGTGCGGAAGGTGTGGAAAATCTCTTCGCTGCGGCGGCCGGCGATGGCAGCGCGGTCGCGGGTGGTGAGGAGGTGGCGCCACTCGCCGAGAAACATGATTTCGAGGTTGTCGCGGCGGGTGGCGAGGGCTTTTTCCCAGCCGAGGGAGCGGTAGTTGGTGGTGAGAGTTTCGAGGACGCCGCGGTCATCGGGCGGGATCGCGCCGGCCAAGTGCCATTTGATGAGGCGGTTGCCGGGCGGCTCGTAGAGGCGTTGGTAGGCGAACCACGGGAGGGAGAGGACGGTGAAGACGAGGGCGGCGGGGAGGAGGTCCCGCCAGGGGAGAGGGAAGGGGGAAAACCGCGCGCGGAGCGCACGGTCCACCTTCGGAGTTTTCCGGCCGAACAGCGCGAGGAGGACGACGAGCGGGGCGAGGGCGAGGAGGGAGAACAGGACGCCGCCGTGGGCGAGGGAGCCGAGGGCGGCGAGGGCACCGCCGGCGATCCAGCGGTGGCGCGGGTCGATGGCGGACTCGGTGGCGAAGAAGGTGCAGAAAGCGAGGAGGACGAGGGCGGCGCCGGCGAGTTTCGGCCACACGAAGACTGAGTTGAAGAGGATCCAGCCGGTGAAGACGAGGGCGGCGGTTGCGGCGTGCGCGTCGCGTTCGGTGAGGCCTAGCCAGCGGAGGAAGACCCAGAGGGCGGGAATCCAGAGGAGTTGAAACCAGACGCCGGCGGTGGCGCAGGCTTTGTCGTAACCGATGTCGAGGGCGCGAAAGGCGGGGAGGGTGACGAGGGCGAGGCCGGATTGGAGCGGGGGGCGGTCGCTGCTCAGCCAGTCACCGCCCGGGGCTTGGGGTGAAACGCCGGAGTGGAGGCGCTCGGCAAAAATGGTCGGAATGAAATTGTCGCCGGGCAGGTCCGGGTGGAAGCGCTGGCCGGCGGTGGGCGTGAGGTTGCCGAGCGGGAAGATGAAAAGGACGGAGAGGTAAAAGAGGCCGGCGAGGGCGGGGAGGACGAGGAGGCGGTTATGAAGCTGGGGAGAGGGGGAGACCGGGCGAGAGGGAGACGGAAAAACGCGGAGGAGCGGGAGGAGGTAGGTGTGGGCGAGGGTGGCGAGGATCGTGGTGATCGAGAGCCAGCTGACGGTACGGCCGAGGAGCGGGTGGGCGAAGTAGGCGGCGAAGGCGAGGTAGCCGAGGGCGCAGGGGGCGAGGGCGCCGAGGAGGACGGCTTCGAGGGCGGTGGAGCCGCGGCCGGTGAGGCGGCGGCGCCAGAGTTGGGCCGCGACCCCGGCGCCGGAAAAGACGAGGCACTGCCCGAGGAAGACGGCGAGAGTGACGAGCAGCGACCGGTCGGGCATGGGGCGGCGATGGACGAGAGGGCGGCAGCGGAGGCTACAGAGACAGAAACGGAGGGGGAGCTTTTTGACCGCGGATTACGTGGATGACGCGGATAAAATCAGGGACGGGGAGCGAGGAGGCCGAAGCGCGTTGAGGTCAATGCGCTCCACCGCGGAGGCGAATCAGAGTTTGACGAAGCGGTATTTGACGACGGCCCAGAGCCAGGTGAGGGGGTCGCGGAACATGGAGATTTTTTTGCCTTCTTTGAAGGAGCGCGATTTGTAACTGATGGGAATTTCGATGGGGCGGTGGCCCTTGCGGACGAGTTTCATGAGGAGTTCCCAGTCGAAGTCGAAGCGGTTGCACTCGAAGGTGAGGCCGTCGAGGCAGTCGCGGCGGAAGACCTTATACATCGTGAACGGGTCTTTCAGCCAGATGAAGAGAGACACGTTGATGAGGAGGGTGAAGCCCCAGTGGGCGAGGTTCAGGATGAGGGCTTGGACGGGTTGGTCGGAGAATTTGCGGATGGCCCAGCCGCCTTCGCCGTGGCGGGAGCCGAGCACAAATTCCTGGCGGCCGGCGGCGAGCGGGGCGAGGAGGATGTCGTAGTCGTTAAGGTCATACTCGAGGTCGGCGTCCTGGATGAGGATGACGTCGCCGGTGGCCTGAGCGAGGCCGGCGCGGACGGCGTGGCCTTTGCCGCGGGGCCGGTCTTCGAGGAGGAGTTTGACGCGCGGGTGCGCGGCGTAGGTCTGGACGATGGGGCGCGTGCCGTCGGTGGAGTTGCTCTCGATCAGAATGATCTGGAGCGTCCAGCCGGGCACCTGTTTCGCGAGGATGGCGTCGAGGGACTGGCGGACGGTCGCGGCCTCGTTGTAAATCGGAACGATGACGGAGAGGGTGCCGTTGACGATGGGCGGATGGGGGAGAGGCGAGGACGGCATGTCGGAGGACAGAGGACGGAGGACGGGTGACGGAGGACGGCGGAGAGAGGGACGGAGTTAACCACTAATGGGCAGTAATCAGCACTAATGTCGGAGAGAGCGGAATTTTGGGCGGAAGCTTCTTCGAACCCCGGAGAACGGAGTCAGGAGTGCGTGGTGGGTTTTACAGCGCACGGCATGGCGGAGACGCCGTAGAGGTGATCGACGAGGCGGACGAAGGGCGGGAATTTGAGCGCGAGGTGGGCCAGGGCGCGGAGGACGGGGCGGTGGCGGAGGCTTTTGACGACTTTGAAGACCACGGTGCCGAGGTAGCGGACGGGGAGCGGAGTGAGGCCGTGGGCGGCGTAGAGGCGCGCGAGGCAGCGGGGATTGAAGAGGCTGACGTGAATCTCGGGGGCGCAGTAGCGGTAGTGGATGCCGTGGCGGCGGGCGACGGGGCTGTCGAGGTTGCCGGTGGTGAGGAGGAGGAGGCCGCCGGGTTTGAGGAGGCGGGCAACGAGCGCGATCGCGGCGGCGGGTTCGGGGAGGTGTTCGATGACCTCGATCAGACTGATGACGTCGAACTGGGCGGAGGGCTCGCGGGAGATTTCGTCGAAGTCGAGGATGCGGAAGCCGTCGGTGGAGCGGAGAAGTTCGGCGTAGGAGCCGACGTCGTGGCCGGAGAGTTGGAGGGGGCGGCCGGCGAACGTCGCGCGCTCGCGGAGAAATTTGAGGAAGCCGCCGGCGCCGCAGCCGAAGTCGAGCCAGTGCAGCGGGGAAGGGGAAACAGGGGAAGACGCGGAAGATGCGGAAGACGCGGAAGACGCGGAAGACGGGTAAGAGGCGGAAGACGCGGCGAGATGGGCTTCGGCGAGGCGGGCGAGGTCGGCGAATTCGAGGGCGCGGTCGGTGCGGCGGTAGTCGCGGTATTCGGTTTCGTAGTCGACGAAGGGGTCGGGGCCGGCGCCGCGGTAGTAGGCGTCGTTGTAGATTTCGAAGCCGGAGAAGGGTTCGACGAAGAGGAGTTCGCAGGCGCGGCACTGGTGGAAAGAAAATTCCGTGCGGATGAATTCGCCGGATTTTTTCCCGCGGAGAACGAGGTCGGCGGAGCCGCAGGCGCGGCAGACCGGGGCGGTGGGCCGGGGCGGGAGGAGGTCCGGGGCCTTCACGGGGTGGCGGGCGTGGACCAGGGCCGGTCAGAGTCCGGCCCTCCTTTTCGGTGCGAGAACCAGAGGGAGAGGAGGAGGAGCACGGCGCCGGTGGCGCAGAGGCCGAGGTTGCGGGGCCAGTTTTTCGGGACGTAGCGGAGGGTGATGCGGTAGTCGCCGGGGGCGTCGACGGTGACGCCTTTGAAGGTGTGGTTGAGGCGCAGGACGGGGGATTTTTGGCCGTTCACATCGGCGCGGAAATCGCCGGGCCAGAAGACCTCGTTGAGGACGATCACGCCGGCGGATTGGGCGTGGACGGTAAAGGTGGTGGAGTTTTCGGTGAGGACGTAGGCGGAGGCCGGGGTTACGGTGCGGTCGGTGAGGCCGCGAGGGAGGGCGAGGAGGGCGGGGGTGCGGGCGAGTTCGGGACGCTGGGCGGCGGCGAAGGGGCGGCCGTCGCCGGTGCGGAGTTTTTCGATGAACTCCTCGGGGCGGTCGTAGGTGTCGAGGCGGTCGGTGAAAAAGGCGCGGGGCCAAGCGGTGGAGCTTTCGTAGATATCGAGGTCGGCGGTTTTGACGAGCGTGAGCGCCCGGCCGAGGACGCCTTGGTCGCTTTGGAGGTCGAGGTAGTAACGGACGTTGAGGGCGTCGAAGAGGGGGCGGGCGAGGGCGGCGTTCGCCACGTCGACGTAGAGGCGCCAGTCCCACCAGCGCTCGATGGCGGGGTGGGCGATGGCGGCGGTGACGAGTTCGCGCATGAACGGGTTCACGAGGGCGTCGGGGCCGTGAATGGTTTCGAGGCCGTAGGCGCCGGTCCAGCCGGGGTGGAAGTTGCCGTGGAAGCCGAAGCCGCGGGAGGGCTCGCGTTTTTGGGCGGTGCGGAGGAATTCCATGGCGTCGGATTTGGCGTGGAAGTGGACGCGGTCGGTGACGTGACCGGTGTAGGCGTCGAAGCCGACGGCGGAAGCGTGGAGGCCGGTGCGCCAGAGGAAGACGAGGGTGCAGAGGGCGAGGAGGAGGGCGGCGGCCGGGGTGAGGAGGCGGCGAGCCAGGGCGCGATGCGCGGTGACGGCGAAGGTGACGGCGGCGGCGAGGAAGAGAGCGAGGCTGGTCCAGACGAAGGCACTGACGGGAATGGTCTGGCCCGGGAGGAGGGGGGTGAAGGTGGTGTTGGGGCCGAAGAGGGAGCGGTGGGCGGCTTGGCGGAAGGCGATCCAGGCGAAGACGAGGGCGCAGAGGAGGAGGCCGGCGGTGATGAGGTCGGCGCGGCCGTCGGGGGTGCCGAGGCGGCGGGCGGCGGCGGCGAAGCCGAGACCGGCGAGGACGGACCAGAGGACGATGAGGACGCAGGTGAAGGTGTTGTCGAGGTGGGCGATGTTCGAGAGGAAGGGAATTTGCACGATCCACGCGGGGGGGATGAGGCCGAAGGCGAGGGAGAGCGGAAGGAGCGAACTGACGGCGAGTGCGACGGCGGCGCGGTGGGCGAAATGGTGGCGGAGGGTCGCGAGGAAATAGAGGAGACCGAGGAGGAGGAGGAAATTGAGGGATGGGTCGAACGTACGTTCCTCGGCCATGAGGGGGCGGTAGAATAATTCGTCGAAGACGCCGAGGAGAAGCGCGGGCTGGATCTGGAAGGCGCTGACGGCGTTGTAGCCCGTATAGGCGGATCGGAGGGTGGTGAGGAAGGTGGCCCAGATGGGCGCGGTGAGGAGGGTGAAGAGGAGGCCGGCCCAGGCGAGGACAGCGAGTTTGGTGAGGCGGGTGCGGAGCGGGGCGGCGGAGGAGAGGAGGACGCAGGCGCCGGAGAAGTTGAGGCAGAGGAGCAGCATGTAGGCTTCCTTCACGGTGCCGCTGTTCATGAGCGCGAGGTTGGCGACGATGAGGCCGCCCGCCCAGCGCCCCGTTGGCGCGCCGGGCGCCAGTTGAAGTTTTGAAGTTGAAGTTGAAGAGATGGCGGCGGGCGTATCGGCTTCGGTCACACGCAACCAGCAGTAGAGCACCCACGGGGCGTAGCAGAGACTGAAGAACGCGGGGTGGTTGAGGCGGTAGAGGAAGAAGCCGACGAAGGGGGCGGCGAGGGTGACGAGGGCGGCGGGGAGGAGGGACAGCGGCGGAGCGGGTGAGAGGGGGAGCGGGGGAGAGCGGGGGCGGGGCGGCCGGGTGAGGCGGAGGACGATGAGGCCGAGGGCGGTGGCGAAGAGCCATTTGGCGACGAGGTATTTGGCGTCCCAGGCCCAGGCGGCGCCGTTGGCGGCGACGACGAAGAGGTGGAGCGGGTCGCCGAACATCGACTGGCCTTGGGCGAGGAGCGGGACGCCGCCGGCGTTGTAACGGTTCCAGAGCGGCAGCTCGCCCTGCGCGAGGGCGCGGTGCTGCATCATGGAAAACGGGACGTGTTGCCACATGACGGCGCCGACGTCGGAGCCGCGGACGTCGACGGTTTCGCCGCTCTTATAGCCGGGGAGGGTCGGGTAGGCGTCGTAGAGGAGGACGGTGCCGAGGTTGGGCGAGACGTAGCTTTGGCCGAGGAAGACGACGGGGTAGGCGCTGGCGATGACCGCGAGGGCGGCGAGGAGGGCGACGGCACGGGCGGGGCGGGCGGCGAGCGACGTCGTGAGGGCGGCGAGACGCGTCCGGAGGCGGGTGGCGCGATCCAGGCCGAAGAGGAAGAGGGCGAGCGCGGCGAACACGGCGCCGGAACGGGTGAGCCAGCCGTGGGTGAGATCGGCGAAGGTGGCGGCGACGACGAGGGGCGGGGAGAAGTCGACGACGAGCTGGGGATCGTTGGCGCCGGGCGTGACGACGAGTTCGAGGCGGCCGTCGTGCTCGCGGAGGGACTGGATGTGTTGGGCGGGTTTGAGGTCGCGGAACGCGAGTTCGCGGATGACGCGGGAACCTTGGCCGACGATGCGGACGGAGGAGAGGTTGACGGTGCCCTCGCGGTCGAGGGGGTCGAAGCGAAAGGCGCGGTAGGTGCCGGGAGGGAGCGGGAGGCGGTAGGTGACGGGTTCCTGCGATTTGACGAGGTTGACGCGGGAGACGGCGGCTTCGCTGATGCCGGAGCCGGTGTCGTAGTAGAGCACGATCTGACCGGGGCCGGTGGACGTCATGCGGGCTTCGAGGGCGAAGAGGGCGGAGGACGTTTTCGCGAAGGGCAAGAACGGCACGACGACGATCGCGCCGAGGAGCGCGGCGACGAGGAGGGCCGGGAGCGTGAAGAACTTCATGCGAAGCCGGGAGCTTCGGGGCAACGGGCGGGGCGCGACAAGGGCAAAGCCGGGGGAGGGAGGAAAAAGGAACCGCGGCGAGGTGCCGGACTTTCAGGGGAGACGGGGAGGGCTAAGGCAGGTGGCGTTCCCCTGAGCGGCGCAGGGCCAAAGCGGACGCGGCGGCGAGGAGCGCGAGGCCGGCGGCGGCGAGCCATGCGCCGTGCTGCGCGAGTTGGCGGGTGCGGTAGCTGAGCG
Organism: Opitutia bacterium; assembly: GCA_947461205.1. GTDB lineage: Bacteria > Verrucomicrobiota > Verrucomicrobiia > Opitutales > Opitutaceae > GAS368. Next base: position 13,581 of record CANHJG010000079.1, read on the forward strand.
CGGACATTTCGACGGGTTCGGTGAAGGCGAGCCAGCGGTCGGGGGCGTCGGTGCGGGCGAAGAGCGTGGCGGGACCGCGGGGTGCGGGGACGTAGGCGGCGCGCCATTCGGCGGGGTGGGGCGGGCGGGTCGGCGCGATGGCGGAAGCGGAAGAGGCGGCGGAAGAGAGAGAGAGGGAGAGCGGGGGAGAGGACGAGACGGGGACGGTGGCGAAGGCGGGGCCGGTGGTTTCGATTTTCCACCACGCGAGGGTGGCGGGCGGGAGCGGGGCGCTGCGCCATTCGCCGGGGGTGGTCAGGCTGTGGGTGCGGCGCTCCCAGAGGTCGGGGGCGGGCGGAGTGGGCGCGGTCGAGAAATGTTCGAGGCGCAGCGGGGCGCGGACGCTGGTGGGGAGGACGGCGCGGATGTCGGGGCGGCGGAGGATGCGAGCGAGCCAGTCGGGGAGGGGAAACGGGAGGGGGGATTGGGCGAAGGTCGCGTAGTCGTCGGTGAGGACGAAGGCTTGGACGCTGCGTTCGGCGGCGAGGCTTTCTTTCTTTTTGTCGGGGAGGGGGCCGGCGAGGACGCCGCGGGTGGCGACGGCGACGCAGACGGCGGCGAGGACGAAAAAAGTGGCGCCGAGGGCGGCGAAGGCGCGGCGGCGGGCGGGGTGGGCGGAGGCGAGAACGGCGAGGGCGGCGAACGAGACGATGAGGCCGAGGGCGGCGATGTCACCGTAGCGGCTGGCGGGGAGCCCGCCGCCGCCGGCGCGGGAGAAGGAGACGGCGGCGATTTGGAGGAGGACCCAGGCGCCGGCGGCGAGGAGGAAGTCGGAGGTCGAAGCGTGGAGAGCTGAGAGTTGAGAGTTGAGCGTGGGGAGCTGGGGGCTGAGAGCGGAGCGAAGGCGGAGGAAAAGCAGGGTGAGCCAGGGCGCCCACAGGAGCGGGGCGAGCCAAGGGTGGGGGGGGAGCGGCCAGGCGAGGCAGCGGGCGACGTAGAGGAGAAATTCGGCGGCGGTTTTGGCGTGGAGCGCGTCGTGCCACGGGGTGGGCGTGCGCAGGACGGCGCCGAGGCCGCCGAGGGCCAGGGCGGCGCCGAGGGTGAGCAGGGCGTCTCTGCGTGGTGAGGTTCTGGATACGAGACGGAGGGCGGCCACCGCGGCGAGGGGGGCGGCGAGCAGGAGGCCGGAGCCCATGCTGACGAGGGCGAGCAGCGCGCAGGCGAGTCCGCCGAACCAGCGGGGGGAGAGGGCGGGGGTGGCGAGGAGGCCGCCGAGGGCGAGCAACGTGAAGCCGGCGAGAAAATAGAATTGGGATTGGAAGCCGCCGAGGACGTTTTCCCAAGCGATGGGCGGGGCGACGGAGAGGAGGAGGACGGCGCCGAAGGCGAGGGCCCAGCGGCGGGGGAGCCGGGCGAGGGCCCAGAGGAAGAGCCCGGTGGCGAGGGCGGCGTGGAGGGCGGCGCTGGCGGCGCATTGGACGCGGGCGTCCCACTGGCCGCCACCGGCGACGAGGGCGAGGTTGAGGGCGAGGGTGGGCGCGATGCGGTGTTCGTTGTGGGGGAGGAAAAGATTTTTCCAGAGCTCATGGCGTTCGAACCAGGGGGTGAGCAGGTGGTCGCCCTCCTTGGCCCATTGGTCCCAGTAGGGGAGGTCGCTGCCGTAGCGGTCGATGGCGACGAGTTTTGCGCCCCAGAGGGCGAGGAAGAGGCCGAGGGCGAGGGCGCAGAGGGAAAAGCGGGAAAGAGGCCGCGTGGAAGAGAGGGAGCTAACCGGAAGAGCGGGAGACGCGGAGGCGGAGAGACGGGGAGACGGCGAGAGCGGGCGGGCAATGGGGCGCGGCGGTGGCGGGCGAAGGCGGTAGACGAGGAGAGCGAGGGAGGCGGCGAGGCCGGCGGCGAGTTGCGCGAGGAACAGACCGTTGCGGGTGGCGCGCCAGGCGAAGTAAGACAGGCGGCCCATTTCGACGGGGGCGCTGAACGCAAACCAGCGCGTGGCGTCCTCGTCGCGGGCGACGACGACGAAGGGGTCGCGGGGGGCGCGAACGTAGGCGGCGCGCCAGGTGTCACCGGGAACCTTGGACGGGCGGACGGAGGCGAGGAGGGCGTGGGTCCGGGCGTCGCGGAGTTCGAGGGCGAGGGTGGCGGGCGACTCGCCGAGGTGGCCGGCGGTTTCGAACTTGAGCCACGCGCCGAGGGGGGCGGTGAGCGGGGCGCCGGTCCAGGAGCCGGTGGCGGCGGGGCCGGAGGCGGGGTCGAAGGAGCCCCAGGTTGGGGTCGAGGGGAGCGGCGGGGTGGCGGGGGAGAGGCCGGGGCGGGGGGCGGCGAGGGGTGCGAGGGCGGAGACGCGGTTGGCGGGGAAGCCGGCGGAGTGGGCGGGCGTGAGGGGTAGGGGGGCGCGGACGACGGCCGGCATGACTTCGCGGATACAGGGGTGATCGAGGCGGTCGATCAGGCCGCCGGCGCTGGGATAGGGGATGTCGGGAAACGCGAGTTGCGCGGGATCGTCGGTGGCGAGGTAGCCGCGCAGGTGGGCTTCGGCGTGGTCGTAGTAACGACGGGCCGAGGGCATTTCGTCGGCGAGATTGCGGGTGACGAGGTCGTGCAGGCCGTAGGCGAGGGTGAGGGACCAGGCGACGGCGAGGGTCGTGGGGAGGAGGCGGAGGCGGGGGGGCAGGGAGGACGGAGGATGAAGGATGGGACAGAAGAGCCAGGCGAGGCAGAGGCCGTTGACCATCGTGCCGAACGTGAGCGTATCCATATAACGGGACGCGGGAAAGCCGGCGCCGGCGCCGCGGGCGTAGGCGGTGGCGAGGAGTTGGACCAGCACCCAGCCGCCGAGGGCGACGAGGATTTGGCCGGTGACGGCCGTGGGGGGACGGGTGGGCGGAGAGGCGGAGGGGGAACTAAAGTCCGGCCTGCTCCGGAGGACGCGCCAGGCGGCGAGGAACCACGGGAGCCAGAGGACGGCGGCGAGTCCGTCGCGGCCCGCGGGGACGGGCCATTGGAGGCTGTGGACGAGGGAGAAGACAAAATCGTGCAGCGTCTTCGCCTTCATGTGGGCGTGGTAGTCGACCTCGACGCGAGTGAGGGCGCCGGCGGCGACGAGGGCGGCGCTCAGGGCGAAGGCGGGCCACGCGGAGCGGAGGGAGGTTTCGCGGCGCAGGAGGCGGAAGGCGAGGACGACGATGACGACGGCGGGGGCGAGGAGGCCGGAGCCCATCGTGAAGAGGGCGAGGACGGCGGCGGTGGCGCCGGTCCACCACGGGAAAGTCCCCGGGCGGGCGAACGGGAGGGTGACGATGGCGGCGAACGAGGTGGCGAGGAGCCAGTATTGTTGGGAATGGAAACCGCCGAGGACGTTTTGCCAGGCAAGGGGGAAGCCGAAGAGGGCGACGGCGAGAAGCCAGAGAGCGGGCAGAAGGAAAGAAGGAGAGAGGGGGAGAGGGGGAGACGCGCAAGACGGGGAGGCGGGGCGGAATTGGCGGACGGCGAGGAGCCAGAGGGCGGTGGCGAGGGCGCTGTGGAGCACGGCGTTGGTGACGGCCTGGAGGCGGGCGTCCCACTGGCCGTTGAGCACGGTGAGGGCGAGGTTCTGGAGTTTGGTGAGGACGACCCGGTGCTCGTTGTGGGGTGTGAACAAGTGCCGGAGAAAGTGGTCGTGCTCGAACCAGGGAATGAGCGTGTAGTAGGCCTCGGCGTCCCACTGGTCCCAGTCGGGCATGGCCGAGCCGTAGCGGTCAAAGGTCGCCCACTTCAGTCCGAGCACGACGCAGAAAAGGCACGCAGCGTAGACGGCGGTGAGGAGATTGGGACGCAGGAGTTGCTTGACCACGGAGGAGACGGAGGGCGGAAGACAGGGGACGGAGGGGCGCGGGGGAGTCCGGGGGAAATGAGGGCGGGTGTCGACGCGGGAGCGCGTCAGGGATTGGTGGCGACCGCGAACAGGTGGTAGTGCAAGGGGGTGCCTTCGACGGTGCGGAGCGGGTAGGGGGTGTGAAAACCTAGTTCGACCTGGGCGTAGAACGGGCGGAGCAGGGCGCCAAGACTGTGGCGGGTGTAGAAATTTTTATGGTCGGCTTCGAGCATATGCCACGGCGTGGCGAGGTGGTCCCAGAGGTAGCCGAGGAGTTCGCAGTTGGGGACGGAGACGAGGAGTTTCCGCGGGGCGACACGGTGGATCTCGCGGAGGACAGCGGCGGGGTCGTCGAGGTGTTCGAGGACTTCGAGGCAGAGGGCGGCGTCGAAGGAGGCGTCGGCGAACGGGAGGGAGCGGCCGTCGACGTGGTGGTGCGGGAGGCCGAGGCGGGTGAGTTCGGCGCAATCGGCGGCGTCGACTTCGGCGCCCACCCAATCGTAGCCGTCGGCGAGGAGGTTGCGGCCGTAAGAGCCGAGGCCGCAGCCGACGTCGAGGACGCGGAGGGGGCGAGGCGGCGGTTGGGCAACCGCCCGACCGGGGGGAGCTGAGACGGGCGAGAGAGGTGGGCCCAGGTGACGGCGGAGGAGCAGAGCGACTTCGCCGCTGCCCTCGGACTGGGAGGGGCCTTCGGCGAAGATGTTGGCGCGGCGTTGGATCGCAGTGGTGCGTTGGTCGAGGAGGACGCCGAAGTGGTTGGTGCGGTAGTCGCGCGCGATCGTGGGGACGGTGACGGAGGCGAGCGGGGCGGTGAGGGTGCCGTCGTGGAGGCGGGCGTGGAGGCGGAGGGTCAGAGGGTGAGAGGGAGAGACGGAGAGAAGGGGAGAGGGAGGGAAAGGGTGGGTGGGGTGGTGGCAGAAGAATTCGAAGCCGGTGAGGGCGGAGGGCGGGAGGGAGAGGGCGGCGGTGACGTCGGGGCGGGCGTAGAGGGTGGCGGTGAAACCGAGCGGGGTTTCGGTGCCGTCGGGCGCGGTGGCGTAGGCTTCGAGGGTGGCGATCTGAGACTGGGCGGAGTCGAGCCAGAGCCAGCCGCGGAGCTGGACGTTCAGCGGGTCGACGGGGGAGGACGGGGAGGGGGCGTCGAGGTGGGCGGGCATGGGTCAGGCGAGGCCGAGCCAGAGGCGGACGGCGTTTTCAACGGCGGTGAGCGTGGCGGGTTCCACGGTGCCGAGCTTGCGGATGAGTTTCACGCTGGGGATTCCGGAAATCCCTTGGGCGTCGAAGGCACCGGGTTCAAATCCGCGGGCTTCATGGGGCACTTCGAAGCGGGTGCCGCGGACGGACGTGGTGCGGGGGACAAACGAAATGATCGCGCGCTCGTCGTCGCCGAAGGACACACTCAGCACCACCGAGGGCCGCGTTTTCGCGGCGTAACCGAGATCGATCAGCCAGATTTCTCCGCGACGTGCGACCGGCATATGGCCTCCTCCTCATCGTAGAGCTGAAAGAGCGACTCCGAGGCGGATGTCAGTCGTTGGCGCTCGTCGAGCCACGCAACGAGTTCGCTCACTTCCGGGGGAGTGAGCTTCTCGATGGCGGCTTCGATTTCTGTCACGGTGGACACGCGGAATGACTAGGGGAAACGACGGGCGGAGCAAGCTTGGGAACGGGAGCGGAGTCGGGCTGGAGTGAAGCTTGGCCTACTTCAGCGGGGGCCACTCGCGGGGGGGGAGGGCGAGGGTGAAGTCGTTGACGGTGTGCGTGAGGTTGGGATTGTAGGCGGGGTCGGCGTCGAGGAGGTCGCCCCAGGTGGCGCGCATATACTCGACTTCGCTGCGGAAGCGGTCGCGTTTTTCCAGTGTATCCTCTTTGCCCCGACTGGCGCTTTCGTGGTGGTAGAGTTCGGCGTAGGGCGTCCAGAGGTTGTGGAAACCGGCGGCGCGGACTTTGAGGCAGAAGTCGACGTCGTTGAAGGCGACTTTGAGCTGGTCGGCGTTCAGGCCTCCGACCTGTTCGTACACTTCGCGGCGGATGACGAGGCAGGCGGCGGTGACGGCGCTGAGGTTTTGCTGGAGGAGGTTGCGGTGGGCCTGGCCGGCGGCGCCGCGCGGGTGGGTTTGCCACGCATGGGCGGCGACGCCGCCGATGCCGAGGATGACGCCGGCGTGCTGGATGCGGTCGTCGGGGTAGTAGAGTTTGGCGCCGACGCAGCCGATTTCGGGACGAAGGGCGTGGCTGACCATTTCGTCGAGCCAATCGGGGTTGATGACCTCGAGGTCGTTATTGAGGAGGCCGAGGAGCGGCGCGTGGGTGTGGTCGACGGCGAAATTGTTGAGCGCGGAGAAATTGAACTCGCCGGGGGAGTGGATGACGCGGACGCGGGGGTGGGCGGCGGCATCACGGGTCGGGAGCCCCGGGCCACGTTCCAAGCCGCGCAGGTAGGCGAGGGTGGCGGGGTCGTCGGAGTCGTTGTCGACGATGAGGAGCTCGAAGTTTGGATACGTCGTTTTGGCGAGGAGGCTTTCGACGCAGGGTTGGAGGAACTCGAGGCGGTTGCGCGTCGGGATGATGAGGGAGACGAAGGGCGCGGGAGTGGGGACCGGGTAGTGGACGCGCCAGTAGGAGCCCTTGGTGGGGCTGATGGTGGCGTTGACGCCGGTGCGGACGAAGTGCTCGGTGATGACTTTTTCGGCGGCGCTGGTGGCGTAGGTTTTGGCGCCGATGACCATCGCGGTGGAGCCGGGGACGCTGCGCCAGTGGTAGAGGATTTTCGGGATGTGGCGGATGCGGTCGGGCGCGGTGCGCTCGATGACGCGCATGGCGAGGTCCCAGTCCTGCGAGCCTTCGTAGCCGACGCGGAAGCCGCCGACATCGCGGACGAGGAGGGTGCGGTAGACGCCGAGGTGGGAAATGTAGTTCTGGACGTTGAAGAGGTCGGGGTTCCAGTCGGGCTTGAAGTAGTGGTCGTAGCGGTCGCCGTTTTCGTCGATTTTGTCCTCGTCGGAGTAGATGAGGTCGGCGTCGGGGTGGGCGTGGAGTTCGAGGGCGACGCAGGCGAGGGCGTGGGGGCGGATTTCGTCGTCGTGGTCGAGGAGGGCGAAGAATTCGCCGTGGGCGAGTTCGAGGGCGGAGTTGGAGGTGGCGGAGATGTGGCCGTTGGTCTCGCGGTAAACGACTTTGATGCGCGGGTCTTTTTTCTGGTAGGCGGCGAGGACGCGGCGGACGTGGGGTTCCTGGGAGGCGTCGTCGGCGATGCAGAGTTCCCAGTTTTCGTAGAGCTGGCGGCGGACGGACTCGATGGCGCGGACGAGCCATTTTTCCGGGGTGTTGTAGGTGGGCATCAACACCGAGATGAGCGGGCGCTGGGGGAGCGCGGCGATTTTGGCGCGGATCTGGTCGGCGATCTCGGGGGTGAGGCGGTCGTAGGCGGCGGCCCATGCGGCGTAGGAATTGGGCGGGGGCGGGGCGTCGTCGGTGGTGCGCTGGATGGGGCGCGAGAGGAAAGGGGTCCAGGTGCCGGCCTCGTCCTGAGCTTCGAGGACGAGGGTGCGGGTGCCGCGCTTGGGGACTTCGATTTTCAGCATCCAGCCGCAGCGTTCGGCGCCGGGGTGGTCGCGGAAGTGATCGAGGACGTCGAGGCGTTCGACGCCGGATTGGGCGGTGACGACGGTGTCGCCGAGGCGGGCGCGGATGGCGCGGATGGGGGCGCGGTCTTTGCGGAGGGACCAGCCGAGGAGGTTGAGGGTGGCGGGGATGGTGCGCCAGTCCTGGGGGCGGTCGATGTTGCCGTGGAACTGGTCGGAGACGGCGGTGGGGCCAGTGGTGGGCGAGGAGGGGGCGGAGTCGAGGAAGGTGCGGCGGAGGGCGCGGAAGGGTTGGGTGATTTTCCAGGAGAAGGAGGCCTGGATTTTGGCGATTTTTTCGTCGCGGGAGCGGAGGAGGGCCTGGGCTTCGGCGAGGCGGTGAGCGGCGACGCTCTGGTCGTGGGCGCGGGCTGATTCGAGGGCGAGGCGGGCGGAGTCAAAATCGGCGCGGAGCGCGGCGGCCTCGGCGGCGTGGGCGGTGCGGGCGGTGCGGGTCTCGTCGCGGGAGAGGACGAGGGCTTCCTCGGTGACCGTGAGGGAGTTTTCGAGGGCGGCGATGCGGGCGTCGCCCTGGATGAGGGCGTTTTCGTAGGCGACGACTTGGATCCGGGCGGATTTGAGGAGGGCGTCGGCCTGTTCGCGGAGTTTCTTGTAGTGGGCGATGGCGCCGACGGCTTCGGTGTAGCCGGCGCGGGTGATGGCGAGTTCGCGCTCGAGGTTTTGGGCGTGGTTGTGGGTGAGGACGCGGGCTTTTTCGATGGTCGCGGAGCTCTCGCGCTCGGCGGCGAGCAGGGACTCGAGGTTGGCGATGTGGTTGTGGGAAAGTTTTTCGCGGACGAGGCCGGCGTCGCGGTCGGCGGTGAGGCGTTCGACGTGTTTGACCGAGGCGCTGGCGTCGAGGGCAAGCTCGAGCTGGCGGATGAGGTGGGCGAGGAGATCGGTGGAGGAGGCGAGCTGGGTGGCGGAGGAATCGGCGAGGGCGGCGGCGGCGGAATTCAGATGGGCGGCGAAGCCGGCCGCGAAGAGCGTGGCGTCGCTGGTGGTGGCACCGTCGGAGAGGGACCAATCGGTGGCCGAGGGGCGGGCGACGGTGTCCTGGTAAAAGGCGGTGAGGTCGCGGGTGTTGGCGGCGAGGTCGAAGTGGGTGCGGGCGAAGGCGGTCGCGTTTTGGCCGAGCGTGGCGCAGAGGGTGGGATCGGCGAAGAGGCGCTGGCAGGTATCGGCGATTTCGTCGGGGCTACCGGTGGTGAGGAAGACGGCGTCGAGGTCGGGGCGGAGGAGGGACGCGAGATTGGTCGGCGGGAGGACGACGGGTTTGCCGGCGGCGAGGAACTCGGGGAGTTTCGACGGGAGGCGGTAGTCGTTGAAGGCGCCGGGATGGCCGGGCTGGACGAGGACGTCGGCGAGGGCGAGGAGGTGGGGGAGCCGCGTTTTTTCGACGAAGCCGAGGTCGAGGACGTGGGCTTGGATGTCGGCGGAGAGGCCGGCGAGGAATTGGGGGGAGTTGAATCCGGTGCGGATGAGGCGCGTGGGGGTACCGCGCTGGTTGAGGAGGGCGACGGCGACGTAGAGTTCGCGCATCTCGGGCTCGTTGGCGAAGGTGTTGGAGCCGGTGAAGACGATGACGCGTTCGGTGGGGGCGAGGCCGAGCTCGGTGCGGAGCGCGGTGGTGGAGGCGGTGGACGCGGCGCCGGAGTAGAGGGTGAAATCGACGCCGGGGAAGAGGCGGTGGGTGGGCGTGCCGGCGGGCGCGAACTCGCGGAGGCTCTCGATGATATGCGTGACGCCGTCGGCGATGCGGAGGAAGGATTCGTGGCGGAGCGGGTGGGGCAGGGCGTCGCTGAGCCAAGCGTCGATCTCGGCGGGGGTGGCGGCGCGGAGGGTGGCGAAGGTTTTGCCGGTGTAGGATTCGAGGAGGAAGCGCTCGTTGTCTTCGAGGTGGATCAGGAGGCGGGCGGCGGGGGAACCGAGCAGGAGGGCGGCGCGTTGGTAGGCGACGGTGAATTTGCGGACGCCTTCGCGGGGGGTCCAGGCGTGGATGAGTTCGGCGGGTTTGCCGTCGGGGAAGAGACCGGGGCGGGCGAGGAGTTCGGCGTAGGTGGCGGCGATGAAGAGGGGCGAGGGGATGTGCGCGACGGTCTCCTTGTCCTTGGCGACAGCGACGATACAGGCGTGGCCGGC
>CANHJG010000080.1 GCA_947461205.1 Opitutia bacterium
GAGGAGTAGCGGAAAGCCTGGGTGGCGGTGGAGCGCATACTGTAGACCTTGCCGCCGATGAGGGTCCAAATCGGGGTGAGGCCGGTGGAGGCGGTGTAGAGAGCGGTGCCGACGCCGTTGGCCTGTACGCCGGGGAGATTCGGGTTGGCGTCGAGGGCGTTGGTGCCGGTGCCGCGGACGTAGGCGGTGGAGTCGTCGGTGAGCACGGAGTGGGTGGCGCCTTCCTGGTCGTTCACGCGCTCCCAGCTGACGTCGAGGGTGGTGCGCGGCGTGAGCTGCCAGCGGAGGGCGGCGGCGATGCCGTTCAGGCGCGAGCCGCTGCGCTCGCGGGCGCCCTCGCCGTCGTTGTAAAGGAGGTTGAGGCGGTAGGCGGCCTTCTTCGGCACGAGGGTGCGCCTATCGTCGAGCGAAGCGCGGCGCCCGCCCCACGAATCCCAGCGCGTGGCGAGGGTGATCGCGTTGCGGCCCACGGTGGGGCGTTTGGTGCCGACGTTGACCGTGCCGCCGGCGTCGACATCGCCATAGGAGAGGCCGCCGGGGCCGCGCGAGAATTCGATGCGTTCGGTGTTGAACACGTCCTGCGGCATATACCAAGGGAAGCCGTCGCGGAGCTGGCGCACCGAAGCCAGGCCGCGAAACGTGATCGTGTTACCGGAGCGCGCGCCGACGGCGGCGCCGCGGGTGGCGCCGTCGTTGAAGACGTTTTCGGCGCCGACCGCGAAATCGGCGGCATCGAGAAAGTTGAGGGCGCCGAGGTCCGCGAGGAGGTCGGCGGTCATTACCGAGATAGAGTTGGGGAGGTTTTCGAGTTTCTCGTTGGTGCGGGTGCCGGACATGGCGGTGGAGGCGGCGTAGCCGCGGTCGTTGCCGGCGCTGACTTCGAAGACGGAGAGTTTGACGGTGTCGTCGGAGGCGGGCGCGGGGGACGGTGACGACGCGGGACGCGGCGGGGGGACGGTTTGCGCGCGGGCGATGGACGCCGAGGCGAGGGCGGCAGCGAGGACGAGGGCGATGCGAGGGGTGGACGGGCGGGAGTTCATGGGTTTGGGGCGCGTACGCCAGGGGGGGCACGGTGAGTCGGCGCGCGGGCGGATTCGCGCGCAAGGTCAGGGTGCAGTCAAGCGGCGGGTGCGTCCGGTGGATCGTCGCGGGCCGGTGGCCGATCGCCGCACGCGTTCGGTGGAGGAAACACCGCGCCGCCACCGGGGCGTCGACGGAAGGGAGCGTGGGGGTGAGCTCAGGGCGCGGGCGGGGCGGCGCGTTTGGCTTTTTTCGGCGTGGCGACGACGGTACCGCGCAGAATGTCGGGCTCGACGGTGTTGGCCTGGCGGGCGCCGGGGGTGCTGCGGCCCTGCGCGACCTGGTGTTTGAGGAGGTCGGTCAGGCGGGCGACGATGGCGGGGTGCTCGCCCTGCACGTTGGTCGTTTCGGCGGGGTCGGTGGCGAGATCGTAGAGCTGGATCCGCGGGGCGCCCTTGGGCTCCTGGCCGGGGGTCGGCGCGCTCCAGCCGCCGGAGCCGGGGCACAACTCGAGTTTCCAGTTTCCTTGGCGAATCGAAAAGGCGCCGGTGATCGAGTGGTGCACGATGGTGTCGCGCACGGGGGCGGCGGAGCCGCGCAGGGCGGGCAGAAGGCTCACGCTGTCTTCGCCGGCCTGCGCGGGGAGCGGGTGGCTGAGGATGTCGGCGACGGTCGCCAGGAGATCGGTGAGGCAAACGTAGGGCGCGTAGCGGGTGCCGGGTTTTGTGACGCCGGTCCAGCGGGCGAGGAAGGGGACGTGGTGGCCGCCGTCGTAGATGTCGGCTTTGTGGCCGCGGAAAAGGTGGTTGGGGTTGTGGCCCAGGGGGAGGAGTTCCTCGAAGTTGGCCTGCGGCGAGCAGCCGTTGTCGCTGGTGACGATCAGGAGCGTGGTTTGGTCGAGGCCTTGGGCGGCGAGGGCGCGCATGACTTCGCCGATGGCCCAGTCCGTCTCCATCACGAAATCGGCGTAGGGACTGAGACCGCTTTGGCCGGCCCAGGCGGGCGAGGGATTAATGGGGGTATGCGGCGAATTGAGCGGAAGATAGAGGAAGAAGGGCTTGCCCTGCTTCGCGTCGGAAGCGTGCCGGGCGATGAGCTCGACGGCTTTTTTCGTGAGGGTCGGGAGCACGTCGACGGCCGCGAAATCCTTGGCGCCCGGACCGGTGCGCGTGAAGCCGCGGGTGCGGCCGGCGGTCATGGGGAACTTCATGTCCGGGACGTCGGGCAGGGCGGCGACGCGGTCGTTTTCGATGAAGGTGTAGGGCACCATGTCGAGGGAGGCGCTGATGCCGAAAAAATAATCGAAGCCGACGCTGTTCGGTCCGTTCGTGATGGGCTGCGTGTAGTCGACGCTGCCGACTTGATCGACGGTTTCGACGCTGAGGAGGCTCACGGTTTTGCCGGGGTGCTTGGCCCAATCCATGCCGAGGTGCCACTTGCCGACGCAGGCCGTGAAGTAGCCCTGCTCTTTGAGGAAGGAGGCGACGGTGATGCGGCCGGGTTCGATGAGGCGGGGGCTGAGGCCGCCGAGGACGCCGCTTTGGAGGCGGGAGCGCCAGTTGTAGCGGCCGGTGAGGATACCGTAGCGGGTCGGCGTGCAGACGGCGGAGCTGCTATGGGCATCGGTGAAGCGGATGCCCTCCTGCGCGAGGCGGTCCATCTGCGGCGTGGCGATTTTGCCCTGAGCGTTGAAGGCGCGCACGTCGCCGTAGCCGAGATCGTCGCAGAGGATGTAAACGATGTTGGGCTTTGCAGCGGAGCCAGCAGCGGAGGCTGTCGCGGTGGAGAGGGGGAGAAGGAGCGCGAGGGAGAGGGAGGCGAGGGCGGTGGAAAATTTCATGGGGCGAGAGTGAGAGGCGGGGCGGGGCCCGGAGGTGAGGCGGGGGGCGGGGCTATTTTTTCTTAGCCGCGGCCACGGGTTTTTCGCCGGAGGGGACGGCGGTTTGCTGGGCGCGGTCGTAATGGGCGCGGAGTTCGCGGACTTTTTCGGGGTGGGTGGCGGCGAGGTTATTTTTTTCGCCGAGGTCACGGGCGAGGTTGTAGAGTTCGACTTGGTCGGAGCCTTTTTTCCCGCCGGCGCCGACGTGCAGTTTCCAATCGCCGGCGCGGATGGCGGCGACGCCGGGCTGGGTGCCGCAGAGCAGGAGCGCGGCGTGCGGTGATTTGGCGCCCTGCGTGAGCGTGGGCCAGAGATCGCGGCCGTCGACCGGGAGCGGTTGGGCGGAGGGGGCCCCGGCAAGTTTCAGCAGGGTGGGAAACCAATCGACGATGTGGAGCGGTTCGTGGACGACGGTGCCGGCGGGGATGCGGCCGGGCCAGCGGGCGCTGGCGCAGACGCGGACGCCGCCCTCGTAGAGCGTGGCCTTGCCGGCGCGGAGGGGGCCGTTGGAGGTGACCTTGCCGGGCTGGGGGCCGCCGTTGTCGCTGGAGAAAATCACGAGCGTGTTTTCGCGCAGTCCGGCTTGGTCGAGGGCTGCGAGGATCTGGCCGACGCCCTCGTCCATGGCGGCGAGCATGCCGGCATAGGTGCGGCGGACGCCCTCGAGGTGGGCGTAGGGCACGAGATAGCTGTCGGGCACCTGATGCGGGTCGTGCACGGCGTTGAAGGCGACGTAGAGGAAGAGGGGTTGGCCGGGTTTTTTCTCGCGGATCCGGCGGGTCGCTTCGAGGGCGATCAGGTGGGTGGTGTAGCCCTCGTCATGGGACGGCTCGTCGTTGCGATGCCAGTCGAGGACGCCGTCGCGCAGATGGGTGAAGTAATCGATGTTGCCGAACCAGAGGCCGTATTGGTGATCGAAGCCGCGGCGGGTGGGGCGGTAGGCGGCGTCGGATTCGCCGAGGTGCCATTTGCCGACGAGGGCGGTTTCATAGCCGGCGTCGCGGAGGGCCTGAGGCAGGGTGCGCTCGGCGAGTGGGAGGCCCCAGGGGGCGTTGGGGCGGACGACGCCGTAGACGCCGGTGTGCGCCGGGTAGCGCCCGGTGAGGAGCGCGGCGCGCGTGGGCGAGCAGACCGGTTGCACGTAGAAAGATTTGAGCATCGCACCGTCGCGGGCGAGCTGGTCGAGGTGCGGGGTTTTGATGTCGGTGCCGCCGTTGAAGCCGGCGTCGGCGTAGCCCAGGTCGTCGGCGAGAATATAGACGATGTTGGGTTGCGGGGCGGGGGTGGGGGCCGCGGCGGCGAAGGCGAGGCAGAGAAAGAGCGGAAGAGCGACGGGGAGAAGAGAGCGCATGAGGGGCACGGGGAGACGGGGTTGGGGGAGAAGATCGGAAACGCGGCGCTGACGCAATTCCCGGCGATCGCGGCGGCGGGAAGCGCGCCCGGGGCCTGGGGATTCAGGGCCGGACCGGCGGGGTGTCGACGGCGCGGGCGCGGGCCGGGGGCGCCTGATTCTGGGCCGACCGACCGCGATGCACTTGCCGCCCGGCGCGGCTAGCCGACCGCGAGGGCGATCGCGAACAGCCGGCGCATCTGGGCGAGAAACTGCGCATCGCGCCGGTCGGAGCCCGCTCGCTCAATCTGGATGAAGCCCGTGAACTCGGCCCGGATCGATTCCATCCACGGCTTGCCCTTTCCGCTGCAGACCGCGGCGATGACGCCCGGCAGGTCACCGCGGCGGCGCAGCTCGATGACCGCGGTCATCTCGCGCATTTTCACCTCCAGCAACGGAGTCACCGCGTCCAGCCGATGGTGCACCGCGTCGAGCTTGGTGAGTTGCAGCAATTCCCGCAGTGCTTCGGCGACCTTGTCCCGCACGGACAAATACGGGGCCAGAAAGGTCTCGTCGCCGGTGAGGCAGAAACCGCGGTGCCCGGTCTCTGCATCGACCACTGCGCGCAGCAAATCTTCGGCGTGGCCGGTGAGGGTGATGACTCGTTGGTGTTCGGCGCGCGGTCTCCATCTGACGCAAAACCCAGAAGGTTGCCGCGGAGCCCAGGGCGACGAACGAAATGGCGCCGGCCAGTACGGCGGCGATTTTACGATTGGTGCTCATGGGGCGAAGGCCGGAGGTGCGGCCGGGGGTCTGGCGCAGGTCACGCCTGGCCGGTCGTCGGAGGCGTCCGGGACAATCTGAGCTTCAGCTTCCGGGTGACGCGGACGAGGTTTTTGAAATCGATCGGTTTGATGAGATGATCGTCGATCCCGAGCTTGAGGCACGTGACGATGGCCGGGGCATCGGTGGTCCCGCTGAGGGAGACCACGGAGAGATCGCGCGTGCGTTCATCCAGCTTGAGTTGCCGCAGAAGTTCGATGCCCGACATCCTTGGCAATTGGAGGTCCAGGAGAATCAGCAGCGGTTGGGTTGCGCCGCGTTTCGCATAGGGGCCCTGGCCCAACAGGTATTGCCAGGCTTCCTCGGCGCTGGAAACGACCCTAAGAGGATTGGCGATTCTCGCCCGCCGGAACGCGAGCTGCGTCAGTTCCGCGTCAGTCGCACTGTCTTCGACCAGGAGGATTTCGCCACGGGCGGTCAGTGCGTCGCCTGGGGTGATGTTTTTCATGCTTTATTTTTTGGCCCCGTGGCGACTCGGGCCGTTGCGCGGCCAGGTTGATCTGCGATACCAGCCAACGTCGGGCGAACTGTTCGGCGAGTAAGGCCCCGGGGTCTGCAGAAGCAACGCATAAGAAACCGACCGCGATGGGTTCGTTCGGTAACGGGGCGGGCTGACATCGACGAACCCAATCCGGTCCCAGGCGCCGTTACCGGGTCGGGGCGGACGGCCAAATGAATCGGTTTGCGCCGTTTTCAGAGGGAGACGCAGCCTCGCGAATCGGGAGGAGCCGGCGTGGCCCCTCGATCGCCGCAATGCCGCGACATTTCGTGGGGGCCGGGCGTCGGGGCGCGGAGGGCTCAGGCCCGGATCTCCGTGATCTGTTTGGTCGCAATCCCGATGGGGCGGTCCAGCGGAACTCCGGCGCACCCGAGCAGCGTGGTGAGCAGGTCGCCCTGATTGCCGCGGACGTCCGGGAGGAACCGACCCGGATTGATCGAGCCGCCGCCCTTTCCGGCGACGATAAAGGGCAGGTTCTCGCGGGCGTGCTTGTTGCCGTCCTCGAGCCCGGAGCCCCACATCATGATGCAGTTGTCGAGCAAGGTGCCGTCGCCTTCGCGGATGTGGTGCATGCGCTGGATCATGTAGGCGAACTGGGCGATGTTGAACGCGGTGATCGCGGCGACTTTCCGGACTTTTTCCGGATCATAACCGTGGTGGGTGTTGGAGTGGTGCGTATCCGAGAAGCCGAGCTCGGGGTAGGAAACGCCGTTCGGCGTGGAGCCGATGTAGGTGCTGACGCGCGTGGTGTCGGTCTGGAACGCGAGCACGTTGAGGTCGCACATGACCTGCATGTACTCGCTGCGTTTGTCGCCGACGGGGATCTTGATCTCGATGGGCGGGGAATCGGCTGCGTGGCGTTTGCTCGGGCTGACGCCGGCCTTCTCGAGGGCCGCCTCTTTTTGGCGAAACTCGATTGCGGCAATGCGCCGTTCGACGGAACGCACGCCGTCGAGATATTCGTCCAACTTGTGTTGGTCGCCTTGGGGCAGGGTGCGGCGCAGGTCGCGAGCGCCGCCGAGGACCAGATCCAGCATCTTGCGATCGAGCGCGCCCGCCTGCGCAGATTGGCCGGGTGAGCGGCGCTGGCCGGAGGGGTCGGGCAGGCCGAAGAGCCGGTTGAGCACGTTGCGGGGATTGGTCTCGGCGGGGACGGCCTGGGTGGCCGAGCGAAAACTGCAGTGCGAATAATAGCCCTCGTTCAGGCCCTCCTGGTTTTCCTTGTGGGTCTGGGGCATGGTCGCCAATTCCAGCGAGGGCAACGACGTGAGCGGGCCGACGTAGTTCGCCGCGATCTGGTCGGCGGAAATCGAAATGTTGATCTGATTCCGGCGGTTCGCATCGGGCAGCGTGGCCGTGAGCCACGTCGACAATTCGAGGGCGTGGGGGGCGCCGTTGAACGGGGAGATCGGTACGCCCGAGATGCCCTTCATGAGCAGACATTGGTCGAGCACCGGGCGCAGCGACTCCAACGCCGGGGGCGGGGCCGTCCGGAAACTCTCCGGGCTTGCGGGCCAAAACTGTTCCCTGATGACTCCGTGCGGCATGTACATGAAGCCGAGGCGGACCGGTGGCTTGACGGATTTTTTTCTGTCCGGCTCAGCCCAGCCCATGGTGTCGAGCAACGGCAGGGCGAGGGCGACGCCGATGCCTTTTAAGCAGGTGCGGCGATCGATCAGGTGGGGCGAGCTCATGGGGCGGGGAGGGGCTAAGGGTGGACGCGACGCTGGGTGAAGGGGTAGCTGGTGACGATGGCGGTGATGACACTTTGCAGGCGGTAGCCGTCCTGGGCGAGGGTTTCCATCAAACGGTCCACCACGATTTCGTCATAGCCTTCGAGCTGGCGGCAGAGGGCGTAGGCCAGCAGCCTTTCCGTGAGATTACGGGCCAGTTCCTCGTGCCGGGCGGCGATGATTGCCTTGAGTTCTTTGGGCGACGAAAAACGTTTCCCGCCGGGGAGTTCGCCGGCGGCGTCGATCGCCCCGCCCGCATCGTCGGTGTCGCGCCAGCGCCCGATGGCGTCGAAGTTTTCCAGGCCGAATCCGATCGGATCGAGGATTTTGTGGCAATTGGTGCAGACGGAGTCCGTGCGGTGCAGTTCGGTGCGCTGGCGCAGGGTGAGGTTCGCGACCTGCGCGCCGTCCTGTTTTTCGAGGGCGGGAACGTTCGGCGGGGCGGGCGGGACGCGTTCGCCGAGCACCTGTTCGAGGACCCACACGCCGCGTTTGACGGCGCTGGTGCGGTGGGGAAACGAGGTCGTCGCCAGAATGCCCGGCATGCCGAGAATTCCGCCGCGGTTGGCATCGGTCAGCTGGACGCGGCGCATGGCCGGGCCGATGACGGTGTTTTCCAGGCCGTAGATTTTTGCCAGCGTCCCGTTGAGGAAGGTGTAGTCGCTGTCGACGAAACCGACGACGCTCCGGTTGTCACGCACGATGCTATCGAAGAAGAGCCGCGCCTCGTCATACATCGCGGAGCGCAGCTCACTGGTCATCTGGGGGAATTTGACCGGATCGAAGGTTTTGCCGGCCAGGTCCGCGACGCCGAGCCATTGGGCCCCGAAGCCATCGAACAACGCGCGGGACCGCGGATCTTGGAGTAGGCGCCTCACCTGCGCCTGCAGACTGGCGGTCTCGTGCAACGTGCCGCGGTCGGCCAGGCCCGCGAGCTCCGCGTCGGGCGGTCTGGCCCAGAGCAGATAGGACAGCCGCGACGCGAGTTGATAGTCGTCCAGCGGTACGATGGCGGGACCCGCCGCAACCTCGGTGGCCGGGGTGATAAACAAGAACTGCGGTGAAACGAGCACCGCTTTGAGCATCAGGCCGAGGGCCGCGGGGTAGGCGAGGTGGTGCTCGCGGCCCAGATCGAACACGCCCACGAGCACATCCAGCTCCGCCTCCGTGGGCGGGCGGCGATAGGCGGCGCGGGCGAGGGAGCGGGCCACTTGGCGCGCGGTCGCGCGGGCATCGGCACCGGGCGCCGGGGGTTCACCCAAGAGCCGCCGTTGCACCGGAGTCGGCGGCGCATCGGCGGGAGCCAGAATGCGATCCACGACCTCGTGGGCGATCCCGAGATACTGTTCGGACTGGAGCGGTGACAGCGTATTGAGATAGCCCTCACCGAACACTTCATCGGGCAACCCGCGGGCGATCGCCGGATCGACGTCGAAGAGATCGTGCAGCGTGTTGCCGTACTCCGTCTTGGTCAGGCGGCGGAGCACAAAGGGACCGGGGTCCTTCGGGCTGAGAAACTTGATCTGGCCAATCCAAGCGAGGAACGTCTGCCGCTCAGCGTCGGTGGGCTGTTTTGGCGCGTCTTCCGGCGGCATGTCGTGGGCCTTGACGTTGGCGAGGGCCTGCTTCCACCGCTGGCTGAAGGCCGCGTTGCCGGGAGCCTTGAGCGCGGGTTCAAAGTTGACCCCACCCTTGGTTTTCCGGTTGCCGTGACAGTTCAGACAATAGGTTCGGACAAACGGAGTGACTTGATCGCGAAAGGTTTTTTTTGCCTCGGCCTGGAGCGTGGCAAATTCCCCGTCGTCCGCCGGCTCCGCTTTGGTTGGAAGGGACAAACAGGTTGCCAAGCCGAAAACGAAGAGGGCCAGCACGCTACGGAGGAAGGTTGTCGGCAGGGTGATGCGGGGGCTCATGCTCGTTCCCAGCCACCTTCGTGAGTGATCCGGCGTGGCTCAATGGGAATCGCTGCGGGCGGCTACAGACTTTCGGCTGGGGGGATAGATCACTGCAGACGTGGCGGTCGGGTGCGATCGGATCTGCCGTGGCCCACGAGGGTGCGGGGCTGACCCCGTTAACGACCCCGTGGGGTGTCAGTGGCCGCGGTGCGAAATAGCCGAGCTAGGGCAGCGCGACCCGATCGCTCGGGTCGGTCAGTTCGCGCCACTCGGTGAGTCGGTATGGGGTATCGACCCCGCTGATCACCGCGGTACGGAGCGCGGTGTCGTAATGCAGGGCGGCGATGCTTTCGAAGTAGATATTCTTGGCCGACAGGGCGCCGTAAATCGGCAGGTTATAGCCGGTGTTCCAGACGTGCAGAAAGCCGTTGGGCATGTAGACCACGCCGTAGAACGGAATGATCGGCCAGAACCAATTTTTGCCCGAAACATTGACGGTGTTCGTGCTGAGAATGACGCAGCGGGTGGGGTCCAGGGTCAGATTCTGAATCCCGCCGGTCGTGTCGCTGCCAATATCGAGCAAACTGGATACATGGATTTCGAGCGAAGTGGTGGGCTTGATCGGAACCGTGGGTGCGCCAATCACGATTTTACCCGAGCCCTGAATCCACCATTGGGCGGTGCTCGGCTGGACGTCGATGACCACCGGACCATCGATGTTCAGGATGTCCCCAGAGTTGATGTCGAGCGTGGCCGAGGTCGCGTAATAATATTTTCCGTCGGCGGAAACGATGTCGCCCGGTCGGGGCAGCGTCACGGTGCCGGCCGGGTTCGACAACGAGTTGGGCGCGGTCACGGGCCTGATGTCGAACTGCGGAACATGCGGACTCCGGCTGACGCGAGTCAGATCGATTCGGGTGGATGGAATCGTGGCTGCCGGCGTCGACGTGAGGATGGCCGTGCCGGTCGCATAGTTCCAATTGGGGGAAAAGGGCGACGAGGAAATCGACGGGGCGGCCACGTAGCCATTGACCCGGGCAGTCAGGATGGACACGGCGATGCCCGACGGATTCTCCCCGGCCAGCACGGCGGAGGAACCGATATTCCCGCCCACGTTATACGCGCCCGTGACCGAATTATAGCTGTCCACCACGCCGCCGGAGGCCAGGCTCGTCGAAGTGGTAGCGCCGGCGGCGTTGGGCAAGAGAGCGGCCGGCGCAAGGGTCGCGCGCAACTGGGTCGTGACGGTGGTCGCCTGGCTGTCGGGCAGCACGGCGACGCCTTCCGCGTAAATCACCGGGGCGCTGAGCCAGTAAGTGGGATTGGGCGGGAGCTGATTGGCGTGCGCCGCAATACAGCGGTAGGGCATCCCGCCGGAAAAGATCACGTTGTCCACGACGTAGGCAGTGAGCGCACTCCGCGGCAGGACGGCGGCAGGCACGTTCCAGTAGGTGGGGTTGGGCGGACTCTGGCCCACATTGGCGACCTTGCATTGATAGGTCGTGCCGCCGAACAAGACGATGCTGCCGATGCGGTAGTTGGCGGCGGGATTCCAGGATTCCGGGGCGCTGGTCCAATAAGTGGTGTTGGCCGGGACCTCCTTGCCCGGGGGCGCGGTCTTGCAACAATACCAGACGCCTTGATACCAGACGAAATCGTCCGCGGCGTAAGTGGTCAGTCCGTTCCACGGCGTCGCCTTTCTCGGGCCTAGGTAATGGTCGACGCGGATATTAATCGCCGTGGTGATGCCACTGTTGCCGTAGCGACTGCTGGGGAGGGAGAGGGATTTGGTGGCTGTGATGCCGGAGAGGGTCCAGCTGCTGAACGCATTGGCCACCGCCGCCGCAGTCGCGTTGTCGTTGAACGCGCGCAGCGCCTGCTCGAGGCCCATCTCGGCTAGCTGGGCGCTCACCTCCTTCGCGTAGGACCGGTGGCCCAGCTTCAGGGCGAGGTTACTGACTGAGAGAAAACTGGCCACCGCGATGGCCAGGACCGTCACGCAGGACAGTGCGACGAGGGCGACCGAGCCGGCTTTTTCCCCCGGTCGCCTCACGGGAGCAGAGCCTTGTTGCGCAGGGCCAAGCGGGGCGACGCGATTTTGTAGATACGGGTCAGCGTCCCGTTGGTGGCGGTGCCGGACTGCGCGGTGAAAGCCACGGACATCTGTTTGATCCCCGGCAGATGGCTGACATAGGTGGTGTAGGGATTGTTCGTCGAATCGTAGTAGGAAAATACACACGTGAGCAGCGTGCTATGTAACGTCAGGCCCGCGCCGGTGGTGACATCGATCCGCGCGAGCGACATGGCCGGGACGGCGTAGCCGTTGACCGTGACCGGTGACGCCGTGCCGTTGAAATAATAGCTGACCTCCTTCGTGCCCCCCAGGCTGCCGGGCACCGTGAGCGTGACCGACGAAGCGGTGGGATTGCCGAGGGCCGACGACAGCTGCACGTCCTGGGCGAAATACGCCAGGGTCCGCCGGCCTTGGGCTTCCAAGGTCGGCTGGTTCGCCGACCCGAACGCAACCGTCCGGGCGTAGGTACGCGCCACAAAGACATAGCTGGCGAGCACGGCGGTCATGACGATCAGCGACAGGGAGACGCCGATCATCAGCTCGCTGAGGGTGAAGCCGGCGCGGCGGCTGGAGGATGGCAGGTTCACGAGGACCGGTGGCTGAGGTGCAGGCCGTTCTTGCCATACCACGCCGAATTCGCGCGGGCATACGTGAACGAAAGCAGGGTGCCATCGGTTTTGCGCCGACTCGTCCCCACGATCCAGGTCACGGTGAAATTGACCTCGCGGAGCAAACCGGGGATCGGATCGGGGCTCGTCACGGTGCGCGCGAGCGAAAAACGCACGAGAGCCGTGCCGCTCAGGTCGTCGCCCAAGGCGAGCCTGGCCTGATCGAACTGACTGTCGAGTGGGAGGCTGATCTTGGCCGTGGTCAGGTCGTTGATGCCGGTGCTGCCGTTCGTCCACGGGGAGAGATACAGCTTCTTGATCTCGTGGCTGAGAATCTGGGTGGCGAGGGTCTGCCGTCGGGCCTGATTCATCGTGTTTGCGGACACCGCGACCGCCTCCATCAGGCCGATGAAACCCACGAGCAGGATAAGCGATGCTATCATCACTTCGGCCATCGTGAAGCTGGCGGTGCGACGAGATTGGGGAAAACGAGTGATCAACGCGGCAGGTCACACCGATTGAAACGACGCCGAGGCGGCAGACTGGCTGAGGACCGACGGACCACGAACCGCGGGACCCCGGGGAAGCGGGCGGTGAAAATGGATCAACGCGGAAACGGTGGCGGCACACCGCGGTCCCCGGCTTCTGCGCGCCCCCGTTGGCTCCGGCCCACACCCACGACGCCCCCGGGGCAACGGCGGCACCGCCGCACTCACCGGCCACCCGCGGGTGGCCGGGAAACGCGGTGCCGTGCGGCTCCCAACCCCGGAGGCCCGGCCGGAGACCTTGGCCGAGCCAGGCGGATTGGGCAGGCGCTGCGACCACCTCGGGCTTCGGAAAAACCTGCTGGACGGCGGCGCGATCACGGTTCCCGCCGAAAGCAGCAGAGTTTCTTGCATCAGGGTATCAACGTGACTCGGCCTCAAATGAGATAGATTCTATAATCCGACTCGCGGCCTTACAATCGTGTGAACCGCGATCTGGGTATCATGGATTCGACGATATGCCGGGCGCACGGGGGCCCTGCACGCTGCCGCCCGGTTGATGCTGGCGGGGCAAATGGGTCGGGGGGCGGCGGCCCAAACCCGGGAAGGCCGACATACCCGCGCCCTCGAGGCAAATCCCGGAGACGCCGAGTCGCTCGCCCGTGCGACTTGGGACGGTTTTCAAGGGGGGGGAACCTGCCAGCGCAGACGGCGGAGTTTCCCCGCCCAGGCGCAGGGCCCCGGAGTTCGGGGGAGTCGATCGCCGCTCGTCCCTTTAGCGGTGGATGGCCGCGACCGCCGAGCCGGGCGCGCTAGGACAACCCTGAGGTATTCCCGCGCTGGCGCGAAGCGACGAAGCGGCCCCGCGGGATGGCCCCGGTGCGCGGCGCCCCCCTCGCGGGGAAAAAACTCCCCTGCACCACCGCCGCCGGCAGGTGGCCGGGCGAACGAGGGCGGCGCTTCCCCGTATGGCCCGGACTTCGCCAGCGGTGGCGGGGTGGCTCAGAAGGTGCCTTTGAGGCCGAAGGTCCAGAGGGAGCCGAATTCGGCGCGTTGACGGAACTGGGCGGCGGCGGGCGTCGAGGGGCCGTGGATTTCCACGTCGTCGGTGGGGTCGTTGACGTTGCGGAGATTGGCGAAGAGCGCGAGGCGGCGCGTGAGCGAATACTCGCCGGTGACATCGATGTAGGAGCGTTTCGATCCCCAGTTGTAGGTGCCGGCTTCGAGGCTACGACCGGTGACAATACCGCGGCGTTGGCGGCCAATATAATTCCAGTTGAGGCGGACGTTATAGTTTTCCCGGGAGAGACTGAGGCCCCAGCTGCCGGTGCGCGGAATGTAGCCGGAGAAGTTGGCGGCGGCTTCACCGGTGGCGCGTTGCGCACTCCCGTTGGCGAAGAGCTGCAAGCCGCGGGCCCAGCGCGGGAGGAAGGTGAGCGCCTGCTTATAGTTGATGTCGATGCCTTCCATGCGCACGGTGGTTGACAGGTTTTCTTGGGTGGCGACTTGAAACGGATCGTAGAGCGTTTGATCCAAACCGTAGAGCGAGAGAAACTCCGGCGTCGCGTCGAAGGTGGTCGCACCGAAGAAGTTTTTGAAGTCGCGGCGAAACGCACCGACGGAGAACACGCCGACGCGCTCGAAGTAATACTCGAGCGTGACTTTGCTGGTGCGGGCGCTCCACGCCTTGATCGCGGCGTTGTTGACGACGATGCGGTTGGTCGTGCTCGGGGGCGATTCGACATCGGGCAGCGTCACGCCGCCGGAGTATTGGTTGAAATTGGGGCGACCCACGGACTCGTAGAAGGCGGCGCGGGCGATGAGATTTTCGCGGAGGTTGAAGCTGGCGTTTACGCTGGGGAAGAGGCGCAGGTACTCCTTTTCGGCGGTGGCGGCGCGGTCGAGGAGGGTGAGGCGGGAGACCGCCAGGGCGTCGGTCGCGATCGGGAGGGGGCGGCCGTTGGTGCCGAGGAGGACGCGGCCGGCGGCGTCGCGCTGGTAGTTGCGCGTGGGATCGTTAAGTGGGCCGCGGGCCGTGATGTTGGTCTGCTCGGCGCGGAGGCCGCCGACAAGTTTCAAGCGACGGTCGATGAAGGCGGCGTCGCCGCGGAGGAAGGCGGAGGAGATGAGTTCTTCGGAGAGCTTGGAGGCGTTGACCTCGGCGCGGTATTTGGCGTTCGCATCGGAGGTGAACCAGGCGGGTTGGGCGCGATAGACGTCGAGCACGGTTTCATTGCTCGCCCATTGCACGCGGGGAATGCCGAAGAGGCCGGCGCGCTGATAGTAGAAGGGATCGTAGACGCTGGCGGCACCGTCGTCGCTGCCGATGGGCGTGGTCGAGGCGCGGCCGTCGGGCCCGACGAAGTTCAGCGCGATATTTTCAGTGCGGTTGTCGGTGCGAGACTGGCGGAAATCGAGGCCCGCCTTCAGGGTGAGCGGGAAGCGCAGGTCGAGATCGCGGCGGACATTGGCGAAGGCGGTGCGGTGGACGTTGCGCGAGCGCTGCGGGCTGCCCGAGGCGGTGCTCAGCGCATAGGTGGCGATGTTATACGGGTCGACCGGGGCGCCGGTCGTGCCGTCGGTGACGGTGAGGGTGCCGGGGCGCAGGTAGAAATTATCGGCGAAGGAGACGGTGACGCCGGTGCGGCGCGAGAGGGTGCCGGCGAAGCGGCCCTTGTCCACGTTGCGGAATTGGTTCTCGGCATGGGAGGAGCCGAGGCCGGCCTCGGCCTTCCAGACCGGGCCGTCGTGCCGCCAGCTGAGGCTCGGCATGGAGGTGCGCGAGTAGCGATGGTTGCCGTTGTTGGCGAGGCGGATCTCGCCCGCGCCGGCCACCCCGCGGGTGAAGGTCGGCGAGAAATCGCCGGCGCGCGTGCTGCCCACGGTGAACGTGAGCGCGCGCTGGTTGAAATCGGTGTGGAAGGTGCCGTATTGGAACGAAAAGGAGAGGCGGTCGTTCGCCGTGAGTTTGTAGTCGGCGCTGGTGGCGAAGGAGGTGCGGTCGGCGATCTTGGATTCAATACGCACGAGAAAGTCGGAGAGGTAGGGGCGGTCGGGGGTGGTGTCGGGAAGGGTGGTGCCGTTGGTGGCGGCGCCGGCGCCGCGCCAAGTGTTTTGCAGGAGGGGGCCCTCGACGTATTGGGTGGACGCTCCGGCGGAGACGGTGAAGCCGAAGCGTTTGTTGACGGGCACCACCCAGGAAAACTCGAAGCCCGGGCGAACCTTCCATGTGGGCGTGCGGGCGGGGCCGGGCGTGCGGCCCTCGATCGTGCTGTCGCGCGCGGCGAGGTAGACGGAGCCGTTGAAGATCGGGCGGGAGCGTTCGAAGGCGGAGCGCGGCACGAGATTCACGGAGCCGGCGAGGGCGGAGCCGGGAGACTCGGGGGTCGGCGAGTAGACGGCCTCGATGCGGGAGACGTTGTTGATAGAAACGGCGTTGAGCTCCACGTTGCGGCCGGTGCCGGAGGTTTCCGAAGTCGCGAGGCTGAAACCGCCGATGGTGACGGGCACGTAGGACGACGGCACGCCGTTCATCGAGATTTCGCGCGGGTCGCCGCCGCGGTAGTCCATCGTGATTCCGGGGAGCATTTTGAGGAATTCGCCGATATTGCCATCGGGCACGACGCCGAATTCGTCGGCGGAGACGACGTTCACGATGTTGGCGGCGAAGCGCTGCTCGTTGATGGCGATGGCGGCGCCGTCCATCTCGCGCGAGGCGGAGGTGACGAAGGACTCGAGTTTCACGACCTCGCCCGCACGGCCGCGGCGGGCGGCGCTGCTGAGCTCGAAGTCGCGCTCGACGGTCTGGCCGGCGGAGAGGGTGAGGGGGGCGCGGAGGGCGTCGAGGCCGGTGAAGAAGATTTCGAGGACGATTTCGCCGGCGGGCACGGAGGAAAGGCGGAAGGTGCCGGTTTCGTCGGTGGGGGCGGCCAGGTTGGTGCCGCGGACGGTGACGCGGGCGTTGTTGAGGTATTGGCCGGTGTCGGTGTTTTGGACGCGACCGGTGATGGAGGCGGTGGGTTCGGCGGCGGGCGCAACGGCCAGCAGGGACGCGAAGCAGCAAAGGAGGGCGGTGAAACGTGACGAGCTCATGGTGGGGTTGGGTGATTGGTTTCTGCCGCCCCCGAGGCGGAAACAGAAGAAGAAACTGCGGCTGGCAGGCTGTGGCCGATACGCGGCCGCAGCGAAGGGGAAGGTCAAAAACGAAACGGACTCAAGGTGCGACAAGCGTACGCGGACGATCAATCTTTGAGAAAGTTCGTGGATGATTTTTTTCACAGAGGGCACGGAGGATGCACGGAGGACACAGAGCGGGCACACCGGCAGAAAGTTCGGTGGCCTTACTCCGTGTCCTCCGTGCCAAAGATTGGCTTCGGTTGCGGCGACGACGCGCGGTCGCGCAATTTCTTCGAATGGCGAAGACCCATTTGAGCGCACGAAATTATGCAGCGATTGATAGGGCGCCGCGGCTCAGAACACACCCTTGAGCCCGAAGGTGTAGAAAGTCCCGACGCGCGTGTCCGAGGTCAGGTAGCTGGGATCGATCTGGTAGCGGTATTCGGCGATGTTGAAGAGGTTTCTCACTTGGAAAAACAGGCCGGTGCGCGCGGTGAGTTGGTAGCCACCGTTGAGGTCGATCATTGTGCGCGCTTTGCGGTAGGAGATGATGCCGGTGGTCGAGAATGGCGTGGCGTCGGTCCATTTGCCGGCGACGCCAAAGGTGAAGCCGCGGTGCCGGTAGCTCAGGGTGCCGCTGATCATGTGGGGCGTCATTGAGGCCCGCGGCGCGCTGGCGTAGGTGCGCGTGTAGCTGGCGGAGGCGTTGAGGCCCTTGAGCAGGCCGGGGAGGAAAGAGAGCGCCTGGCTGTATTCGAGCGTACCGCCGCGCACGCGCAGGCTGCCGGGGCGGTTGCCGGTGGAGACGAAGCGGTAGGTGGAGTAGAGCGGATCGTCTTCGAAGCCGAAGGCCGTGGCGGGAAACTCCTGCGAGGTGACGCTATTGGAAATATCGTTCTGGAAAAACGTGAGCGCGAGGTTGCCGACGGGCTCGAAGTAGTAGGCGAGGCGGCCGGAGAAATTCTGGGAGCGCTCGGGCAGCAAGTCGGGGTTGGGGACGGTGGCGACGAGGGTGGACTCGTTGAATTCGAGGACGCCGCCGAGGTTGCCGAGGGCGGGCCGGGAGAGGGTGGAGCTGTAGCCGAGGTGGGCCTGGAAGTTTTCGCTGAGGTGGAGTTTGGCGCTGACGGAGGGGAAAAGATTGTCGTAGGCGGAGGTGCGCACGACTTTCGGCAGGCTCATGAACTGGTAGCTGAGGCCCTCGACCGTGGTGGCGCGGCCGGTGGCGGGCGTGACGACGAAGCCCGCGGCGCGCACGGCCGCGGCGCTGCGCTGCTGGAATTCGCGGATCGCGATTTCGTTTTCCTCCCAACGCAGGCCGCCCTGGAGCTGCACGCGGCCGAGGCGGACGTTGGCGAGACCGAAGCCGGCGAGGCGCGTCTCCTTGATGTAACTCGTGTTGTTGATGTAGGCGCTGTAGAAATTCGCCGGTGTCGCGAGGTCGGTGAACAGCGCGGGTTGCTCACGGAAGAGCGTCGCGATCCCGGGGCGGTTTGGAAAAACGGGCGGCGAGCCGGAGAGCGAGGTGACGTTGAGGCCGTTTTCAAGGCGCCAGCGGTTGGCGGGGAAGGCGAGGGGGGCGAAGCTTCCCGTCGGGCCGCCGCCGGGGCCGTCGTAGCGCCACGTGAGCGCGGCGTTGGGGTTGCGGAAGCGATGGTAGTCCTCGGTGGCCTTGGCGCCGAACTTGAGCCACGTGGGCAGGCGCCACGGCGCGTTCCAACGGACGTTGGCCTGGCCCTGCCAGACTTCCTGCTCGGCGAAACGCGCATCGTCGGCGAGGCGCGGATTGGTGAAGTTTGCCAGGTCGCTGAGGTCGCGGCCGGCGGTCTGCGTGATTTGCCAATCGACGTCGTTGAGGGCGGAGCGGCGGAGCTGGAGCGTGAGACCGGTGAGCGCAGCGGTGGTGAGGGTCTGCGGGCCGACGCGGGGGAGGGCGACGTATTGGTTGGTCGAGATGGTGTAGTGCAGGCCGCCGTCGACCAGCCAGGCGCCGCGACGGAATTCGAACTTGGGCGTGACCGTGCGGGTCTGCGCGTATTTGTGCTCGTGGTTCGTGGAGAGCGCGACCTGGGCGTTGTTGAACGTGAAGTGATTCAGCCCGTCGCCGGTGACTGAGGCGCGCCCGCCCGGCACGCTGAACGCGGCGGTGCGGTTGTCGATGAAGGCATCGAAGTAATTGTACATCGCGCTGAGGGAGAGGGCGAGCGAGGGGGTGGCCTTCCAGTCGAGCGTGAGCGAGGGCGTGAAGCGCTCGGTGAAGCGCGGGTTGGTGATGGCGGTTACGTTGGTGAGGACGCGCGGGCGCGGGTCGGTCGGGGTGGTCGCGGCGTTGTAGGTGTGGTCGACGCGGCTCTGGACGACGTATTGGTTGGACTCGCTGAGGTTGAACACGAGGCCGAGGCGGTTGCGGAAAAACACGTCGGAATACTCGAGGATGGCGCCGGGGCGGAACTTGGGGGTGCGCACGTCGCTCGGGCCGTAGCTGCGGCGCCAGTCGAAGCGGTCGCCGTTGGCCATGACGTTGACCTGCCATGAGAGACGGCGGCCCTTGCGCTCGAAGGCGCGCTTCGTCTTGAGATTGATCGTGCCCGCGGGCGCGTCGGCGTCCTGGTCGGCGCCGGTGGTGTAGTTGACCTCGATGCGATCGAGGCTGTTGACGGAGACCTGGTCGAAGCTGAAGGAGCGCGCGCCGCCGCCGAGGGCCTGCGAGCCGTCGGCGCTGGCGAGCGTCATGCCGTCGACGCTGACGCCGACGTATTGGGGATCGAGCCCGCGAAGGCGGGGGCCACGGGCATCGGGGCCGACGTAGTCGACGTCGACGCCGGGGACGTTCTTCAGAAATTCGCCGACGCTGCCCTCGGCGACGTCACCAAAAACGTCCGACGAAAGGCTGTTGGTGAGATTCATCGAGCGGCGCTGCTCCATGAGGGCCTTGGCGTTACCCTCGCGCTCGGAGCGGACGACGAAGGCGTCGAGTTGCTGCACGCCGGTGGCCGCGGCGGTGACGGTCTCGGGCACGAGTGAGGTCAGTTCGAAGTCACGCCGCGCGGTGGCCTCGGGTTCGACGGTGAGGGTGGTGCGTTCGGTGCGCAGTCCGGTGTAGGTGACGGTGAGGGTGTGCGTGCCGGCGGGGACGTTGGCGAGGCGGTAGGAACCGTCGCGCTCGGTGGTCGTGGTGAGAGCGGTGCCGGCGATGCGCACTTCGGCGTTGGCGAGGTATTCGCCGCGCGTTGCGTAGAGGACGGAGCCGGTGATGGTGGCGGCGCGCGCGGTCGTGAGGATAAGAGCGAGCGCGAGCAGCGCGGCGGAGTGCTGCAGGATCGCGAGGCCGGCGCGAAGTGTAGGGGGCATGGGTGGGGTGACCGAAGCATCGCTCGCTCGCGCGGCGAGGCAAGCCCGGTGCTAACCGGAAAATTTCACAGTGAGTATGGGGTCACGAAACACGTTGGAACTTGGAGCCGCGACGCCCTCGTCGCGTTTCACGCGCAAACCGCGACGAGGGCGTCGCGGCTCCATTAAATCTCCGGGCTCAGCCGGATCGACGCAATCGAACGTAGCTGCCGACGTGAGGAGGCGGGATCAAAGGTGAACCGGGTCCCCCGGCCTCGTCACCTCGGCCGCTACGACGTTTTTATGATTTCGACTGCATGGACACGACGAAGGTTACGGCCGCAGATCGCGGACGCCGTTTTTCAAGGCCATGAGTTGTTTTACCTCGGCGTCGGTGAGCGCGCGGTCGAAGACGGCGAGGTCGTCGAGGTGGCCGACGTAGGCGGCGCCGAGCACGAGGTTGGCGGCGTCGGCCTTCCAGTCGAAGGTAAGATCCCAGTTTTCGATCGTGCCCTGGAGCTGCCCATTGAGCCAGAGGCGGCCGGTGGGTTTCGCGGATTGATCGTTGATTTTCTCTAGGGTGAAGACGGCGTGGGTCCACGTTTCGCGCGAGAACGGTGCGCGGGCGACCTGCACCATCGGGCGCTGCGCGAAGGGCAGGGCGCCCCAGCCGACGTTCTGCGGGTCCCAGATTGATTGGAGCGGACGGATGGCGAAGCGGAAGAAGCGCGGCGTCTCGTCCTTCGACCATTCGAGGAAGATGAAGCCCTTCTTGCCGTCGTCGCCGACGATCTGCACGGGGTCGCAGTAGCCGGGCTCGAGATCTTTGTCGGGGTCGAGGCGGAGCCAGACGGAGACGGTGGCGGACCAGCTGGTGGCGTTGTAGCCGAGCGTGCCGCCGTCTTTGAACAGCGGGCGGGTGTTGCCCTTCTTTGGAAAATGGAGGGCGCCGCCGAAGCGGCCGGCACCGGAGGCGAGTTTGAGTTCGTCGTTGAGCGCGGCGGGCACGAGGCCGGTCTTGGTGCGGACGTAGGCGGTTTTTTCTCCGCGCGAGAAATCCGCGTCGAGGCCGGCGTCAAACGAGGCGTGAAACGTGAGGGCGCGGGCGAGGGAGGGGGCGGGCTGGGCGAGGGCGCCGGTGGCGAAGGTGGTCGCGAAGCACGCGAGTGGGGCGAGGAGGAGACGCGGGTTCATTCGAGTAAAGGGGAGGTCGGGCGCCCTCAGCGCTTCGGCGCGGTGAGGATCGCGAGGAGGTAATCCTGAGTGGTGGCGTGTTTCACGCCGGGGGCGCCGGGGTAGACGAGCTCGCAGGCCACGCCGTTGGCGCGGCAGTGCTCTTGGAGTTTTACGCCGAAGTTCGAAGTGTGGGTGGGATCTTTCTGCGGCTGGCCGAGGCCGGGTGCGACGGTGTAGAAAAGATACACGGGTGGATCGTCGCGGGTGACGAGGGCGTAGGGGGAATATTCGGCGATCCACGGGAGGATCGTGGCTCGCTGCGCGAGGAAGTTGTCGAATTTGCCGAGGCCGAAGGCGTGGCCGCCGTAGGTGCTGTTGGGGGTCCAGTCTTTCATCTGCTGCGGGTCGAGGGTGGTTTGGGCGCCGTTGACGGCGGCGGCGAGGAGGCGGGTGGATTCGCGCGCGATGGGGTCGGCGCTCGCGGGATCGGCGAGGTCGGGGTGGAACGCGAGCCAGAGGGAGGTGCAGGCGCCGGCGGAGCCGCCGCTGGCGGCGATGCGGGTTTTGTCGAGGTTCCACACGGCGGCCTGGCTGCGGATAAACTGGAGAGCCCGCGCGGCGTCGTGGAGTGGGCCCTTCACGGGTGGAGCGACGTGGTCGGCGGTGGCCTCGGCAATGAAGCGATACTCGACCGATGCGACCGAGATACCGCGCTTGAGCATTTCCGGCAGCATCGCGGAGAGACCGCTGAGACGTCCGCCGCCCTGCCAGCCGCCGCCGTGGATGAAGAGCAGCAGCGGCGTGGGGGTTGCGGACTCGGCTTTCCAGAAATGGATGAGCTGCTTGGGATGCGGGCCGTAGGCGACGTCGAAGTGGGTGGGGTTGGGCAGCGGCGGGGTGGCGAGTTCGCGCTGCGCCTCGTCGGCCGGGATGTCGCGCACGTAAATGGCGCGCCAGCGGATCTCGCCGCCGTGCGTCTGGAGCATGAACGGCCCGCGCGCGGGGAACGTTTTTCCTTTTTCCCAATAGTTCTCCATCGGTGCGCCCTCGACGACGAGGCGGGTGTTGAGTGTGACCCACACGCGTTCACCGATTTGGCGGATACGCACGGTGTTCCATTGGCCGAACGGTTTGTCGGCGGCCATGATCGGATCTCGGCCGAGGGTTTGGGGAGTGTTGTTGAAGAGCCCACCGGAGCCGAGGTGCGGACGGCGGTCGGGTTTCTTCGGATCGAAGACTTGGTTAGGGTCCCAAATCTGCACCTGTGGATTACCACGGAGGTAAATGCCGCTGTCGGCTTTCGCGACGGTCTTGTATTCGATGAGCAGCTCGTAGTCGCCGAACGCTTCGTCGGTCGTGGCGTAAGGGCCCGTGCCGGGGTTGACGAGCTCGCCCTGCTCAACGCGCCAGTGCGAGGCAAACTCGGCGCGCATCTGCGCGAGCTTGGCGTCGCGTTTCTCACCGGTGAGTTTGGCGACGTCGTGCGGGTTGAGGCCGTGCCAGCCGGTGAGGTCCCGGCCGTTGAAGAGGGCGCGAAATCCCGCGGGCGGTTTGGGGTCGGCGGCGCGGAGCGCGGTGAGCGTGACGACGGCGAAGAGCGCGAGGAAGAGGCGCGTGACGAACCGTAGCGGGGAGGCGGACGAGAGAACGGCGAGGGGCATGGTGGTGGTCGGGGGCTTGGGAAGGCGAGTCCGCGGAGGAGGAACGGGCCAAGGAGATTCGCGCGTAACGGCGCGGCGCAGTCAAGCGAGGCCAGGAGATGGGCTTGAACTGAGCAGTTTGTCCGGTCGGAGAGCTCTCTTTCGGTGCGTGGGCGACGTCGACGCTGGGGTTTCTGGAGTAAGCCGTGGGGAGGAAACGTCGAGGTTTGCTGTTTTCTTCGACCCAAGGTGTCGACTAGCTCTCTACCTATGAGCACTCCTGCCATCCGCTGGATGCAACGCTTGCAGAATTTCCGGCAGGCCCTTGCTCGCCTGACGGAGGCGGTCAAGCTGGCCGGATTGCGTCCGCTTTCCGAGCTCGAGCAACAGGGACTGATC
>CANHJG010000081.1 GCA_947461205.1 Opitutia bacterium
AAAGCGGGCGGAGCCAAAAAGTAACCGGCCCCGGCCCGGGGAGCCGGCTCGGAGGGAGGAGCCCGCTTGCAGACGATTCAGCTCGTAATCATCGCCCCCCCAAGCCAGCGAAGCTCAGCTTAAGGCAGCAGTGGAATCGGTCGCGCTCTTCATCGGTGGACGTGTCCGCCGGAGCGGCGGTTTCCCAACCGCCGTATTGGTCAGCCGCACAGTCCCCCCTCCGCAAGAATTCAACCCTACCCCGCGTTACAGACGGGTGACTTTTCTGGTCGACCCACGCCCACGGCTTGACCCGCCGCACGCCCGCTCCAAACGAAGCGCATGCGATTCTGCCGCTCGTTTTCACCGCTGCTCCCAGTTTGCGTTTTCGTCGTTGCGCCTGCTTTCGCCGGCGTCGGCTCGAGCGGCGGCATCGAAACTGCCCGGGCGCTCGCCCTCGCCACCCCCGACGCAACCCTGCGGGAAGAATTGCTCCACGACGTGGCCGCCTTCCTCGCCCGCCAGGGAAATAGCGAGGCGGCGCGATCCGCTGCGGCCCAACTGCCGCCGGGCCGCCAAGCCATGGTGCTGCTCGAAATCGCCGCCCACCTGCCCGACCTGCGCAGCCAGGAAGCGGAACAACTCGCCCTCGATGCCCAAACGGCCAAAGCGCTCACCACCGATTGGCGCAAGGCCCGCGTGGCCCATCTCCTCGCCGTCGCCTATGCTCGGAGGGGAAAATTCGAGGCCGCCGTTGCCCTCGCCCACACCGTGCCGGATTCCGAAGAAAAAGCTTCGGCCTTGCAGGCGGTGGTAGCCCACCTGAACCGCGCCGGCGAACTCGCCCAGGCGCGGGAACTCGCCGCCACGATCGAGGAGAATCGCCGCTACGGCACGTATCGCCAGAAAGCCGCCGCCCTCGCGGACACCGCCGAGACCCTCCACGCGCGCGGCAATCCCGAGGATGCGGCCACGCTGCTCGCCCAAGCCGAGCTGCTGCTGCCCAAGCAGCCGGGCTGGAGCGACGGCGCCGCCTATCGCGCTGTCGCCGTTGCCGCTTACCGTTGCGGGCAAAAAGAGCAGGCCTGCGCGCTGCTCACCCGGGCAGAAGCGCTGGCCCAACAAATCGCCGGACCGTGGAAAGTGACGGAACTGACCCGACTCGCCGCCGCGTGGCGCGACTGTGCCGATGCCGCGCGCGCGACTGCACGCCTGACCGACGCAGCCGTCTTCCTGAAAACGCTGCCGCCGCTGGACCGTGCGGAGGAGTCACTCGCTCTGGCTCAAGGCTGGGCGCTCGCCGGTGAATCACTCGATGGAAAAGCCCGGGCCCGGGCCGCCTTGGACGCCGTGCTCGCGGAGGCCGATCGGGCCGACAATCCGGAACCGTGGCGGAAACCGCGCGTCCGGACACTACTGGCCTCCGCTGAACTCTCCGTCAAGTAAGGCGGACGTCAGTCCGCCTCCGCTGTCCCCCCGCACGCTCACGTCGATTCCCCCGGGCTCAGAAAATCGCGCGTCCGAGACCCGCCCTGCTTTAACTTTATCCGCGGCGCCACGCGCTTTCGGTCAAAAAGAGAAGTCCTCCGAGCTGCTCACCCGTGCAGAAGCGCTGGCCCCACCGATCGCCGGACCGTGGAAAGTGACTGAACTGACCCGTCTCGCCGCCGCGGGGCGCGACGGTGCCGATACCGCGCGCGACTGCACGCCCGACCGACGCCGCCGTCTTCCTGAAAACGCTGCCGCCGCTGGACCGCGCCGAGGCGTCACTCGCTCTCGCTCAAGGCTGGGCGCTCGCCGGTGAATCGCTCGATGGAAAAGTTCGGGCCCGGGCCGCCTTGGACGCCATTCTCGCGGCGGCCGAACGGGCCGACCCTCCGGAACCGTGGCGGAAACCGCGCGTCCGGGCACTGCCGGCCTCCGCCGCACTCTCCGGCAAGTAAGGGGACTTCAGTCCGCCGCCGCTGTCCACCCGCACGCTCACGTCGATCCCCCCGGGCGCAAAAAAGGGCGGGTCCGAGACCCGCCCTGCTTTAACTCTATCCGCGGCGCCACGCGCTTTCGTCGTCAGTCCACTTCGTAGACCTCGATGATCACGCTGCCCGCTGCACCCTTGCCCTTGATTTCCACCGTGTAGTTCCCGGCTGCGAGCGTCTTGACGAGGACGGCGTCTTTGCTGCCCGCGGGCAGCGCAAACGCGCCAACTTTCGCCGCCAGGCTCTTGACCTGCTCCCCGCTCCAGTCGTCGTTGCTCGCAATGACGGTCTGCCCGGAGTACAGGTCCATGGTCGGATCCGCCAGCACGCTGCCTACGCCGAGGGGCGTGAGACCGGGCCCGACCGCGCGGATCAAAACCGTTTGCGCTTGGGTGCCGCCGATCACGAAGCCGGCTGAGATCACGCCGTTCGCGTTGAGCGTGGCGAGCGTCGAAATGTTGAGCAGCTTGCTCGTCGAACCCAACACCACGGGCTCGTCCGCCACGGTCGCGTCGGCGTCGGTCAGGTAGCCCAGCTGGGAGATCGCGCTCCAGCCCTTGGCCCAGTTCGCCGTCTTAAACGCGCCGACGTAGTCCGTCTGCGCAAAAAAGCCGTCCGCCGGGGCCGTCTTCGCCCCGCTCAACGCGGGGCTCCCGCTCGCCGGGCGGGGATCGAGTCCCTTGTTTCGCGTCCGGCTGATGCCCGTGAGGCGCGGGTCGGTGTTGATCCGGTTGCCGGCCTTGATGTGATCCGCCGCATAGTTTGTCGCGGGAGCGGCCCCGCCGGTCGTGGCATTCGGGCTGATAAACATCAGCGCATCGGTCGTGCCCGCGCCGAAAGTGCCAAAGATATTGTTGGTGAGGACGAGGTCGCCGGCCGCCAGGCGCTTCGCGCTGTCTTGCGACTGGGCGCTCTCGGTTTCGATCCGGGCGGCGTAGCCACGATAGTCATGGATGATTGAATTGTAGATTTTCCCACCCGAGTTATCGCGGAAAATCAGACCCTGGCTCAGGGCATTTCCAGAGGTGGCTCCGGAGCCGATCAGCGTCGCGTTGTAAATCTCCGGAATGGCATAGGGCTGGCCGTCCTCGGGCGTCGTTCCGCCGTCCATTTCCATCGCTTGATTTCCTTTGTCGGTCGCGCCGATGGCGAACCAAAACTGGCCTTTGCCGCGGAAGCCTTCGTCCCAATCAAAATTGTCGTCGTCGTTGAAGGAACTGATCAGATATTTTGTGTTCACCGTGCCACCAAAGAACTCGAAACCGTCATCGTTCGCCGCATAGGCGTCCACATACTCGATCACGGTTCCGCGGCCGACCGCACCGAGCGATAACGCATTGAGTTCCACGTTGGCGGCCACGATGGCGCTGCTGTGCTTGATCTGCACGTAGCGGAAAACCCCCGAGTTGTCGTCGTCGTCGGTGCCACCGTAGATCCCACGGGCGTCATTGGTCGCGATGCCTTCGATATTGCCCTGCCCGCTGACGGTATTGATCCGCGCCCGGCCCAAAATCACAACGCCACCCCAGAGACCACGGTCAGACTCGGTGAGGTTGGGCTGGGTCGTGCTCAAGTTGTCGGACTCGGCGGTGAAGATGATCGGCGCCGTGACGGTGCCACTCGCGTTGATGCGCGCTCCACGGGCGATGACCAAAGCGGTCGCGTCGGCCGGATTCGCCTTGGCGCGCCCCTTGATGACGGTGCCGGGCTCGATTGTGAGCAAGGCACCGGCTTCAACAAAGATCTTCGTATCGAGAATGTAGACGTTGGACCGGGTCCACGTTGTGTTCGTGGTGATGGCCGAGGACACCACTACATCGGCAGCAAACAGACCCGCCGGCGCCACGAGTAGCGCCAGGAGTGAAGGAAGGAGAACTGAGCGTTTCATGAGCATATTGTTTTGTTATGGTTGGACGGAATCACTGTCGTTGGGCTCGATTCAAAAACCGTAGCCAAAGCTGAGCGAACAGGAGCGACCGCGGGCGCGCTCGTAGCGGACGTAGTCCACGCCGCGGAATGTCTGGAGCGCCTTTTCCTCGGAGTTCAGGAGGTTCTTCGCGGAGAAACCGACCTTCCAGCGCGTCGCGAATTTCTGCGACAAGATGAAGTCCAACTCCGCCGCCGGTTGTTCAAAAATGTCCGGCGTGCCGGGCGGACTCACCAGCGCGAGACGTTCGCCGAAGAGATTGTAATAAATGCTCGCCGACGTGCGCGTGCGGGGGTTCGCGTAACTAAGATCTCCGTTGACCAAGTGATTGGACTGTCCGGCCAGCGCACGCTTCGCCGGAGCATCCACCTTGTAGAGCCGGGCGACGCGAACTTCCGAGGGCGAAATATCCACCGATGACTCCACCACCGTCAGATTCAGACCGAAAGTCAGATTCTTGAGCGGTTGCCAGAGCGCGTCGAGTTTCTGTCGCACCTCAAACTCCGCTCCGTAAACCCGACCCTTTTCCGGATTTTGATATTGGATTTCCCCTTGGTTGATGATCAGACCCGTCGGGGCGAAAATTGCCTTCTCGATCGGATTCTTCAGGTTTTTCCAAAACGCACTCACGGCCACGATGCGACCGGGTCCGGTGAACCATTCCCAACGCAGATCGAAGTTATCGATCAACGTCCGCTTCAAATCAGGATTGCCGATATAAACGAAGTCGCCGACGAACTCGAAGGTCTCGTAGGGCGCCATTTCCCGGAAATTCGGCCTGGCCAGCGTCCGCCCGTAGGCGCCGCGGAGATTCATTTTGGGGTGCAACTCGTAGACCAGATTCAGCGAAGGCAGGGTGTCCCGCAGATCAAGCGTCCCCGGGCGGCGGGTCTTGTCCTGACTCGAGACGAGCAGACCCGTCGTCTCAATTCGCGCTCCGGCGATGGCGCGCAACTTGGCTGTGATCGGCACGTCGCCCATGAAGTAGTAGCCGTCGACCTCCATCGCGGCGTCGTAATTGTTCCGCGGGGCCGAGGTATCCTGAATGAACAATGTGTCGTTCAGAAACCGACCGGTCGTCGCGTTGACCACACCGACGTTGGCCGGAAGGAAAAACGTCTCGGTCTTACCATCGAACCGGCGGCCAAGTGAGCGATAGATATATTGTCGCTCGCGGAACGTCCTTTCAATGCGGGCCAAGGCGCCGCCCGCCTTCAGTTTGGCCTCGCGTCCGCCCCAGGCCTGAAACGGCAGGGTGAGATCAAAGCCGTAGTCCTTTCGTGTTTCCTCGAGTTTGCGGTAGTAGCGCGCGGGATTCACGAGACCGGATGTCTCCCACTCGTAAAACGTCTGACCACCGATGACGCGCGAGGAATTATTGAAGAAACGAGTGTCGGGTTCGGCCTGTGTGTTGCGCCCATTGGAACCCGCCCACTCGACAAGCAGCCCGCGCCACGCCGGAAAAAGATGACGCCCGGTGGCCTGCACCGAACGCAACTCCCGCTCCGTAAACTTCAACGTGCGCGTCGTGTAAATCTGGTCGTTGTCCAAACCGCCACCCGCAATGTAGAGACCGTTTTGGACTCGCGCGACGTCTTCGCCAGTCGAGTTAAAGAGGCCGTTGACCGAAACTTCGTGCTCGGGGCTGAACTGCCATGAAAACTTTCCCGTCGCTCCGGCCGTCGTCTCTTCGCTCCCGCGTTCGTCGTCGAGACTCACGGTCGTCGACAGCGCGTTGCTATTTGTGCCTTGCAGCTCATGGCGCCCGACCCGGCCGCCGCGATAGCTTGAAAAATTGTGGTCGCTCGTGAGCGACGCAATCACGCCGAATATCTGGGACCCCAACGCGAAGCGGTCGCCATAGGTGACCGAAGCCTTGCGGTTCAATTTCGCTTTGATGGAGGTCGGTGCCATCAGCGGAGAGAAGAGCCGGGAGAGTCGGCCAATTTCCGCATCCGGCGCGGTGCTCCGCGCGGGAATCGTTTTGTCGCTCAACTCCCCGGGAATCTGCCGGGATCCGTCGTCGCGCCCCAGCCAGTCCTCAGTGGCGGAGTAGCCGAGGATCGATTTCCCCGACGTCTGCGAATTGAAACTGGTTCCGAGCGAGAACGCGAAGGTCCGGGTATCGGGCAGAGACTTCGTGCGAATATCGACGTTGCCGCCAGAGAAGTTCCCGGGTCGGTCGGGCGTGAATGTTTTCGACGTGACAATCGCGTCGATCAGCTCCGCCGGAAACAAATCCATCTGCACCGCGCGACGGTCGGGGTCGGCGCTCGGCACTTCGGCTCCATTGAGCGAGGTCGAGCTATAGCGATCGCCCAGACCGCGGATGTAAACGTACTTTCCATCGACGACGGAAGCCCCAGTAACGGCTTTCATGGCTTGCGCCGCATCGTTGAAACCGAGTCGGCTCATTTGATCGCTCCCGATCGAGTCGCTGACCGCCACCGCCTTCTGTCGCTCGACGAGCAGTCCACTACCCGAGTTCCGCAGCACGTCCGCACTCACGGAGAAACTGTCGAGACGCACGACTCCGCCTTCGATCGGGTTGAGGACAAAATCCACTTTTCCCACGCCCCCCTCGGGCGCGGAAACACCGGTCACCGTGAGCGGCTCAAACCCGGCCTTCACTAGCAAGATATCCTGCTTGCCCGCTGGCAGCCGATCCAAACGGAAGTGCCCGTTGAGGTCGGTGACCGTCGCCGGTCCACCGCCGGAGAGACTCACCGCGACTCCCGAAATCACGACCCCGTTGGCTGCGCTGAGCACCCGGCCGGCAATAAACGCCGTGGAGGGCTGCGCCCATACCCCCAAGGATCCGGACCAGGAGATGAGGAGAAAAAGTGCCAGAAGGGGCACGCGTGTGATCATGCGTCGAACTACCGCGCGGCTCAACTTCGCTGGGCAACCCGAAAGTCCTCCCGTTACCCAACCTTCACCCTGCCGTCACCGGTTCGCCACAAACGTCACAATCAGCATCAGGCCATTCCCAGACTGTCCGGGTCCGACTTCGGCCCGCGGTCGGCCTTCACGCCTCACGACGGGGAAACGTAACCGGACTGTTTCTCGTCTGACGCCCGTTTGTGACTTGCGGCGGGTACTACTCGGCGCACCCATGGATTCCACCCAACGCTTCATTGCCCTTGTCGCACTTCCCGTCGCTGCTGCGACGTTGTCCCCACTCCCCGTATCGGCGCAACCGGCCCCAGTCACGGTCGGGGTTAACGGCCAATACTTCATCAACAACGGTCTGGTCGGCGTGGGTCGTATTCCTGCGGCAACACGCGATAAATTCGGTGAAACGCTCGGCTCGTTTTCGGCCGTGACCCATGATCCCGCTTCATGGAAGCGGGCAGCCAACGGGTCCTACAGCGGCACATTTTACATGCAGCCTGACCGGGGCTATAACAACCCGGGCACCACCAACTGGCGGGCCCGCCTGTTTACGCTCTCGATCACCTTCACTCCCTCGCTCACTGGGTCGGCGACCCAGAATCAAGTCGGCATCACCGTCGCCGATACCACCCTATTGACGGAAGCCAACGGCACTCCGTTCACGGCACTGGACACGGCCGCCGGAACCGCGGGTGTGCGTGCCGCAACGGGTTCGCTGCCCGCAATGCCGCAAGGGTTTAACGGACGGCTCTCCATCGACGCCGAAGGGATTGTCCGCTTGGCCGACGGCACGTTTTTCATCAGCGATGAATACGGTCCCTACATCTACAAGTTTACTGCTGCCGGCGTGCTGCAATCCGCGATCCGCCCGCCCGCTGCGTTCATTCCCCAGCGCAATAGCGCCGATTCATTTGCCTCAAATAATCCTGCGCCCGGCCAGCCGGCACCCACTCCCCTTGACCCGACCGTCGGCCGTCAGAACAACCAAGGATTCGAGGGCCTGACGCTTTCCCCCGATGGCAAAACACTTTTTGCGCTCCTCCAATCAGCCGCGCGGCAGGACGGCGGAACCGGTGGCACGAGCCTAGTTCGTTTCAACACCCGTCTGCTCGCATATGATCTAACCCGCGCGACGCCGACGCTGAAGGGCGAATATATCTTGCAGTTGCCCACCACGCGCACGGCGGCGAGTGCTACCCTCGTCTGCGCCCAGAGCGAAATTCTGGCGATCAACAGCACCCAATTTCTCGTCCTAGCCCGCGATGCCGGCTTCGGCCGCACCTACCCGATCCCGACGTCTACGTTTCGAAAAATTCTCATCTACGACATCAGCAGCGCCACGAACATCGCCGGCACGAAGTTCGACGATGCAGCCAACCCGGTCGCGCCCGCCGGTGTACTCGATGCATCAATCAGACCCGCCGCGCGCGCCGAGTTTATTGATATCAACGATGCCGCCCAACTCGCCAAGTTCGGGCTCCACAACGGTCCGACCGACGACGACAATAACCTCTCCGAAAAATGGGAGGCCATGACCCTCGTGCCTGCACTCGATCCGTCCGCGCCAAACGATTATTTTTTGTTTGTCGGCAACGACAACGATTTCATCACCCAAAGCGGTCTCCAGGACGGGGTCGCTTACGCCCACCCTTCGGGCCGGGAGAACGACTCCATGCTCCTCGTTTACCGGCTGACGCTTCCCGGCCGGATGCCCAACGTCTCCAGCCGCGCGCAAACGGGCACCGGTGCCAACGCCCACGTCGGCGGATTTGTCGTTACCGGACCGAAGCCCAAGCAAGTCCTCATCCGCGGGGTCGGCCCAGCCCTGAACAATTTCGGCGTAGCCGGCACTCTCGCCGATCCCACGTTGGTTGTTTGCAACGCCACTGGTCAGCAACTGCTGGCCAATGACGACTGGGGCACCGCCGCGAACGTGGCGGAACTGCGGGCCGCGACCAGCGCCGCCGGCGCTTTCGCGCTCGCGGACGGCAGCAAAGACTCGGCGGTGCTCGCCGTGCTCGATCCCGGC
Organism: Opitutia bacterium; assembly: GCA_947461205.1. Classification (GTDB taxonomy): domain Bacteria; phylum Verrucomicrobiota; class Verrucomicrobiia; order Opitutales; family Opitutaceae; genus GAS368. The sequence continues at coordinate 8,807 of CANHJG010000081.1, forward strand.
AGTTACACGGTGCAGGTGAGCGGCGAAGGTGGCTTGACGGGCATTAGCTTGGTTGAGGTTTATGAAGTGCCGTGAGTCGCTCCGAGGAGGCCCGGCTGCTCTACACGCTCCTCCACGCGGCCGAGGAGGAAACGCGTATCCTTGACGCTAGCACGCTGGAAAAGTGGCTTGCGCTGAAGCTCCGCTATGACCGCGCGAGGGCCGCACGGAGCCACGCGGCACTCCTGGCCCTCTTTGGGGACCTCGAGCGCAGGGAGCTTTTTACCCGAACGTGGATTGAGTTTCGTTGGCGGAAGGCGAAGTCGCAGGGCGCGCAAGCAGCGGCTCTCCGGCCCTCGCGCGGCAGCGTCACTCACATGTAACCTCCCCGCCGCGAAGCCGACACATCGGGCCGGTAGTGTCGTCGCGATGCGCTACCTGCTCTCCGTTTTGCTCGCCACCGCCTGCTGCAGTCCGCTGCCGGCCCAGACCGTCACCCACACGCCCCGCGGTCCCGCCGCCGCGCCTGAAGCCCACGCTTGGGCCCGCTACGCCACGCAGTCAAAAAATACCCTCGCCGCGCTCGACGCATCCTCCGCCGCGTCCGCGCTCCCGCCTCCGCCGGTCGGCGTAACCGACCTCGCGTTCGCCGATTTTTTTGGTCCCGTCGGGGATCGCGGCCTCCAATATTCGGAGAAACTCCGCGGGCTCGACGGTCGCCGCGTCCGCCTCGTGGGCTTTATGGTCCGCGAACAAGAACGCGTCCCAGGCCTCTTCCGTCTCGCCGGTTGGCCGATTGTCGTCGAGACGCAGGGTCTTTGTTCCGTCGACGATACACCGCCCAGCACCGCCTACGTGATCGTCCCCGACCCCGGCCAAAAACTCCCGCCGTGGCGCCCCGGTCGCCTTCTGCTGACCGGCACCCTCGAGGTTGGCGCCCGCGCGGAAGCCGACGGCCGCAACTCGTTTGTCCGCCTCGTGCTCGACCCCCAACCCGCGCCCTGACCCGCCCAACTCGACCCGTCCGCCTTCTTCTCTCCACGCCACTGCTCGCTTCCGATTTTTTCTCATGCACCACACTCCCCGCTTCCTCCTGCTCGCCGCCACGCTCGTGGCGGCCTCATTCTCTGCGGTCTCCGCCGCACCGATCGTCTCGCGACTCACACCGCCGAGCGATCTGTTCTCTTTCAAAGACCCCAGTCCCCCCTACATCTCGCGGTTTCTCCCGGGCCAACGTTTCGATTTACAGGCCACGATCTCGCCCGACGCCGCCCAGACTATCGCCGGCGTAAAATTCTACGTCGACAACGGGGAGGTCGCCGGGACCGTTACCCTCGTGCGCGCCACCGTGGCCGGCCTTCCGGCCAACACGCTCGTCGCCACCCTCCGCGCCTACAGCAACCTCACGCCCGGCGTCCACCGCCTCACCGTCAGCGCCACCCAACTCCCGGACGGCCAGTCCGTGATCGCCACGGGAAACTTCGAGGTCGTCAACCTCGGCACCGCCGCCGGCAACCCGAAAGCCAAAAATATCATCCTCATGATCGGCGACGGCATGGGCATCGCCCACCGCACCGCTGCGCGCTTTGTGCTGAACGGCGTCAGTCAGGGCAAGGCCCTCGCGCCGCTCGCGATGGACACCTTCCCCGTCACCGGCCTCGTGCAAACCTGCTCGCTCAACTCGATCGTCACCGATTCCGCTCCCGGCGCTTCGTGCTATTCGACGGGCAACAAGAATAACAACAACCAGGAAGGCGTCTTCCCCGACGACACGCTCGACGCGTTCGACAATCCGCGCACCGAATACATGGGCGAGTTTCTCGCCCGCACACAGGGCAAGTCCCTCGGCATCGTGACCACCGCCGACGTCTTCGACGCCACGCCTGCCGCCCAGGCCATCCATACGCAGGCCCGCGGTAACGGCACCGGCATCTGCGACCAATACCTCGACGAAGCTACGGTGAAATCCAACCTCACCGTCCTCCTCGGCGGCGGGCGCAAATGGTTCCTCCCCGCCTCCATCGCGGGTTCCGCCCGCGTCTCCGCCAACGACTACGTCCTCTCCGCCGAGCTTGCGACCGGCTGGGGCGTTGCCACCGGCGCACTCGATCCCGATCGCGACCTCCTCAGCGATTTCCAAAAAGCCGGCTTCACCTATGCGGCCAACGCCACGCAGCTCAAGGCAGCCCCCTCCTCCACCACGAAACTGCTCGGCCTCTTCGCTCTCTCGAACATGAACGTCGCCGCCGACAAAATCGACGGACGTCGCGGCAGCCCGGCCGTCGTCAATGAGTTTGGGTTCCCCGACCAGCCCATGCTCGACGAGATGACCGATGCCGCCCTCGCCGTTCTCGCGAAAAATCCCGCCGGTTTCGTCCTCATGGTCGAGGGCGCCTCGATCGACAAACAGGCGCACAACATGGACACCGATCGTTGGATCCTCGATACCATCGAATTTGACCGCGCCATCGCCCGCGCCAAGGCGTTTGCCGCCGCCAATCCCGACACCCTCGTGCTGATCACCGCCGACCACGAATGTGCTGGCGTTAACATCATCGGCGCTTCCACGGTCACGCAGGCCAGCCTGAACGCCCGCGCCAATTCCGGCGGCGGCGCCGCGCAGCTCCGCGATCCCGCCGTCGTGGGCACCTACGATCTTGCCGGCTTCCCCGTCTACGGCATCCAACCCGACGGCTATCCCGCCACGACCAATCCGGACCGCAAAATGCTCATCGGTTACGCGGCCGGCTCCGATCGTTACGAGGACTGGCAGAGCAATCCCCGGCCAATCCAAGACACCCAGCAGCCTTTCAACAACACCGCGCCCCTGAGCAGCTATCCCGCGGACCCCACCAAGCGCAAAACCGCCGGCAATTACTTCATCGCGGGTCAAGTCCCCGGCACCAGCGCCGTCCACACCGCCTCCGACATTCCGATCTCCGCGTACGGCCGCGGCGCCGCCCACTTCACCGGCACGATGGACAATACGGATGTCTTTTTCCGCGCCATGAAAGCCGTCCTCGTCGGAGCGGACACCACGGTCGCCGAGCGTTAAGCGACCCGAACTTCATTGCCTGCCGCAGGGCCACGGGGAAACCCGTGGCCCTGTCGTTTTTTTCACCAGCACCGTCGCCCGCCGAAGCGGGCACCGCCGTCAGTCCATTCCCCGGAGCTGCGTCCGTTCAAGCGAACGCCCGGTCAGTTCCGCAGCGCGTCTTTATCCGCCCGGAAGTCCGGATGAATTTTCCGGGCCGCGGCGCCGTGCGCTTCGGCCCCGGTGCGATCCCCTTTCCGGGCGAGGATTTCGCTCAGCCGGTGGTGCACGTTTGCCCATGTCGGCCTCCCTTCGCCGGTCGGCAGTGAAAGCCGGAGGCAGCGTTCCAGCGCCGCCACGCCACGTTCCAATTGCTGACCGCTCAACGCCGCGCACCGTCCGACGTGGTAAAGGGAGAGGAAGTCGTCGGGCGTTTCCCGCAACACCTCGTCAAACTGGGCAAAGGCCTCCGCCGGTTTGTTCTCCGCCAATAAAAGGGTCGCCCAAGCCACCCGCCCATCCATCGGGTCCAATTTCGCAATCTCGCTGGCCTGAGCCAGAGCCTCGTCGCGGCTACCTCCGGCTATCCGCGGCGCAATACAATGGAAACCGAGCAGACTCCACCTGTACGCGGCCACCGCCGGCGCCAACGCCGCCGCCCGCCGGTAGGCCTGGAGACATTTCCGCGCCCACCCGAGTTTCGCCAATAGACCCGCTTTCTGCGCCGCGAGACCGCACGCATCGCCCAAGGCATTCTGCACCCGCGCATCGTCGGGCAACGCGCGCGCCGCTTTTTCCAGATGCGCCATCGCGTCGGCCTCGTCGTCAAACCACAGCGCCAGACGTCCAAGGTAAAAATTGAGTTCCACGCTGTTCGGTTGGTCGCGACTGAGGCTTCCGAAGGCGGTGCGGGCCTCCGCATATCGCCGTTCTTCATAGAGCACACGGGCAGCGCTGAACCCGAGCGAAAGGTCTTCGGCCCCGAGCCGACTGCCCGGATAGAGTCCGATAGCCAGCGCCAACACCTGCCATTTGATGAGCTCGTGGTGGGTTTTCATCGGGCGGCTTCGGTCCGACTCGTGGCGCTCTGGGGCGCCAGATGGCTGCGCGCGAGCCGGCGCAGACGCTGGGTCGAGACCCGTACGCGGGCCCCCCGGCGCCACCACCCGCGATTGCGGCGGTCGACCACGTAGTCGGCGAGTTCCTCATTCAATGGCCCCTTGGATCGGACCGACCCGAAGGCCCGAATCGATTCGTGATCGACCAAAAAGCAGTCGCGCCACACGAGCCCTATCATCGGCGCCAGCAGCCGGGTGTGCCGAGGCCAGCAGGCCCAAAAAACGCGGCGCTCGAACGCGCGCTCCTGACACCCGCACCGCGCGCGATCGTGAGCCTTCAGAGTTTTCGGTTTCACCACCGAGTGAGGACGACCACGCCCCCAGACCGTTGCAAACCGCCGGGGTGACGATTGGGCAAAATCCTCCGACTATCCCGATCCCGGAAAACATGAAGGCCGCCCAACCCCTTGGACGGCCTTCCCTAACCAGACCTGCACTGTGAACTACCGCAGTGAAAGACGCGACCGCCCGAAGAATGTTCAATTTCCCGTCAATGACTGGGAAAATATATCCGCCACCCTATCGCCGCGCGCTTTCCCCCAGGCCCGCCGAAGGATCAGGCGGCCACAGGTTTCTTGCGTTTTTCGACTAGGGCGAGGAGCAGGTCGCCCTTCGACAGGCTGCCCCGCAGCGTCCCGTCGGGCTCCACCACCGGCAGCCGTTCCGCGGCAATCCCCAAAAATCCGCCAAGCGCCTCGGCCAACGGCTGCTCGGGGGCGACGCGCGGGAAGTCCTCGTGCAATATATCCCGCGCGAGCACCAACTCCGCGAGATCGGGCTCGCCCAAATACGGTTTGATGTCGTGCAGTGAGACCACGCCCTTGAACCGGCCCGCCGCATCGACCACGTAGAGGTTGTTCACCCGCACGTTCAAGAACAGCCGCGCAATCTCGGCGAACCGCGCGGTCTCGCCCACCACCGGCGGCTTCACCCGCATCAGGTCGGCGACGCGCGTCTCGGTGGAGAACGGAGCGAGCGACTCCGCCGCGGCCGCCTTGGTCTTCAGTGACTCGCTGTAGAGCGACCGCGTGTCGAGTCCCCGCGCGGTATAGTAGGCAATCACGCTGCACAACATCAGCGGCAGAATGATGTCATAGCTCAGCGTCATCTCGAACAGCATGATGACCGCCATGACCGGCGCGCGACTGGCCGCGGACAAAAATGCGCCCATCCCCACCAGCGCGAACGCCCGCGGGTCCTGGGCCGCCGCCGGCCACACCGCATGCACCGCCAAGCCAAACAGGTAACCCGCGCTCGCGCCCATAAACAGCGACGGCGTAAACACTCCGCCCGGCGCGCCCGAGCCAAACGAAGCCATCGTCGCGAGCCACTTGCACGCCGCAATTCCGAGCAACACTTTCCAAACCAAGCCGCCGTTGAGGATCTGCACAACCACCGAGTACCCGTTGCCCGCCACCTGCGGAACGTTGATCGCAATCGCTCCCACCGCCAGGCCGCCCAAAGTCAGACGCGCGACCAACGGGAGCTTCAATCCGACAAAGAAACCTTCCGCCTGCCGCAGCGACCGCAAAAACAACGGAGCAAGCACGCCGGTCAGCAACCCCAGCACCACATACGGCCCCATCTCCAATGGAGAGTTGAGGTGAAACGCCGGCACACGATACAGCACGTGCGCCGCGGTCAGCACGCGCACCGTGAGCGTGGCCACCACCGCCGACACCGCGAGCGGTCCGAGACTCTCCATGGCGATCGTGCCGAGGATGATCTCCGCCACGAAAAAAGATCCCGCGATGGGCGCATTATAGGCGGAAGCGATCCCCGCCGCCGCACCGCACGCGACGATCAGCCGCAGCTGCGGAGGCGTAAACTGTCGCCATCGCCCAATAAACGAGGCGAGCACGGCCGCCAGCTGCACCATCGGACCTTCCCGCCCGATGGATCCACCGGACCCGATCGAAAAAAGGGCCGCCGCGCTTTTCACCAGACTGGCCCGCATGGGAACATGGCCGTTGCCGATCGCGATGACCTCCATGTAGTCGGTCGAGCTCTGGCCGGGCGCGATGTGTTTGCCGAGCAGCAGCACGAGCCCCGCACACATTCCCCCCAACGCCGGCACCAGCAGGCAGCCCCACCACGGCAGCTGTCGCATCGACTCCACCACGCCCACCCCGTTGCCCGAATAGCCAAACAAATCGTGCACGCCCTCCGCCAGGCCGGTAAAGAGGATCGACGACAGCGCCCCGAGAAACCCGGCGAGCGCCGCCCACAACAGCGTGACCTGCCATTCCGTCGGCTGGAGCTTTTCTTGGACCCAAAGTCGCCAGCGCAACAGCCGCATCAGCCGGCGCAGCAACAGCTCCGCAGGATCAGTCACCGCTCTCATCGCTTGGACTCCGCCCCCCGGGCCAACCGCGCGAGAAACTCCGCCTCCGTCTTTGCCGCGAGCAGCCCTGCCCGCACGCCCGGTTTCTTCAACAGGCGCGCTAAGCCCGCCACCAGTTTCAAATAGTCCGCGACGGCCGCCCTCGGCGTGCCGATGAGAAACACCAGCCGCACCCCCGGATGCTCCGGATCAAACGCCACGTCCTGCGTCGAACGGCCCACCGCCAGCACCATCCGCCCTACCGCCCCCGTGCGCGCGTGCGGGACCGCGATATCCGCCGCGATACACACGGAGGCCATCGCCGCCCGCTCCACCAGATCGGCCAGGAAACGCGGCGCATCCGTCACCGCCCCACCCACCGCCCCCAGCCGGGCGTGCAGCGCCCGAATCGCCTCTACCCCGGAGGTCGCCTGGAGCTCCAACGCCAGCACGTCGGGGTGCGCAATGAGATCGATCGGTGTTGTCACAGTTCGCCGAATGGTAAGCGACCGGCGCGCCAAAACAAGCCTCGCCCGTGGGATTTCACGCGCACCGTCGAACACCCTTGTCCGCAACTCCCGGAACTAGGACCCACCCCGCCCCCCTGCCCCTCAATCGATGGTATACGGCTCGAGCTCGGCTTCCGGCTCCGCATGCGCCGTCAGCGTCACCAAACTCCGCAACGACGTGAAGTGCTGGCTCAGATCGAAATCGCCGCCCAGCCCCCCGATGAGTTTGTCGAACAAATCCCTTTTCGACGCCTTCAACGTCTGGATCCGTTCCTCAATCGTGCCCGCCGTGACCATCCGGTAGACGAACACCGTACTCTTTTGGCCGATCCGATGCACCCGGTCCACCGCTTGGGCCTCGACCGCGGGATTCCACCACGGATCGAGCAAAAAGACGTAGTCCGCCGCGTGCAGCGTGATGCCCGTGCCGGCCGCCTTGAGCGAAACCAGCATGGCAGCGGCACCCTGCGCCGTCTGAAAGCCCTGCACGGGCTTGAGGCGATCGAGCGTCATGCCCGTGAGTTCGTAGCGCGGCAACTCGGGAAAATGCTGCTGCAGCGCCTCGCGCACGCGTTCGAGCAACAGGACAAACTGCGAGAAAATCACGACCTTGTGCCCGCTGCTCACGATCTCGGTCAGTTTCTCCACCAGCAGGTTGATCTTCCCGGAATCCGTGAGCGGTGCCTTCAACCACGGCAGCATGTCGGGATCGCAGCACGTCTGGCGCAGGCGCGTGAGCAGCGCGAGAAATCCAAAACTCTTCTCGCGCATCGCGGCCCCCACATCGTCGCCCAGCCGGTCGAGACCCTCGGAACAAATCCGCGCATACTCCGCCCGCTGTACGTCGGTGAGCGGGCAGATCAGATCCATTTCCATCTTCGGCGGCAGTTCCGTCGCCACTTCCTTTTTTGTGCGCCGCAGGATAAACGGAGCCAATTGCGCCCGCAGCCGCGTGAGCGTGCCCGCCCGGTCGGCGTTGAGCGCCGCCTCGAACATCGCCCTCGACCCCAGCAGGCCCGGCAGCAAAAAGCGGAAAATGCTCCACAAATCGAGCTGCCGGTTTTCCAGCGGCGTGCCCGTCAGCACGATCCGGTGCCGGGCGCGCACCGCGAAACAAGTCTGCGTGATCTTCGCATCCGGATTCTTGATGAACTGGCCCTCATCGAGCACGGCGTAGCCAAACTCCGTGCCCGGCAACATCGCCCGGTGCTTCCGGAGCTGCGTGTAGCTCGCCAACCAGATCGCCGGGTCTTTGCGTTGTGTGAAATCGTGGCCCGTCTTCAGCACATCGACCGCCAGCTGCGGGAAAAACTTTGCGATCTCCTCGCGCCACACCGGCACCACGCTGGCCGGGCACACGATCAGGTGCGGCTTGCCCGCAATCGGACGGGCCACCAACAACGACAGAACCTGGAGCGTCTTGCCGAGCCCCATCTCGTCGGCCAACAGCCCGTGGCAGCCCACGTCGCAGAGGTGGTGCACCCATTCGACGCCGCGGCGCTGATACGGCCGCAACAGCTCCGGCAACGCCGGCGGCGCGGGCGGGGCCGCGAGCACCCGTTCGCGCCACGCTTCGATTTCGGGCGACAGCGTGAGTTTCAGCCGCGCATCGCTGAAGAGCGAAAAAATCAGATAGGGCGACAGGGCGCCGTTCTCTGCCGCATCCGAGCCCTGCGTCTCCTCGACGTTCTGCTGCCACGCAGTAAACGACGCCCACTTGTCCGCCGGTAGCGCGACGATCCCGATATTCGGCAGAATGACCGGCTGGCCGTTGCGTTTCAAAAGGGCGTGAACCTCCCCGTCAGTGAGCATCCGTTCACCCGCACGAAAGATCCACCGCAGGTTCAACGCCGCATGCTCGCCGCCGCCGCCGGTCGCACCCTCGCGCGGCGCCGCGCGCTCGGCCACCGCCTCGATCTCGATCACCCGCGTGCCCTTGACGAGATTCGCCGATTTCTCATCGAGCTCGATCGCAAACAGGCGCTTCCAAGCGGGCAGCACCGTCTTGAGAAAATTAGGAATCTCCACCAGCGACTCCATCAGGTAGATCCCCGAGTCCTGATGGTAGTGGAAATGCGCTTTGCGCGCATAGGCCGCGAGCCCAATCAGCTTCGCGCGCTCCCCCGAGCTCACGTGGCCGTTTCCGTTCGCATGGGCGTCGGGCCCGAGCGCCGGATGCTTCGCCTTCTTGTCGGGGTCGAGCCACGCCGCCTGAAAGGTCAGCCCCGCCGACTTCGTCTTGAAGAGGAGAACCAGCGTGCGCGACGGACCGTTGTGCGTGCCCACGGCGGTCGCTCCCGCCGACGGCACCGGCCGCGCCGTGGCCCCGCCGGAATTTCCCGCCGCCGCCGCGGCCGCCCCTCGCCCAAATCCCTGGCCGCGCCCGTGCGCATAGGCGTGCCCCTGACCATGGGCGCTCGCGCCCACCGTGCCACCGCTCGCCTGGGCAGGCCCGGCCGTGAATCCATGACCAAGCCCATGGCCGTGGCCGCCCGCGTGCCCCGCCCCCGCACGCGGTGGCTCACCCGGCAGCGGAGAAATTTCGTCGGCCACCAACTCCTCGATTTCGTGCATCCCCGCCACCGCCAACGCGTGCGCCAATTCGGTGTCGGTCGAGGACGAACGCACGCTGAGCCCCGTGCTCGTCCACTCGATGACCGCGTATTCATCCTTCTTTTCGATCCGGCGGTGCACGATCGCATCGCGGTCCGTGAGCTCCAGCTCGCGCACCTCGCTGTCCCGATAAATCTGGCGCCCCGCCTCCAATTGCGAAGCCGTAAAGGCCCCTGACCAGTCGTGCTCGAGCTTGCCAAACCAAAATTCGAGGGAGTGAGGAGTGTAAACGCGCTTTGGGCCGTGGGACTGCATCCGCGTGAAAGCGGGTGAGCGTAGAAACCGCCTGCCTCGGTGCAACCACTAATTTGCCGTCCAGCACGCCACGCACGATTTGCCGAGATCGTAACCCCACCGCCACGCATTCGCCACACGGTGCCGTCAGCATCCCCTCCGGCAACCACCTGCCTCCCCCTCCTCCCAGCCCATTCCCCACCACGCCTCCCTCGTGAAACTCGCCCTCGTCACCGAAACATTCCCGCCGGAAATCAATGGCGTGGCGATGACGTTTGGCGTCATCGCCCGCGAACTCGGCCGTCGCGGCCACACGGTCACCGTCTATCGCCCCCGCCGGCCGGGTCAGCTGCCGGCTTCCACCCCCGCTGATTTCACGGAGGTCGCGTTGCCCGGTCTGCCGGTTCCCGGTTACCCGCTACTGCGCTTCGGCCTTCCCGCCGGCTCCGCGCTGCGCCGGCGCTGGCGCGCCGACCGCCCGGACCTCGTCCACGTCGCCACCGAAGGTCCGCTCGGGGCCTCCGCCGTGAGCGCCGCCCGCTCGCTTGGTCTTCCGGTCACCTCCAGTTTTCACACCAACTTTCACGCCTACACGCGGCACTACGGTTACGCGCCGCTCCACCGGCTCGTCCTCTGGTGGCTCCGGCGCGTGCATAACCGCACCGCCCGCACCTTCGCGCCCACCGCCCAACTGTGCGCCGAGCTTGAGACGCTCGGTTTCCGCAACCTCGCCCTCCTCTCCCGCGGCGTCGACACATGGCAGTTTCACCCCGCCCGCCGCTCCGGCGACCTTCGCCTGAGCTGGAAAGCCGCAACCGAAAACCCCGTCGTCATCCACGCCGGCCGCATGGCCGCGGAGAAAAACTACCCGCTCCTCTTCGAATGCTTCGCCGCCATGCGCGCAGCCAACCCCCGCTGCCGTTTCGTTCTGGTCGGCGACGGCCCGCTGCGCCCGCGCCTGCAACGCGACCACCCGGAGTGCACCTTCACCGGCTTCATCTCCCGAGACGAACTCGCGCGGCACTACGCCTCCGCCGACATCTATATCCACGCCAGCCTCACGGAGACGTTTGGCAATGTCCTCACCGAGGCGCTCGCCAGCGGCCTGGCCGTCGCCGGCTTCGACTACGCCGCCGCCCGCCAATTCATCCAACACGGCCACAACGGTCTCGCCGTGCCCTCCGACCGACCGGACATGCTCATGGCCGCCGCCACGCGACTCGCGACCGATCGCGCTCTGCGCGCCCACCTGCGGGCGTCCGCCCGCGCCGCCGTCGAACCGCAGTCGTGGGAGACTGTGATCGCTCATTTTGCGTCCGACCTCGCCCACGTCGTCGCCCGCTCGTCCTCCGCCGCTCTCGAACCCGCCGTCCCATGAAAAAACCCCGTGTCCTCATTCTCACCGCTGGGTTTGGCGAAGGCCACAACGCCGCCGCCCGTGCTCTGGCCGCCGCCTGCGACGCCTCGCATGGCCCTGGCACCGCCCGGCTCGTCGATGTCTTCGCGCTCGCCTCGCCCCGCCTCAACGAACTCACCCGCCGCATCTATCTCGGCCTGATAAACCGCACGCCGCGCCTCTGGAGTTCCGTCTACGCCTGGGTCGACCGCACCGCGATCTTCCCCCGCGCGCTCCTTTTCTTCCGCCGCGAAAGCCTCCTCCTCGATCGCATCATCGCCGCAGAACAGCCCCCCGTTCTCTGCAGCACCTACTTCATCTACGCCTACCTGCTTGAAGGTCTCGCGCGCAAGGGCCGCACCCTCCCGCCGCATTTCAACCTCGTCACCGACTCCATCAGCATCAACTCCCTCTGGTGGCGCGCCGCCTGCACGGGCTGGTTCCTGCCGAATCCCGAATCGGTCGAAGTGCTCTGCCGGGCCGGCATCGCGACGGAGCGTCTCCACGTCGCCGGGTTCCCCGTCAACCCGTTTTTCCGCGCCCACGCCGCCGAATTCTCGCCGCCCGCCCTCGCCGGCGGCGCCACGCCACGGGTGCTTTACATCATCAACTCCGGCACCCGCCACGCGTTAGAAACCGCCACCCGGTTGCTCGCCGAACCCGGCTGGTCCGTCACCTGTGCGGTCGGCCGCGACGAGCCGCTCCGCGCCCGCCTGGAAAAACTCGCCGCCAACCGGGCCCATCCGGCGACGATCCTCGGCTGGACCGACGAGATCCCGCGCCTGCTCCTGACGCACCACGCCGTCGTGAGCAAAGCGGGCGGCGCCACCACGCAGGAAGCCATCGCCGCCCGCTGCCCGATGATCGTCAACCAGGTCGTCCCCGGCCAAGAAGAGGGCAACTACGAACTCCTCCGCCGCCATCGCGTCGGTGCCCTCGCCGAAACCCCGGAGGCCATCGTCCGGGAACTGCGGCGCGCGTTCGCCGACCAAGGCCGCGTCTGGCGCGAGTGGCGCAGCGCGCTCACCCACCTGGCCCGGCCCGACGCGGCCCACGCCATCGCGGCGCACCTGCTCACTCCTTCGGCTCCCACCCACGAACCGGGGCCGGTTCCCTTGCACCACGGACCCGCCAACCCCGGCCCCCCCATCCTTCCGACGACCGCATGAAGACGTGCTTCATCCTCAACCCCACGTCGGGCCGCAACCGCCGCCGCCCCGCTTTGGCCGGGCACCTGCGCGACTTCATTTCATCGCGTTCTCTCGATGCCACCGTCGCGACCACCGCCGGTCCCGGCCATGCCACGCAACTCGCCCGCGCCGCCGCGTTGGCCGGCTGCACGACCGTCGTCGCCGTCGGCGGCGACGGCACGATGAACGAAGTTGCCCAGGCTCTCCTCCACACTCCGGCCGCCCTCGCACTCGTCCCCTGCGGCTCGGGCAACGGCCTGGCGCTTCATCTCGGCGTGCCGACGGCCCTGCTGCCCGCCCTCAACCTCGTCGCCCGCATCGGCGGACGTGTCGCCCAAATCGATACGGGGAGCGCCAACGGCTATCCCTTCTTCAACGCCATGGGCCTCGGGCTCGATGCCGACGTGAGCCGCCGCTTCAACACCCTCACTTCGCGCGGACTTCCCGCCTACGCCCGCACCGCGCTCGCCGCCTTTCGCGATCTGCGCACCGAACGCGTCGTCATTTCGACTTCCGACCGCCGGGAGACGCTCGACATCATGCTCGTTGCCGTGGCGAACTCCGACCAATACGGTAACCACGCCCGCATCGCGCCTGGCGCCCGTACGGACGACGGCGCGCTCGATCTGATCGCCGTCCGTACCGTAGGATTTCTCGGTGCCGCGACCCTCGCCGCCCGGCTCTTCTGCGGCCGGTTCGACCGGAGCGCCCATGTTTGCCGCCTGCAGAGCCCGCGCTTTGTCATCGAACGCGCCGCCCCCGGCCTCATCCACACCGACGGCGAAACCCACGCCACCGGTGCCTCCGTCGAAATCCTCGTCCACCCTCGCAGCCTCCGCATCGTCGTGCCCGTCGCCTCCTCGGCCGTGGCGGTCGCCGACGCGCTCACTCCGGCCGGCTGCGCCCTCCCGTTGCTATGAAAAAACTCCTGCGCGTCCGCACCGTGATCCTCTCCGACGTCCACCTCGGGACCGTCGAATCCAAAGCCGCCGAAGTGAACCACTTCCTCCGGCACACGCGCTGCGAGAAACTCATCCTGAACGGAGACATCATCGACGGTTGGCAGCTCACCCGCTCCGGCCAATGGACCAAGGCCCACACCCGCTTCATCCGCATCGTCCTCAAGAAACTGGAAAAGCGCGACACCGAGGTCATTTATCTGCGCGGCAACCACGACGATATCCTCGCCTCGTTCCTCCCGCTGGATTTTGAAAATCTCCGGATCGTGGAAGATTATATTCAC
>CANHJG010000082.1 GCA_947461205.1 Opitutia bacterium
CGGAATGACGGTGCGTTCGTTCGCGGCGAGCAGTATGTCCGAAGGTGGAACGCGTTGACCCCAACGCGTTGGTTTGGGATCGGCACTCGTAGCCAGCACGTTGAGGTCAACGCGCTCCACCTCAGAAACAGACACCTTGCCCTCCGTCACGAGCACTTCAACCGAGCTCGACGCCAGCCGCACGTTGAACGCCGTGCCGACCGCCCGCGCGGCGACACCGTGAGCAGAGACGATGAAGGGCCGCGCAGTATCGTGCGCGACGGTGAAATGCGCCTCGCCCTGCACGAGCGCGACGCGACGCTCGCCGGGCAACAGATCGACGCGCACCTCGGAGTTCGCGTTGAGTTCGACGACGGAGCCGTCGGCGAGCACCACGCGTTCGTAGCCCCCGGTCGAGGTCGCGTAGAGCTGCGCAGAGGTTGACGGGCGGGCCCATTGCCACCCGCCGAAAGCCGCGAGGGCTAGGGCCGCGGCCATCGCGCCAACCACCCGCAGGACGGGAAATTTCTTCACCGGCGCCGTCGCGCGCAGCTTCACCGGAAACTCCACCACGGGCTGCAACTCCGCGCGCACGAGCGGCATCTTTTCGAGCAGGGCACACGCGGCTTCGAGGCGCGCGACCGCGGCGGCGTGGCGCGGATCAGCGCGGCACCAGCGCTCGAACTCGCGCTTCTGGGCGGCCGAAAAACCCTCCGCGCGCTCGGTCAACCAGTTCGAGGCAACTTCCTCGATCGGATCGTCGTGTTCCGGTGATTCGCTCATGAGGAAGCCTCCGCAGACGGCGACGGCGGCGGCGGTTCCAGCAGCCCGCGCTCCGCGAAAAACGCGGCGCAGCGTCGCATGCCTTTTGCCATGTGCACCTTCACGGTCTCGGCCGAGATGCCGAGTTGCACCGCGATTTCCTTGTAGGCGAGACCGTCGAGATAGCGCAGCATGATGACTTGGCGGCAACGGTCGGGCAGCGCGCGCACGGCGTCGGCGAGCACCTCGAGCTCGTAGCTTTGATCGATCAGCTCCCCCACCCCCGGCCGGTCCTCCAAGACGGTGAGCTCCACCAAATCCGTGACGGCCTCGGTCGGCTTCGCGCCGCGACGGCGGAACAGATCGAAGGCGGCGTTGCGCGCGGCGGTGAAGAGAAACGCTTTCGGGTAGCGCACCCCGCCGTTGCCCTGGGCGCGGAGGAGGCGGGCGTAGGTTTCCTGCACCAGATCGTCGTGGTCGCCCAGCGTCGGAAAACGCGCCTGCAAGTAAGCCCGCAGCGCCGGTTCATGGGGCTGCACTTCATCGGTAAACCAACGGGCGTGTTCGGACGGGGGCATGGGGCGGGGCGAGGAAAAGCCATCCTCCCCGACCCCCGGTCTGTCGAGGGGATTTTCGGCCAAACCACCCTGACGAACCTATTTTTCGCCGCGGGTAACCCAAAAGCGCGCGCGCGACGTCTCACGCCTTCGGAACGGCGCGCGCGCCGGGGCGACGGCTCACGCCAGCTCCCAGCCCTTGCGATAGGCGCGGCGGATAAGCGGAGCGGCTTCGGGGGCGTTTTTCGCGACCATATTTTTCGCATCCCACTCCACGCGTTTGCCGAGGCGCAGCGCGACATTGCCGAGCAGCACGGTCTCGCTGAAAGGACCCGACGCCGCGAAATTCGAGAGCGCCGGGGTGCCGGTCTTGATCGCGCTGAGCCACTCGACATACGGGCCGCCACCGTCTTCGCCTTTGCCGTCCTGCGTACCACCGGGGACGCGCGCGAGGGTTTTCGGCGGGGCGGGAAAATCGAGCCCGATCGCGTCGGGCTTGAAAACCCAGTCCTGCCGCGAACGGCCGAAAAACATCCGGCCTTTTTCCCCCACGAGCACGAGGTCGAAGCGACGGAACACGTGGTCCGCCGTCGGAAAATCACCTTTCCACAACGCCTCGGGCGGGGCGTTGAGGTAGACGCCTTCTTTGGCGACGACGCCGTCATACCACATGAATTTCACCGGGCCGCCGAGGACGCTCGTGGGAAACTGATACGTGATGGTTGAACGATGGGGCGCGGCGATGGCCGTGCCGCCCTCGTGCCAACTGTCGACGGACGTGGGCGACGTGAGCCCGAGGGCCCAGTAAGGCATGTCCATGATGTGGCAGCCCATGTCGCCGAGGGCGCCGGCGCCGAAATCCCAATAGCCGCGCCAGTTAAACGGCGCGATCGTCGCACTGTAGTCGTGGAACGGGGCCGGCCCGATCCACTGGTTCCAATCGAGGGCCTTCGGCACCGGCTCGGCCTTGGGCCACTCCTTCATGCCCTGCGGCCAGATCGGGCGATTGGTCCAGGCGTGGACTTCGGTGACGCGGCCGAGGACGCCGGCGCGGATCAGTTCGACGCCGCGACGGATGGGCTCGCCGGCGTGGGCTTGGTTGCCCATCTGCGTTTGCACCTTGGTTTCCGCCGCGACTTCGGCGAGGCGGCGCGCCTCCCAGACCGAGTGCGAAATCGGTTTCTGGCAGTAAACGTGTTTGCCCTTCCGCATCGCGAGCATCGCCGCGTGGAAGTGATGGTGGTCAGGCGTCGAGACGGTGACGGCGTCGATGCCGCTCATCGTCGCGATCATCTCGCGGTAGTCGGTGAAGAGCTTCGCGCCGGGGAAGCGATCGGGCATGGTGTCGCCGGCTTTAGCTTTTTTCTTCCGGGTGAGCTCGGGATTGCGCGGGTTGGCGACGTCGCACAGCGCGACAATTTCCGCGCCGGCGGCGGAGACCGCCATCGTGTCGACCTGGCCCTTGCCGTTGACGCCGATGGCGCCGATCTGAATGCGGTCGTTGGCGCCGCGCGCCGACGCCGGGAGGATGTGGAAACCGAGGGTAGCGACGGCGGAAGCGCGGAGGAAGTCGCGGCGGGTGGGCTGGAACGGGGTCATCGGAGTAAGGCGGAGTTAATGCGGCGCGGGGATTAGGGCTTCTGCGGACCGTAACCGGCCACCGGGCGGCCGTCGTCGCCGAGTTTGCCGACGGCCCAGAGGACGCCGCGGGTGACGAGCTCGAGGTAGCGGGCGTCCGCGACGGTCTCGTTCATGTGACCGATGGTCGTGCTGAACACGCGCGCCTGCTTCGGGCCGTAAAGATTGGTCCAGACCACCACCGCTTCGTTGTCGGTCTTGGTGCCCTTCTTGTCGGTCGTCGTCTGAAATCCCGTGGCGAGGGAGCGGTGGCCGGCGAACACCTTCGGATCCTGCACATTGTTGTAGAGTTCCTCTTTGTCGGTGACCCAATTTTCGAGGCCCTTCGTGATCGGGCTGCCCGAAGCGGTGAACGAAATCTTGATCGGCTCTTTCGGACCGTGGCGGCTCGACTGCAGGCCGAGGAAATCAAACCAGAGTGCGTCGGCGGAGCCGGGGGCCATCGGGCGGGCGTAGTCTTTCGTCACACGATAGCTGTGCATGGCACAGTGGAGATTCACCCCGGGCAGACCGGCCCCATGCGGCGCGAGGACGTTTTTCACCATCTCCGGATCGGAGATGTCGGCGGCGCATTCATCGTGGATCACGAGATCGTAGCCTTTCGCGTAGTCGGCGTTGGTGTGCGCCGGAAAAGCGGGGCGCGTGGTTTTGTCGGCGGTGTGCATGTGGTCGACGACGACATTGGCGCGGGCCTCCAGGCCGTTTTTCAGGAGATCTTTCTGCGCCCCATAGTCGTGGCAGCAGCCACCGGTGAGGAGGAGAATCTTCAGTGGCTTGGGTGCGGCAGCGGCGAAGGCGAGGCCGGGGAGAGCAAGAGCGGCGAAGAGGGCGAGACGGCGGAGGGAGGGTAACATGGTGACGAGGGAGACGAACCAGAGGGGTGAGAGGGAGCGAGGAACTCAGTCGAAGATCGGAAAAAAAGTATTGAAAGCAACCTCGCCGAAGTGGCCGGGGTCATTGAACCGGCGGCGGCGGTCGAGGGCGTCGATGGCCGCCATCTCGGCGGGGGTGAGCGCGAAATCAAACAGCGCGAGGTTTTCGGCCAGGCGGGCGGGGCTCTGCGTTTTGGGAATCACGGCGCACCCGCGCTGGACGCCCCAGCGGAGCGTAATTTGCGCGGGCGTGCGGCCCTGCGCGGCGGCGATCGCGGTGACGACGGGATCGTGGAGGACGTTTTCATCGGGCCGGGCCATGCCGATGGATTCATAGGACGGCGAGCCAAGCGGTGAAAACGCGGTGACGGCGATTTTCTCCTGCGCGCAGAAACGCAGCTGGCGCGGCTGGGTGAGATACGGATGCAGCTCGATCTGATGCACCGTCGGGCGGATCGAGCAGGTGCCGAGGAGCTCGCGCAGCATCGAGATATTCAGGTTGCACACGCCGAGGTGCTTCACGAGGCCGGCGCGGTGCAGGTCCTCCATCGCGGCCCACGTCTCGGCGTAGGGGACGGAGACCGGTTTCATCGCGGGGGCCTCGGCCTGCGGATCGTAAAACCACTCCGGCGGATAGCGCACGTCGAAGGGCACGAACGCGAGCGCGATGGGAAAATGGATGAGGTAGAGATCCAGGTAATCGAGGCGGAGGTCGCGCAACGACCGCTCGCATGCGGCCCGCACGTGCTTCGGTTCGTGGTAAGTGTTCCAGAGTTTCGAGGTGACCCAGAGATCGTCGCGCCGGCAGAGACCGGCGTTCACTGCGGCGGAAATCCCGGCGCCAACTTCGGCTTCGTTCCCGTAGTCGCAGGCGCAATCCAAGTGGCGGTAGCCGGCGCGGATCGCCTCCGGCACGAGCGTGGGCGCCGCGGGCTTGGGCATCTTCCAGCAACCCAGCCCAACCGAAGGAAACGGGCCGCCGTCGGCGAGCGGAATCACCGGGGCAAAGGAAGAAGACGATGGGACCATGGCCCCACCAGAGTCGCTCGCCGGCGCGAAGTCAGGATCAATTTTGTCCGACCCGGAGCCCGCCGGTCCCGCCGGCCTCCCGCCGGGCGGAGTTCACCGCCCACCGCGATTTTGCTTTCTCCGCACCCCGCGACCCGGTTCTCTGTGCCTCCATGTTTTCGCGGACCCACCCCGCCGTTGCCGCCGTTATGCTGACGGCCTCCCTTCACGCCGCACCCGTCGACTACGTGAAGGACGTGAAGCCCGTGCTCGCGCAGCACTGCTACCGCTGCCACGGCGCTTCCCAGCAGAAATCCGGCATGCGGGCCGACACCGCGGCGTTTCTGCGGACCGGCGGGGACAGCGGTCCGGCGTTGGTCCCAGGCCAGGCCGACGCCAGTCTCCTCTTCAAAACCATCCTCGGCACGCACGACGATATCTCGCGCATGCCCTACAAGAAACCGGCGCTGGCCGACGCGCAGATCGCCACGATCCGCACCTGGATCAACGAGGGGGCCGTCGCCCCGGCCAGCGAAGAGCCCGAGAAAAACGTTCACTGGGCCTTCGTCGCCCCGGTGCGCACCGCGCCGCCCGCGGCCCAGACTGCGCCGGTCGGCTGGTCGCGCAACCCGATCGACGCCTTTGTCCTCGCCCGACTCGAAAACGAAAAAATTCCGATCGCGCCCTCCCCCGAGGCCGACCGCGTCACCCTGCTCCGCCGCGTCAGCCTCGATCTCATCGGCCTCCCGCCCACGCCCGCCGAGGTCGAGGCGTTTCTCGCCGACCGCTCACCCGCGGCCTACGACCGCGTCGTCGCGCGCCTGCTCGCCTCCCCCCACCATGGCGAGCGCTGGGCCCGCCCGTGGCTCGACGTCGCCCGCTACGCCGACTCAAACGGCTACTCCATCGACGCCCCCCGCCAGATCTGGAAATACCGCGACTGGGTCGTCGCTGCACTCAACCGCGACCTGCCCTACGACCAGTTCGTCGTCGAACAACTCGGCGGCGACCTGCTGCCCGGCGCCACGATCGACCAAAAAGTGGCCACCGGTTTCAACCGCAATACGCAGATCAACCAGGAGGGCGGCATCGACCCCGAGCAGTTCCGCATCGAGTCGGTCATGGACCGCGTGAGCACCTTCGGCACCGCCTTCCTCGGCCTCACCGTCGGCTGCGCCCAATGTCACGACCACAAGTTCGACCCGATCACGCAGCGCGAATACTACCAGCTCTACGCGATCTTCAACAACTCGGCCGACGACGGCCACGGCAAGAGCACCCCCGGCAGCACCCTAGCCTTTCCCGGGGAAAACACGGCCGACGAGACGGCCCTGCGCGAACTCGAGGGCCAGCAGGCCGCATTCGAAAAATACCTCGACGAGCACAGCGCACCGGTGGTGGCCTGGCTCGCCACGCTCGACGGCGTGGGCAAAACCAAACTCGGCGGCACCGCCCGCGAAGCGCTCGGCGTCGCGTGGGCCGAGCTGACCTTCGCGCAGAAACGGGCCGTGTTTGCCGCCTACCCGCAGGCCGAAGCCGATTTCAAGACCCGCAACCTCAAGCTGTCCGGTCTCGAACGCCGGGCGTCCCGCCGCCTCACGACGCTCGTGATGTCCGAGCTGAAAACCCCTCGCGAGAGCGTGATCTTCATCAAGGGCGACTTCACGCGCCGCGGCGATCCCGTGCAGCCCGGCACCCCCGCCATCCTCCCGCCCGGCGCCGTCGAAAAGCCCAACCGCCTCGACCTCGCGCGCTGGCTCTTCCAGCCCGACCACCCGCTCACCGCCCGCGTGATGGTCAACCGCGTCTGGCAGCAGTATTTCGGCCGGGGCCTCGTCGAGACCGAAAACGACTTCGGCACCCAGGGCCTCGCGCCCTCGCATCCCGCACTCCTCGACTTCCTCGCGAACGAGTTCGTCGCGCAAAAATGGAGCATGAAAGCCCTCCATCGCCTCATCGTCACCTCCGCCACCTACCGCCAGTCCTCGCGCGCGCGCCCCGACCTCCACGTCGTCGATCCCGTCAACCAACTCCTCGCCCACCAGTCGCGCCTCCGCCTCGACGCCGAGATCGTCCGCGACGTCGCCCTCGCCGCCAGCGGTCTGCTCGCGCCCAAACTCGGCGGCCCGCCCGTTTACCCGCCCCAGCCCGAAGGCGTGATGAACCTCGGCCAGAACCGCCGGCCGTGGAACGCGAGCACCGGCGAAGACCGCTACCGCCGCGGGCTCTACACGCATTACTGGCGCGCCACGCCCCACCCGGCCGTCGCGGTCTTCGACGCCGCCGACAGCTTCAGCGCCTGCACGCGTCGGCTCCGCTCCAATACCCCGCTTCAGGCCCTCACCCTGCTCAACGATCAGCAGTTCTTCGAATTCGCCGGCGCCCTCGCGCAGCGCATCCAGCGCGACGGCGGCGCCGACGACCCCGCCCGCCTCGACTACGCCTTCCGCCTGTGCGTCGCGCGTCCGCCCCACGCCCAGGAGCGCGCGCGCCTCCTCGCCCTCCTCGCCGACCTCCGTACGCCCAACGCGAAAGACCCCGCCGCCTCCGACCAGGAGGCCTGGACGACCGTCGCCCGCGTACTCCTCAACTTGGACGAAACGATCACGCGCGAGTAACTCCCATGCCGCCCCTCCCTCCGCTCGATCCCGCCCAGCACTTCACCCACGTCACGCGCCGGCACTTCCTCAGCCGCTGCACGATGGGCCTCGGCGGGATCGCGCTCGCCTCGCTCTTCGGTCGCCACGAACTCTACGGCGCCGACGGGGAACTCGTTTCCGCGGGAGCGCTGCCCAATCCCATGGCGCCGCGCTCGCCGATGTTCGCGCCGAAGGCCAAGAACGTCATCTTCCTCTTCATGGCCGGCGGCCCGAGCCAGCTGGAGCTGTTCGACTATAAGCCGCGGCTCATTGAGCTCAACGGCCAGCCCGTCCCGCCGTCGCTCATCGAGGGCAAGCGGTTCGCGTTCATGGACACCAGCCACGGCACCAAACTGCTTGGCACGCGCCGCGAGTTCAAACAGCACGGCAAGAGCGGCGCGTGGGTGTCAGACCTTTTCCCCTACACGGCCGGCATCGTCGACGACCTCACGCTCGTGAAGTCCTGCGCGGCCGAGCTCTTCAATCACGCGCCGGCGAAGCTCTTCATGAACACCGGCTCGGGCCAGTTCGGCCGACCGAGCATGGGCTCGTGGGTCACCTATGGCCTCGGTAGCGAGTCGCAAGACCTGCCCGGTTTCGTCGTGTTGCAGTCCGGCCCGCGTGGTCCGCGCGGCGGCGGTGTCAACTGGGGCAGCGGTTTTCTACCGACGACGTTTCAGGGCGTGCCCCTGCGGGGCAGCGGCGATCCGATCCTCAACCTCACGAATCCCGCGGGCGTCACCGCCGGACGCCAGCGTCAGGCGCTCGACGCGATCCGCGACCTCAACGTCGCCCGCGCCGTCGAGACCGGCGATCCCGAGATCACCACGCGCATCGCCTCCTACGAAATGGCGAGCCGCATGCAGTCCAGCGCGCCCGAACTGATCGACCTCAGCCAAGAGAGCGAAGCGACGCTGAAACTCTACGGCATCGAAAAAGACACCCCCTCTTTCGCCCGCAACTGCCTCCTCGCCCGCCGCCTCGTCGAGCGCGGCACGCGTTTCGTGCAGCTTTACCACACCAACTGGGACAGCCACGGCGGCCCCGGCGAAAACCTCCAGAGCGATTTTGAGAAACGCTGCCACGAGGTCGACCAAGGTCAGGCCGCGCTCGTGCAGGATCTCAAACAACGCGGACTCCTCAAAGACACGCTCGTGATCTGGGGCGGCGAGTTCGGTCGTACGCCGATGGGGGAAAACCGCGACACCACCGGGCGCAACCACCACATCGACGCGTTCACGATGTGGTTCGCCGGCGGCGGCACCAAGCCCGGCATCACCGTCGGCGAGACCGACGAACTCGGCTTCAACTCCGTCTCCGACCGCGCCCACGTGCACGACATCCACGCGACGATGCTTCACCTCCTCGGCATCGACCACACGAAGCTCACCTTCCGATTCCAGGGTCGCGACTTCCGCCTGACCGACGTGCACGGCAAGCTGCTGAAGCCGATGTTGGCGTAAGGGCGCGTGGCCCGGGTCTCCCGGCCCGAGCCACGCCGCCACCCTCACCCGACAAACGAATAGTCGTACGGCGCCCGCATCTCGCGCCGCACATACCCGTTCGCCTCCGCCGCGTGCTCGCCGGTGAATTTCTCGGTTTCCGCGTTCCACGTAAGTTTCTTGCCCGTGCGCATCGAGATCGCCCCGAGATGACACATCGTCGCCGAGCGGTGCCCCGTCTCCACGTCGCAGATCGGCGCCCGGCGGGATTTCACGCAGTCGAAGAAGTTCTCCATGTGATTCGCGCTCCGGTAGAGTTGCACCGCCTCGTCCGGCAACGGCGCCGTCAGCAGCGCCGGGTCGCTCGCCTTGATCCCGTCGCGGTTGACCCAGATCCAGCCTTCCGCGCCTTCGAACCGGATGCCATTGCGCTGGCCCTCGAGGTTCACCTTCCCCCCGTAAATATTGTCATCCTTCGTCGTGAAGATCGTCAGTTTCGGGCCGTTCGCGTAGGTGTAGCGCACTTCGTATTCGCTGAACGTCGTGTAGCCGCCGGCCACCGGCGGCGTGAGGATCGTCGACTCCACGTCGCGCGGCGCGAGCAGCCCAATCGCCCAATACGCGATGTCGTTATGATGCGCGCCCCAGTCCGTCATCGTGCCGCCCGAGTATTCATACCAAAAGCGAAACGTCCGGTGGCAGCGTTCTTTCACGAAGTCCGTCTGCGGCGCCGGCCCGAGCCAGAAATCCCAGTTCAACCCCGCCGGCACCGGCGCCGCCGCGAACGGCCCCGCGCAGAGCCCCGCCGGCAGCCATACCTTGGCCTCCGCCAATTTCCCGATGCGCCCGTTGCGCACGAGTTCACACGCCAAGCGAAAGCGCGCCGAACTCCGCTGCTGCGTACCCGTCTGCAACACGATGCCGCTCTGCCGCACCGCCCCCACGAGCCGCCGCCCTTCGTCGATCGTCAGCGTCAGCGGCTTTTCGGCATAAACATCCTTCTTGGCCCGTGCCGCGCCCAGATTCACCAGGGTGTGCCAGTGGTCCGGCGTCGCATTGACGATCACGTGGACATCGTCGCGCTCGAGGACTTTCCGGAAATCTCCGTAGATTTTCGGCACTTTCCCGTCGACCGTGAACTTCGCCGCCGCGGCCGCGGCCTGGCTCTCGTCCACGTCGCACACGGCCACAATCTCGCCGTGGTTGGCCGCGTTGGTCGCGTCGCCCTTGCCCTGCCCGCCGCAGCCGATGAGCGCGATGCCCGGCCGGTCGTTCGGTGCAACCGCCTTTGGCGTCGCCGCCTCCGCCGCCGCGAGCTGCCGCTGGACAAACCACCCCGGCAACCCGGACACCGCCGCCACCGCGCCACACCGCCGGAGAAATGACCGCCGCGAAAGCGTGAAGGGTTTCATGCGTGGCACGGTGTGGCGCCGCGCCGCGCCCCGCAAGATCGCACCACGCTTGCCTGCGGTTTTGACAAATCGCCCCCGGCCTCCGTCACTCTCGTCCACCCCTTTGATCCATGAGCACCGCCCCGTCCGCCCCCGCGAAGCCGAACTTCATGATCAGCCAGCTCGACGAAGTGGCGCCCGTGCGCTGCCCGTGCGGGTGGGCGAGCCGGAGTTTTGCCACGCCCGACAATCCCGTCGCCACCGTGCACATCGTCGACATCCAGCTCGATGCGCGCGTGCACTACCACAAAAAGATGACCGAGATCTACACCGTGCTCGAGGTGCAGGGCGAGGGTTTCATCGAACTCGACGGCGAACGCTTCCCGGTGAAACCGCTCACCTCGATTTTCATCAAACCCGGCTGCCGCCACCGTGCGATTGGCCGCATGAAAATCCTCAACGTCCCCATCCCCGCCTTCGATCCCCACGACGAGTGGTTCGACTGATCCGGCGCCCACGCATCGCACTCAAAGATGACCATAGAACCTCCGCCATCGGCCGCCAGGTGGGCCGTGCGCTCCGTCGCGCGGCGGCCCGGGCCTCCTGCGGTCCCCCGAGCCGCACGAGGAGCGCCCGGCCCACCTTGCACCGCGCCAGCCTCAGGCCCAATCCGCCATAAATATTCATCCGTGTTAATCCGTGTATTCCGTGCTTAATCGGATCTGAGTTCTTCCCTCCCCATGAATCGCCGCACCTTTCTCCGCTCCGCGACCGCGCTGGCCGCCCTCGCCCCCCTCTCGTCACACGTCTCCGCGCAGGCGCCCGCCGCCGCCCCATCCGCCCCGGCGAAGCCAAAAACCCGGCGCACGAACCCCAAGGGCTTTATGCTCGGCACGCTCAACAGCGACACCGCGAAGCAGCTTAGCGTGCGCGAAAAATTTCAGCTCCTGCGCAACGCCGGTTTCGCCGGGGTCGAGCCTTCCAGCGCAATGGACCAGGCCGAAGTCCTCGCCGCGCGCGACGCCACCGGTCTTCAGATTCCGAGCGTCGTCGTCGCCACCCACTGGGCCAAACCTCTCACCGATCCCAATCCGTCGGCCCGTGAGGTCGGCCTCGCGGGCCTCAAGCAGGGCCTGCGCGATGCCAAGGCCTACGGCGCCAGCTCCGTTCTCCTCGTCCCCGGTGTCGTCACGAAACAGGTCAGCTACGCCGACGCCTACACGCGCTCGATCGCCGAGATCAAAAAAGCCGTGCCCCTCGCCGAACAACTCGGCGTCGTGATCGCCATCGAAAATGTCTGGAACCAATTTCTCCTCAGCCCGCGCGAGGCCGTCGACTATGTGGATTCCTTTCAAAGTCCTTTCGTGCAATGGCATTTCGACGTCGGCAACGTCGTTAACTCCGGCTTCCCCGAGCAGTGGGTGACGAGCCTCGGCCCGCGCATCGTGAAAATCCATGTGAAGGAATTCAGCCGCAAACTCCGCGACACGAAAGGGCTTCGCGAGGGCTTCAAGGTGAACCTCCTGGAGGGCGACAGCGACTGGCCCGCCGTCATGGCGGCCCTCGATGCCGTCGGCTACACCGGCTGGATGATCACCGAGCAATGGCGCGGTCCCGACCTGACCGACCAAGCCTACCTCGAGCAAATCTCGGCGAAACTCGACGCCATCCTCGCCGTCTGAGGAGGGCCGGGTCTCCGACCTGCCCTCCGCGCGCCCCCCATCCTCCCTCGCTCCCAAGGGCGGGGCACAAACCCCTCCCTCCTTCAAATCCACTCCGTTCGCCCCTCGCTCTCCGTCCCTCCCTCTCCCCCCTCCTTATGACCACCCCTGCCCCGCTCCCCCGCCGCAACTTCCTGAAAACCTCGGCCGCCCTCGCCGCCGGCGCGACGCTGGCCCCGCGCTTCCTCACCGCCGCCGAGCGCACCCGCTCCATCGGCGCCAACGACCGCATCCGCATCGCCCAGATCGGCGTCGGCTCCCGCGGCCGCGGCGCCCACCTCGAAAAAGGTATCATCCCCCACCTCGCCGCCACCAACTTCGAAGTCGTCGCCATTGCCGACCCGTGGAAGAAGGCCCGCACCGATACCAACGCGGTCATCAAGGCCACCTGGGGCCGCGAAGCCAAGGAGTTCGAATCCTACCAGGACCTCCTCGCGATGGACGGCATCGACGCCGTCATGATCGCGTCACCGGATTTCCACCACACAACCCACCTCGAGGCCGTCGCCAAGGCCCGCAAACACATCTACGTCGAAAAGCCGCTCGCGACCGAAATGGACAACCTCGTCCGCGCCTACGACGCCGCCAAAGCCGCGCAAGCCGCCGGCAGCATTATCCAAGTCGGCACGCAGCTCCGCAGTTTCCCCGGCATCGTGGGCGCCCGCCAGCTCGTGAAGGACGGCGGCATCGGCAAAATCACGCGCATCGACGAGACCCGCAACAGCGAGAAGCCCTACTGGTATTCCTACCTCAACCGCGACGTGAAGAAGGAAGACGTCAACTGGAAGGAATTCCTCGGCAACCGCCCGGCCCGGCCGTTCAACGCTGTCCAATACTCCGCGTGGTATGGCTACTACGAATTCTGTCAGGGCCCCGTCCCGCAGTGGGGCGCACATTTCCTCGACCTCATGCACTACGTCACCGGCTGCGGCCTGCCCCAGTCGTGCATGTGCATGGGCGGCTCCACCTATTGGAACGATGAGAACAAATTCACCGTGCCCGACAACGTGATCGCCACGTGGAGTTACCCCGAGGGTTTCATCGTCACGAGTTCGAACAATTTCGGCAACTTCGCCGGCAACTCGCGCAAGTTCTACGGCGACAAGGGCACCCTCGCCGTCGACAACTGGAACGCCCCGACCTACAGCGCCGACGGCGGCCCGAAGCGCGACGGCAAGATCCGCGGCAAGATGAACGTCGAGCCGATCCCGCATCCCGACCACTTCCTGAACTGGCTCCAGTGTATGCGCGACGGCCAGACCCCGAACGCGTCGATCGACGCCGGTTACCAGCACGCCGTCGCCGTCCTCATGGCCGTGATCTCCTACGACACGGGCAAGAAGACCTTCTACGACGCCGCGAAGCGCCAGATCCGCACGGCGTGATCCGGGCGGATTGGCCCGCCCTCACCGGTGCGGCCACCGGTCTGTTTCCGCATAACCGCTCCGGCGACGGGGCGGAAAGCGGCTCGGATCGCCCTTCTCCCTCGTGAGCGCCCTGACCCGACCGCTTCCGTCCGGCGCCACCGGCCCCGCCCTCCCGCGGGCGCCGCGGCGTCGTCGGCCTCGCGCTCGCGCTCCCGATGGTCACCTACCTCAACCGGGCGTGCATCGCGACGCTCGCACCGGACATCATGCGCGAGCTCGCGCTCTCAAAAGAGCCGTTCGATGTGCTCCCCGCCCCAGCGGACCGGGCCATGCGCCCACGCGCCCGGCGACGGACGGCGCACCCGGAGGAGCAGATCGGTCACCCGCGTTTCGAACTTCGCCGTAACGGGAGAATTCCCGTTGGCCGGCGGCACCGCCACCGGCGCACCCCGGCGTGAGCGTGCACGACCCACGCCCTCCGCGCTCCTCCCCGGCCATCTCGAGCTCGCTGCTGCACTGCTCCCCCTACAGTTCCACTCCACCCTCCAGCTCGGTTCCTCCAACTCCGGCAACCTTCACCCCATACTCGGTACCTGCGGTTAGTTTCCTGCCTCCTTTGTCCCGTTTGGCCTTCTCGTCGCAAACCCGCCGCCGTTAGCGAAGAGCCAAATCCATGGCCGCGCACTGCGGGAAGACCGCTCCGATGAATGAACCTGCCTGACGTGGGCGGCAAGGGCCGGCCCGCGGCGGACCGCGTTTCTACAAACCGTGTTCGAACGCGATATAGGCGAGCGGACCGTGGAAGTTCGAACGGCCACCACTTGTGTCGTTTTTACTCTCGAAATAGCCGAGCTTGGCGTGACCGATCCACGAATCGGCGAAGGTGTGCTTCACGCCGACGGTGATCGAGGATTCTTCCACGGCCACACCGTAGGGCATCGTCAGCGGCGCGAGGAGGGCGTTGCCGTTTTGGGCGCGGTAAAAATTCGCTTGGATTTGCATGTCCGTCTTTTGGTCGATGGCAAAGCCGGTCAACGCACCAAACGTCGCGTAGTTGTTGTCCGAATTTTGTAGCACCCGATTGCTGTCGAACGCGTTGTTGGGCGCCGTGGCTGGCGTGACGCCAGCGCGTGGATACACCGTGCTGATGACGTGGTAGACGACATTGGCGTTCAGCTGCACATACACTGTCTGGTGGGGCGTCCAGTCGATAGACTCGCTGATCATATAATTCTTCGAGTTCAGCGAATCATAGGCCGGGAAGGCCGGCAGGAACCCTGTAACCTGCATCGTGCCTTTCTGGGCGACGAGGCGGGTGGTGAAACCGAACTGCGGTGTGACTTTGGCGAGCGCCGAGAGCTTGTAACCGGTAGATTCGGAATCGAGCAGGTAGTAGTCGCCGACCGTCGGGCCGACGGTGGAGAAGCCGACGGTATTGTCCTTATGGCCTTTTTGGAACAGCTCGCCGCGGAGCGTCAGAAAGGCGGACTGCCGCCAGTTGGCCCCGAGGGTGTAGTTGCCGTGATCCTCGGAGACGTGGTTGTTGGCAATCGTGCCACTCGCCGCCGTGAGATAGTTGTAGGCCGACGTATTGCGCTCTTCCCCGCTAAGATCGCGCTTACTGCCCGTGAAATAAAACGCCACATCCTTGATCCCCGTGTAACGGATTTCGGCCACGGGCGTGCGGACATTCTGGTGGATCTTGGCCCAGCCCGAGCGCGGCGTGGTCGCGAGCGTCACGGCCGGAGTGCCGGTGGCGGCGACGACGTTGAAGCTGCTCGCTCCGCGGATGAACTCGCTCTGGGCGCGGAAGGCGAGCTTCAGGAACAGCGTCTTGGTCGCCTTGTAGTCGAGGCCGATGCTGCCCACGTAGTCCTTGACGCGGGTGCCGCCGGAGAGTCCAAGGTAGTTGTCCGTGGCCACGAGCAGCGGTCCGGCCGCGGTGGGCGTCGTGGTGATGAGAGGTCGGCCGCCCCCGATGGCGGTGTGGACGAGCTCATAGTTGGCGCCGAGCCGGAGCGTGAGTTTCCCGCTGAGGATCGTATCGGCCGTCGCGAAGAGCCCGGTCGTCTGGGTCTTCATCGCATCGCTCTCGGCGATCAGCACCTGGCTGTTCCAGTTCGTCGCGGCCACGGCGGCTTTGGCCGCAGGTTGGGCCGCGGTCGCCAGGCCAGCAATCGACCACGGAACGACTTCACCGGGGAAACGGGTAACGAAACGCGTATCGTGGTTGTTCGTGCGGTCGCCCAGAAGCGTGAGCTTCAGTGCGGTCTTGCCGACCGTATGTTTAACCGAAGCTTCCACCGCTTCGTGCCGCTCGTTGACCTGGAGATAGCTCGGGGTGAATTTCCGCACCGGGCTGACCGGATTGGGCGCGACGTTGAAGGCCAGGCCCGTCAGGGAACTGTCGCCCCAGATCGTCGAGTCCTTCTTGCCGGAACGGAGCTCGTTGGTGTAGCGCACCTCGAACTCCGGCAGATCCTTGAGGGCCACCTTGATCTCCACCCACGCCTTGCTGCGGTCAATGTGGAGCGATTGGTCGTTCAGCGGCAACCACTGGTTGTTGGTCGGGAAGAAGCCGCCGACCCCGTCGTAGAAGGTGCGGAAGCGCTTGAAGCCAAAATCAACGGAACCGACGCCGACCTTGGTGAGGTTGTAGCGACCGAGGTAATCTTCGGCGCCGGTCAGGGCACGGGCATCGATTGTGCCGGTCGTCGTCTTCGAGAGTTCCTTCACGATGTGGAGGTCCTCGATGCCGGCGCCGCCGTTGGCGGGCTGTTTGGCGCGGGTTTGGAAGGCGGATTTGTCGCCGCTGATGGCGGCGGCCTGGCCGGTGACTTTGATATAGCTCTCGAAGAGCGGCAACGCGTCGGTCACCGGCGCCTGATCGGCGCCGGGGGCGAGGAAGCCGGTGCAGAGCAGCAGCGTTCCAGTCGCGAAGCGGGTGGTGCGGGTGAGCGTAATGAAATTCGCTTTCATGGCGGGCGGGGAGGAGGGGTTAGTTGCGGAAGTGGAAACTCGCGTTGGAACCGTGCGGCGCCTCGTGGCAACCCGCACTCCAGCACGTGCCCTGCATCAGACGGGAATTGTGATTCTCGTTCGTATGGCGGATCGCATTCGCGTTGATCTGGCCGGAGGAACCGGCATCCGGGGCCTCCAAGTGACAGCGGAGGCAGAGATTCGCGTCGCGGGCGACGAGCATCTTCGCATTGATCGTACCGTGCGGGTTGTGACAGGCGATACAGCCCTCCCGCATGGCCCCGTGTTCATAGACAAACGGACCCTTTTGTTGCGTGTGGCACTGGGTGCAGGTCGCATTCATGCCCTCGAGGTCGGCGCCGGTGCCGGCGATCGCGTTGCCCTTGTGCACTTGGTGGCAGTCGCTGCAACCCATCTTGCCGCTCATCACACCGTGACTGTTCGGCAGCGAGAACTGGGCGCGTTTGTCGAGATGGCATTGGAAGCAGGTCTCGGGCGATTTGCGGGGATTGACGATCGTGCCCTTGCTGCCCCCGGCGGCGGCGTGGATGCTGGCCGGGCCGTGGCAGGCTTCGCAGCCGGTGTCCCCCACCTTGGGATCGGCCAACGCAAGCCGGGCGTGGCTCGCGGTCTCAAAGTGCGCGGTCTGGTCTTCGTGACACTGCACGCATTCCTTCGAGCCGATGAAATTGGCGCCCGCGACCTGGGGCGGGGCCAGCATCGTGCGGTTCACGGAAACACAGCCGATGAGAATTAGGCCCCAGAGAGCGGTGCCGGTGAACAGAAGCGTGGTTTGGGTCCAACGTGGGCGGGTGATCATGGCAGAATCGTTCTTGAGGTTAGCGTGGCCGGGCTGAGAGAGCCTTCTCCCGTTCGTCGCTCCACTATGCCGAATTCCCGGCCGGCGGGCTACGCATGGGTTGCCGGGTCCTGCGCACGATTTGGCCTTGGACGCTTGTTTCGCGAAACCCACGGCGGGGCCGCGCGACTGCAATTTCCGCACCGATGGCGGATCTAACCAAGAAATGCGGCAAGCTCGCCAAAAAGCGCCGAGCAGAAAATCGCTTCCCAGCCGATAGTGTATCCAGCGATCCGGGCACGCAGCCCCCACCACCCGCACCCTCCACTCCCGTTCAGGCCCAACCTCCGCCCATGACCACGACCCCACGGCTTCTCACCCTCGTCCTAGCTGCCACCGCCGTTTCGACCTGCGGCGCCGACGCCCCCGCCCACTGGCAAGAGCACTGCGCCAAATGCCACGGCGACGACGGCAAGGGCGACACCAAGATGGGTAAGAAGCTCAGCATCGCCGATCTCACCGACGCCACGGTGCAGGCTAAGTTCACCGACGAGCAGGCCTTCACGGCCATGAAGTCCGGCGTCACCGACGCCAAGGGCAAGACCACGATGAAGGCGATCGAGGGTTTATCCGATGCGCAGTTGAAGGCCCTGGTGCCCTATCTGCGCGCCTTGAAGAAATAGCCGACCCAGCCCGCCGTCGACTCCGAGGAACCCCGCCATGGACCACCGCGCCCCGCCCCCCGCTGGGAGCTCCGACCGCCGGACCAACCTCTGGCTCGCCGGTCTCACGATCGGTTTTCTGGCGATGACCGCACTGTTCTTGAGCGATGGTCGGAGCCATGCGGCACCGAAGCCGGGCATACCACCGGTCGACGCGAAATTTCTGGAGACGACCCCGTGGCGCCAGACCTACACCGACCTCGTCAAAGCCAAAGAAGATCTCTCGGACTACGACTGCTACAGCTGCCACGAAAAGAACAAACCACCGCCCATCCGGTTCGACGCGAACCACAAGATCCTCATCCCGAAGGAGCACAAAAACATCGTGATGGGCCACGGTTCCCATGACCGCAACGACCTCTGCTACAACTGCCACAACGAGCAAAATCTCGTCACCTTTCAGGTGCGCGACGGGCGCGAGCTGAAGTTCGACAACCTGCCGCCGCTGTGTGGCAGCTGCCACGGCCCGACCTACCGCGACTGGGAAGCGGGCGCCCACGGCCGCACGGGCGGCTTTTGGGATCGCTCCAAGGGTGAGGCCCAGCGGCTCAGTTGCGCGAACTGCCACGACCCGCACGCGCCCCACATCCCCACGCGCCCACCCGCCCCCGGCCCGCATCCGCTGCACGCGGTCGACGCCGCCCCGGCCCAACCCAACTCGGCCCCCTGACATGTCCCTTCCTTCGCCCCTCCTCGACAAAACATCCGATCGCGCGATGTCCCGCCGCAGCTTCCTCCGCGGCACGGCGGCCTTCGGCGGTCTCACCGCCCTGGCCGCGAGCCTCTCCCCGCTGCGGGAGCTGAGCGACTTCACGTCCACCGACCAGTTCCTCCAGAAATACTACAAGGAACTCACCCCGGACGACATGACCAAGGTGATCAAACGCATCGAGGGCGACGTGCAGCGCCAATACGGCATCCGCCCGCACGTCCGCGACCTCAAGCCGATGGACGGCGTCGAATTTGTTTACTGCCTGAATCTGACGCGCTGCATCGGCTGCCGCAAATGCGTCCACGCCTGCGTCGCCGAGAACAACCAGTCGCGCAATCCGGAAATCCAATACATCCGCGTGCTCAAGCTGCCGCACGGCTCGCTCGATCTGGAGAAGGCCGACCACACCTACGCACCCGAGTCCGTGCCCGAAAAGGGGTTTTTCTACATGCCGGTGCAGTGCCAGCAGTGCAAGAATCCGCCCTGCGTGAAAGTCTGCCCCGTCAACGCGACCTGGCAGGAGAGCGACGGCATCACGGTGATCGACTACGACTGGTGCATCGGGTGCCGCTACTGCGAGGCCGCCTGCCCCTATTTCGCCCGCCGTTTCAACTTCGCGCAGCCCGAAATCCCGAAGGATAAAATCAACCCCGACATGGCTTATCTTGGCAACCGGCCGCGGAAAATGGGCGTGATGGAAAAATGTCACTTCTGCATCCAGCGCACCCGCGTCGGACGCTACCCGGCCTGCCTGGAGGTCTGCCCCGTCGGCGCCCGCAAGTTCGGTAACATTTTGGATCCCGAGAGCGAAGTCTCCTATATTCTCCGCGAGAAACGCGTGTTCATCCAACTCAAGGAGGAAATCGGGACGTCCCCGCGCTTCTTCTACTACTTCGATAAATGATCTCCGCCGCCCGCAACTACCTCGTGTTTCTCTGGCGGTGCGCCCGGATCGCGTTCGTCGGCGACTGGCGCTACTACGCGTGGATGGGGCTCCTGACGGCGTTCTGCCTCTTCGGCCTCAATGCCTACTGCAAACAACTCGTCTCCGGCCTCGCTTCCACCGGCATGAGCGACGATGTCTCCTGGGGCGTCTATATCGCCAACTTCACTTTCCTCGTCGGGGTGGCCGCCGCGGCAGTGATGATGGTCATTCCTGTCTACATCTACGGAAACGAGGAGATGCACGATCTGGTGATCTTCGGCGAACTGTTGGCCGTAGCCGCGATCTGCATGTGCCTCGCCTTCGTGACTGTCGATCTCGGCCGGCCGGACCGGTTCTGGCATCTCATCCCCGGCATCGGCCAAATGAATTTCCCCGCTTCGATGCTCAGCTGGGACGTGATTGTGCTAAACGGGTATCTGCTGCTGAATGTCTACATCTGCGGCTACCTACTCTATTGCCGTTACCAGAAAAAGAAACCGTCGAAGTGGTTCTACATCCCGTTCGTGTTCGTCGCGATCGTCTGGGCAATCTCGATCCATACCGTGACCGCGTTCCTGTACGTGGGACTGGGCGGGCGGCCGTTCTGGAATTCTGCGATCGTCGGCCCCCGCTTCCTCGCCTCGGCATTCACCGCCGGCCCGGCGCTCATCATCCTCGCCCTGCAGGTGGTCCGGCGCGTCACCGCGTCGTCCCACCAGCGGCAAATCGCCGAACGTCGGCCAGCCGCCGGTACCGCGGGCCACGCGCCACCGCGCCCGGCGTTTCTGGAGGACTTGGAGCTGCTGGCCCACCATCTGCCGGAACTCGCCACCGTTCCGTTGGAAGCCCGCAAGCGCAGCCTGCTCGGTGCCACCGTCGTGGAAGCCGCTGCGGGCGATGTCCTGTTGACGCAGGGCGCGACCGATGACGGCGCCTTTTTCGTCCTCGGCGGCCGCGTCGTCGTGGAACGGGAGGAGAACGGGCGCAGCCGCATCACGCGCAGCGCCGGACCCGGCGAACAATTTGGCGAAGTCTCCGCGCTCACGGGCACGCCCCGCGTCGCCACCGCCACGGCGGAAGAGCCCACCGTTGTGTTGCGGCTGCCCGCGGCCGGACTGCGCCTGCTCATGCAGAGCCCCACGGTGAACGAGATGGTGCACCATCGGATGTCCGAACGGCTCATGATCACCGATCGCGGCCTGCTGATGCTGCGCGGCATCGTGCAAGTCTCGATGCTCATCAACGTCTTCCTCCTCGCGAACGAAGTGTTCAAGGAATTCTACTCCGGCAACCTCCACGTCGCCTCCGCGAAATACCTCTTCATCGGTCTGCATGGTCATTACGCCCTTGTGCCGTGGATCTGGACCGCCATCGCGCTCAACCTGATCGCCATGACCCTGCTCGTGTTGCCCCTCAGCCGCAGCCTCAAGTGGCTGAACGTCGCCTGCGTGCTCTGCATCATCGGCATCTGGATCGAAAAAGGCATGGGCCTCGTGCTCCCGGGCTTCACGCCTACGCCCCTCGGCGCGATTGTCGAATACACCCCCTCGCTCAACGAGACCCTCATCTGCCTCGGTATCTGGGCGATGGGCCTGCTGCTCTACACGATTTTTCTCCGCATGGCGGTACCGATTCTCCAGGGCCGCCTCTCGAAGGACAACGAAGGGAAACCAGAAGACACGCGTCCGGAGCCAGCGATCCGCTTGAAAGAGTCTTCAGCCTAACAACGGGCAGGCCCCCCTCTTCTCCGTCTCCTGTCCTCCATCCTCTGTCCTCCGTCTCCCGTCTCCTGACACCTATTTCCCCGCCCATGGCCACCCAACTGACCGCCGCCGACGCCAAGCAATCCCTCACCGCCCACGTCGCCGCCAAAGGCGACGAGCTCTGCGCGAAATACGGACCTGGGCTCGGATGGAAGGAACTCCAAGCGTTGCTCCAGGACCGCGCGTTTGTGCGCTACCCGTGCGAGATCCTGTTCGACGCGGCGCAGCTCCATCCCGGCGAAGTCGCGCACGCCGTCTCTAACGGCGACCGGCCGGAGGACGGCTTCATCCTGCACATCCATCCGCTGTTCATGCTCCAGCTCCCCAGGGTCCCTCACCTCGCTCTCTATCAGCTCGTGGCCGTGAACTACGGCGAATTTGCCTCGGCCGACGACGCCGAAGCCTTCGGAGCCGCCGCACTCGGTCTCCCGCGCGACGAGTATTACGCGATTCTCTGCGGCCTGGCGGACCAGCTTTGCGGCCGTGCCGACGAAACCGAGCCGGACCGCGAACCCACCCACGCGCACGCGGGCGAACGTTGCGGGTGCGGGGGAGACGGCAGCGCTGGCAGCGGTCACTAAAGCCTGTCGCGTGGTTTCCCCCTTCCCGGCGGGCGGCGCCGGCGCCGCCGTGGGCAGCTGCGCCCGTCAACTCCCCGACGCCGGCGTTGCGGCTGCCCCAGCGGGTTTCCGTTTCCGCAGTCTCGTGAATAGCAGCGACCCGACCAGCAGCACCGTGCCCAGCGCGAGGAACGACAGCACACGACCCACGGGTTCAAACCGACTCGTGCCGACGACGATGAGATAGAGCGCCGTCACCAGCAACGTGACGTGCC
>CANHJG010000083.1 GCA_947461205.1 Opitutia bacterium
GCCGCCGAAGCCGACCAACTCGCCGCCGTCCTCCAAACCTGGCAGCGCTCCGTCCTCGAAAGCCTCACCGGCGCCGACTACCGCTAAGGCTCCACGCCCATGCTCCGCCTGCTTCCCCCCCTCGCTCTTTCCCTCCTTCTCCTCGTCGCGGTCTCCGTCGCGACCGCCGCCGCCCCGCCGCCGCCCAACATCGTCTGGATCATCGCCGACGACATGTCGCCGGACACCGCCGCCTACGGCCTGCGCGACGTGAAGACCCCGCACCTCGACCGCCTCGCCGCCGAGGGCCGCCGCTACACCCGCGCCTACGCCACCGCCCCCGTCTGCAGTTCCTCGCGCTCGGCCTTCATCCTCGGCACCTCGCAAATCACCACTGGCCTGCACGCCCACGATGTCGAAAATCCCCAGCCGCTCCCCGCCCCCTACCGCCACCTCCCCGCCCTCCTCCGCGACGCCGGTTGGTTCGTCACCAACGCCGCCGCCCCCGGCACGATGCGCAGCGGTCGCGTCATCAAAAAAGGGAAAACCCACTACAACTTCGCCCACGATCCCGCCCAAATGTTCGACGGCGACGACTGGCGGAAACGCCAGCCCGGCCAGCCCTTCTTCGCCCAGTTCCAAATCACCGAGCCCCACCGCCCGTTTCCGATCCCCGCGGCTTACGACGACGCCGCCCTCGCCGCCCTCCAGCTTCCGGCCAACTACCCCGATCATCCGCTCATGCGCCGCGACTGGTATGCCTACCAACGCAGCGTCGAGACCGTTGACCAACGTGTCGGCGCCATTCTCGCCCAGCTCGCTGAAGCGGGCGTCCTCGACACGACCCTCGTTTTTTTCTTCGCCGACCACGGCCGCCCGATGCCGTGGGGCAAACAGTGGCTCACCGTCGAAGGCCTCCATGTGCCGCTGCTCGTCCGCGGCCCCGGCGTTACCGCCGGCAGCGTCGAGTCGCGTCTGGTCAGTCTGATCGACCTCGCGCCCACCGCCCTCGCCCACGCCGCCCTCCCCGCTCCTGCGTGGATGGACGGCCGCGCGCTCCTCGGCGCCACGTTCCCTGACCGCCCGCACGTCTTCGCCGCCCGCGACCGCTGCGGCGACGCCTCCGACCGCATCCGCGTCGTGATCACGCCCGACCACCTGCTCGTGCAAAACTTCTATCCCGAAATTTCCCGGCTCAACTGGTCCGGCTACAAAGAAGCCAGCTACCCCGGCCTGCCGCTCCTCCGCGTCCTCCATACCGCCGGCAAACTCGACGCCCTCCAAGATCTCTGGTGCCAACCCACGCGCGCCGCCTTCGAGCTCTACGATCTCCGCCGTGACCCCGCCGGCCTGCACAACGTCGCCACCGCGACCAGCCAAGCCCCGACCCTCGCCACGCTGCGCCGTGCCCTCGACGCATGGATCCGCGCCACCGGCGACCGGGGAGCCCTGCCCGATCCCGCTACCGAGCCGACGAAAACCGAGATCCAAAAATCCAAACGCGCCGACTACCAACGCACTTGGCAAGCCCGCCTCAAAACCCCCGAGCCCACCGACACCGAGCGCCTCGCGTGGTGGGAAAAATCTTACGGCCTTACGCCTTGATTCCCGCCGAACCCCTCCGAGGCGCACCTCAGTGTGTGACCGCGCGCGGTTTCTCCCGGGTGGGCCGTGCGCTCCGCACGCGGCTCAACGAGTCGCGCCCCGACCTGCGATCCGCCGCCCGCGGAGCGGCCGGCCCACCTCGGACAGCTCTGGCAGGTAGGTGGGATGTGCCCACCACTCCGGATTTCACCCCCGCGGGATTGCGTCGCTTCACCGCCAACGCCTTTCTTTGCATCAGCCGGAGCGGTTCAGTTTGCCTCGGCCGTTCCCACCCTCCCTTTTCTTTCTCCTCCACCAAAACCCAACTCCCGATGAACTCGCCTCAATCCGTCAGCCGCGTGCGCTCGCTCGCCTTTTACTTCCTCGCCCTCTGCGGCACTTTGGCCTCCGCCCTCTCCGCCGCACCGAAAGCCCACCCGGACACCACCGGCTGGCCCTCGCTGTTCGCCGCCGATTTTTCGGACGCCGCGACGAAGCCCGGCGACTGGGTCGCTGAAAACGGCATGCTCGTCGCGAAAAACAAAGAGACGCTTTGGACGAAAAAATCTTACGCCAACTTCGTCCTCGATCTCGAATTCAAGGTCGCCAAGGAATCCAACAGCGGCGTGTTTTTGCGCTCGGGCGACACCAAGAGCGTCCTCGCTGCCCTCGAAATCCAAGTCCACGAAAACCAGGACAGCGCGCACTACGGCATGGTGGGCGCCATCTACAATGCTCAGCCTCCCGCCAAGCCCATGGGCAAACCCGTCGGCGAATGGAACCGTTTTACCATCACCTGCCAGGACAGCCGGGTCTCGCTCGTCTTCAACGGCGAAGAAGTGTGGAACGTCGACCTCAACGATTGGAAAGAGCCGAAGAAAAACCCCGACGGTACGCCGAACAAGTTCGCCAAGGCCCTGAAAGATTTCAGCCGCAACGGCCCGCTCGGCCTCCAAGGTCTTCACGGCAAAGCCCAAGCGCCCGTGTGGTATCGCAACATCCGGATCAAGGAACTGAAGTAAGCGCCGGTTGTGCGCTTTTCCGTAGATCCCGCCGGCCGCCCGCTGGCGGGAGCTCGTCCGCCCTCCCCGACCAGCGCGAGCAAGCTCGCTGCCTACCACTGAGACGAGGCCTGGGCCCTCGCCGGCATCGCGCCGCCCTCCGACCGCGCCCTCGACGGCGGCAGTTTGCTCCCGGTTTTTTCCGGCCAGTCCGTCACCCGCCCGCATCCGCTCTACTGGCAATACGACTTCGCCCTCAACGAACCCCACCAACTCGCCCGGCGCGACGGTCCGTGGAAACTCCTCGCCAGCGCCTCCCTCGACCCCGTTGAACTCTACCACCTCCCGTCCGATGTCGCCGAAAAACAAAACGTCGCTGCCCAACACCCGGACCGCGTGAAAGCCATGACCGCCACGATGCGCCGCCTCCGCACCGAGATCGCCGCCGAAGGCGCGCAGTCCGGCAACCCGCCCGCCCGCCAAACCGCCGCGAGGAAGGAATAGGCGCACGTCGCGAGGCCGGGCGGTAGGCCCGGTCGGCGACCGCGCCGATGGTTTTCCCTCAACTGATCAGGAGTAACCGCGGCGGGTCGCCCGGCCCCGTTGCCGGCGCGCGGTGCACGCACGGTGGCACCGGACTCCCGGGCCAGTCCACCGCGATGCGCCAAAAATTCCCCAGGCCAAAGGAAAATGGCCGCGCGCCTGCCGCCGGCGCATAGTGCAAATCGTAGCAGAGCTCGTTCAGGTAGATGCGAAAATCGGCATCGTCCGCCCCGCCATAGAGCTTGAGCAGTTCCGCCCGCGTCGCGGGCAGATCCACCCGGCGCACCGCCTCGTCGTTGCGCAGTCCCTCGCTCGCCGGCCCGTAGTAGGTGCACAAATACGTCGAGGCTTCGACCGGCGCGCTGTCCGCGTGAAAGGAAAACACATCCGTCACCACCGGGCCAGGTTCCTCGTCGCGCGGATAGCCGTCGATGCAGTTCAGCACCGGATCCAGGTCGTGCGCCTGCAGCAACCGCAGGTCCGCGAGCATCGCGTCAACCGCCACACCTCCCGCCGCGCTCACCGGCAGCGCCCGCAGGCCCGCCGCGTCGAGCGGCCGGATCCCTTCGCCGGCGCCGAGCAACCGTACCACCTCGCCAAAGTCGCCCGCCAACGGGCGCTCCCAGCAGAGCGCGTTCACGCCGTCCACGAACGGCGTGGCGACCAATTCCTGAAAACTCTGCACCCGTTGGATGCGGGCATAGCCGGGGGGCAGCGAAAAAGGAGTCATACGCGCGGCCTAAGGCGCACGGCGGGCCGTTTTGGGCAAGCGTTTGAAAATAGCTGCGACGGACGCATCGGCGTCGCCCCCACCGTAGGCCCGCGCAGCGGCCGCACCGCCCGGTCTCTCGCCCGCCCCGCTCATTTTTTCCGCACCGAAAGCGTCCATTCCCGGCCGGAATCGATGGCGAACGCGTTCGCAAAATTCCCCTGGTTCACCGCCATCGCCACAAACCCGCTGCTGTTGATGAAGAGGAGATTTTTCCCCACCGGCACATCGCCAAAGGTGCGCACGTAGGGGACCGCTTCCTCCCAGACGACCTTGTCGCCTTTCCGAATCTTCACCACCACCCGCTCGCCTTCCTTCACGCCGAGTTGCTCAAACGTGTGGCGATCGATCAGGCACGTCGTATTGCCGAGGTGGCCGCGCGAGCTGTCGATCATTCCCGTGGCAACGCCGTCTTTGACGACCGGCGTCGGCATTTCCAACACCACCACCTTGGCCGCAAGCAGCGGCCCGACCTGTTCGAACGTGATCACGCCGGCGGCGAGCCGACCCGCCGTATAAGCATAGACGTCGCGGCCGTGAAACGTATGCGACCACTCGGTGCCGGGGCGGCGGTTGATCTTCTCGTCGATCTCACGCACGGCCTCGATGCCGAGTTCCTTGGCCACATAACTGAGCGTGCCGTTGTCCGGCGTCACAAAAAACTGGCCGTTCTTGGTTTTGAGCACGACCGACTTGCGCTGCGTGCCGACCCCCGGGTCGACCACCGAGACGAACACCGTCCCCGCGGGCCAGACCGGCGCCGTATAGACCAGATTGCGCGCCGCCGCGTCGATATTGTAGAGCTCGATCAGCGGCTGGACCGTGAAAATCGGGATCTCCTTGTCGACGGCAAAGACCACGCCCGGCATCACGGCTCCCCCAAAGTCGGCCTGAATCACGACCGCGTTGCGCTCCTTGGCCCCGAGGCCAGCGCAAGAGAGAACGACCAGGAGGGCGACGAAACGGATAGGCGTGGGCATAGGTGGTGACCCAAACCATCCCCGCACCGTCCCGGTGAAAGCAAACCGGATTTGCGGAAAGAGGGGACCCAACCCGTTAACCGTCCTGCGTCATCGCCCTGTCCCAAGACCCCACGGCGAAAACGTCACGACCACCGTGAGCCACACGACCGCCAGCCCGGCGAGCGTCAGCCGATACCTCCAGCGCTCGCCGGCGGTCATGGAGGTGCCCGCCGCCGCCGCGGTGAGATCGGCCACTTCGTTCGCCCCCGGATTCGCGCCCCCGCT
Source organism: Opitutia bacterium (assembly GCA_947461205.1). Taxonomy (GTDB): domain Bacteria; phylum Verrucomicrobiota; class Verrucomicrobiia; order Opitutales; family Opitutaceae; genus GAS368. The sequence continues at coordinate 5,124 of CANHJG010000083.1, forward strand.
GCGGCTCACCAGCGCCATCGTCGCCGCGCACACCAACGTGATGACAAAACCACAGTTCAACGCGCTGCGGAGGTAGCGCGGGAGTTGCGTCACGATGTCGGGCTGACCCAGCGCCCAGAACGTGACGGCGCCCAACAACGCCCCCACCGTGAGCGTCGCCACGGCGCCGCGCGGCGTCGCCCGGCGCGTAAAGATCCCCGCGACCACGCAGACAAAAACCGGCGGGGCGAGCAGCGACCAAATTTGCACGAGGTAGCCGTAGACGCCCTTGAACTGCTTGATGCCCGGCGCCAGCAACGCGCACAGCACCAGCACGACCACCATCACGCCACGCCCCATCCGCACCCGCGCCGTCTCGGACAGTTTCGGGGCGAAGCGCAGCACAAAATCATAGGACACCATGGACGACGCCGCCGAGAGCCCCGCCGCCACCGTGCCGAGAATCGCCGCGAGCAATCCCGCCAACACGAGGCCCGCGAGCCCCGGCGGCACATAGGTCGACACCAGTCGCGCGTAAACCTGATCGGCCTGCGCCAGCCCGGGCAGAAGTTTCGCCGCAATCACCCCCGGCGCGGCGATAATAAACAGGGCGAGGATCTTCAAAAACGCCGCGAACACCGCGCCCATTTTCGAGTGATAGACACTCCGCGCCGCGAGTGCACGCTGCACGTAGTCGTGATCGGTGCAGTGCCCGTGCACCGCGAGCACCAGTCCGCCCGTAATCATCGGCAGCCAGCCAAAAGCGTGATCCCACGGCAGCACCACGGACCACAGACGGTGGCCGCCTGCACCGGTGGTCGCCAACACCCCGGCCCACCCGCCCGCCGCCGAGAGCGTCAGCAAAAACGTAATCGCTCCGCCCACCACCAGCAGCGCGACCTGCAGGAGATCCGTCCACAACACCGAGCGCAGCCCGCCAAAAATCGTGTAGGTGCCCGCCGCCACCGCGATCACCGCCACGGCCAGGTTGAACTGCAGCGTCGAACCCATCCCCATCAGGTCCGTCAACACCGTCGCCCCCGCGTACAGTGCGCTCGCGATGCTCGCCGCCAAAATCATCACAATGTTGATCGCGGAAACGAACATGCGCGTGCCCGGGCTGTAACGGCGTTCGAAAAACTCCGGTGCCGTACGCAGCTTCAACGACAGATAAACGTCCACGAAGAACACCGCGAGCAGCGCAAAGCACGAAGCCCCGACGAGCTGAAACGCTCCCGCCGCCAATCCGATCGTATACGCGAGCCCCGCCTGACCCACGAACTGCTGGCTCGAAATGTTGGCCGAAAACATCGACGCCCCGACCATCGGCCACGTCGCTTCGCGGTCCGCGAGAAACAGCGCCTCCGCACTGCGGATTTTCTTCCGCCCAAACCAGAGCCCGAGCGCAATCGTCAGAAAAAAGTAGGCACCCACGATGGCACCGTCCAGGGGCGTGATGCGGAGGGCGTTCATGCGATGGCGGACTGAACCGGCTCAAACCAGCGGTCACCCGCTGCCATCTGCCACATTTGCAGTTTGGCTCGCAGGCCGGCGATGCGCCAGGCGTGCCCCCCTTCGCCCGCGAGATCGCAGCACTCGTCCGGATCCGTCGCCAGATCAAACAACTGCACGCGCTCGGCGCCGCCGACGCGGTAGGCAATCAGCTTCCAACGCCCATCCGTCACCATCCGCTGGCAGTCCCTATAGACGGAGCACACCGACTCTCGCCCACCGCCGCTGCCCGCCGTGGCCGTGACGAGACTCCGGCTGTCGAGCCCGGCCGGAACCGACACCCCCGCGAGTTCGCACAGCGTCGCATAGAGGTCGAGGGGCTGCATCAGCGCCTCGCACCGCTGCGCCGCCGGCACGCCCGGACCCACCAAAATCAACGGCACGCGCACACTGTGCTCGTAGAGATTCTGTTTTCCGAGCAAGCCATGGCTGCCCAGCGCGAGTCCGTGGTCCGAAACGTAAACGACGACGGTATTTTCCTCCTGGCCCGTCTCCCGCAGCGCGGCGAGCACGCGCCCGATGCACGCATCGTGATGCGAAATCATCCCGTAGTAGTCCGCGAGGTGTGCCCGCACGACGTCGGGCGAAAGCGGCCGCGGCACCAACTGCTCGTCGCGCACGGCGAGTTCGCCATTGTCGAAACCGTGCTCACGCCGGAAATTCGTCGGCAGCGGAATCGTCGCCGCATCGTAGCGCGCCCGAAACTCCGCCGGCGGCGTCCGCGGATCGTGCGGCGAGGTCAGCGCCACCCACGCGAAGAACGGCCGCTCCCTCCCGCGCTCGCGCAAAAATTTCTCCGCCGCGCCACAAAAGATTTCCGACGAAAACCCGCCGCCCACCCGCGCCGGCTTCCCGCCGCGAATTTCCTCGAGATCGCGCACCGGCACCGCCGTGTGGTCGCACATGCCGCCGTGAAAAATCTCCCGTCCGCCCTCGAATGACCGCAGCAGCGCCGGGAGATCGTTGTGCCACTTGCCCGTAACAAAGGTCTCATAGCCCGCCGCGCGTAAACGCTCCGGCAGCGTGCACGCCTCCGCCGGCAGCCGGACCTCAAAAACCGGCCCCGCGTCGAGCTTCGGATCGGCATCGGCGCGAAACACCCCGTTCCCCGTCAGCAGACACGCCCGCGACGGCGCGCACACCGCCGGCATCAGGCTGCCTTGAATCGTCGCCCGCGTAAATGCCGTGCCGCGCCGCACGAGTCCGTCCAGCACCGGGGTTTGCACGGTCGGATGCCCGAGCGCGCCGATGGCATCCGCCCGGTGGTCGTCGACGACCACAAAGAGAATGTTGGGGTGAGAAATGCCTTCGCCGCAGGACATGCGGCCAAGGTGTGTCGGGCCTTGCGGCGCAAAACAAGTCCGCGTCTCCTGAATCGCTTAAGTGAACACCCCGCTCTCCACGACCCTCAAGCACCTAGCCCAGCACCTCGGCCTCAGCGTCGCGGCCGTGTCGATGGCGTTGCGCGACCACACCTCGCTCCCTGCCACCACGATCGCCCGCGTGAAGCGCGCAGCACTCAAACTCAACTACACGCCGAACTCTGCCGGCAGCGCCCTCGCCGCCCACCGGCAGCAACTGCGCGTGCGCCGCGACTTTTCTGTCATCGCCCTCGTCTCCCACTGGCCGACGCGCGACGAGTGGCTGCGGCAGGCGAGCGCCCAGCGCCTGCTCGCCGGCGCCACGGCCCGCGCCCGCGCCTACGGTTACGAACTACAGCACCTGTGGGCGCGCGAAAACGGCATGACGCCGGCCCGCTTCAGCCGCGTGCTCACTGCCCGGGGAATTCGCGGCCTCATTCTCGCCCCGCTCGAGCACCCCGACAGCCGCCTCGATCTCGCGTGGGAAGACTTCTCCACCGTTACGATCGAGCGCCCGGCCCGCTACGCGCACTTCCATCACGTTCTGCCCAACTACTCCGCCGACCTGCGCCTCGCGTGGGCCCGCCTCCGGGAGCGGGGCTACGCCCGCATCGGCCTCGTCATCGAAGCGGGCTTGGCCGAACGTGTCGCCCACCAGTGGGAAGCCGCCCACGCCTTCGAACAGACCCGCGTCGCTTCGTCCGCTTCCTCCGTTCCGACCCTCATCGTCTCCGGGCCAAATCCCCCGGCCACGATCGGCGCGTGGCTCCGCGCGCACCGGCCTGACGCTGTGATCAGCCGCTGCGACGACGTCCTCGCGGCAGCTTCTGCGCTGAAGCTCCGCGTGCCCCGCGACTTCGGCTACGCGAGCCTCAACACCCTCGACGACGCCCCCGGCGTGAGCGGGATTCTCCAGCATCGCGACATCATGGGCGCAGCCGCAGTAGATGCGCTGCACGGCCTGCTCCACCGCAATCACCGCGGCCCGCACCCGGTGGCGCAAGGGACCCAAATCGACGGCTCGTGGCACGAAGGCCGCACGGTCGTGAAGCCACCCCGCGAGCGGAAGCCCTGATTTTCGTTTCTGCCCGCGGCGCAGCGATCCACCCCACTTAATCGCTTAAGTAAACCCACCCTTGCCTGCCGCCGCCAGGCCCGCATTCGATCCCCTTCGCACCGGACTCCTTTCCCGCCGGCGCGCCCCACCCCCTATGAATACCCTCCGTTCCGCGGCGCGTGCGCGTCGCACCCTCGCTGCGTTCGTCGCGTCCGCCGTGGTCGTCTCCGCCCAGACCGCCGCCCCCGCCACCGCGTCCGCCGACGAGACCATTCGGCTCAACCCCTTCAGTGTGACCGAGGGCGGCACGAGGGGCTACATGGCGACCAACTCCATTTCCGGCACCGCCCTGAACACGCCGCTGCGCGATGTACCGATGGCGATCAACGTCATCACCTCCGAGTTCCTCTCCGACAGCCTCGTCGGCCTCGATCTTGTTCGGGCCTTCGATTTCAATTCGTCGATCACCCAGACCCAGCGCCAGCCGGTCAACAACAACAACGGCTCCTTTGCGATCCGCGGCTTCCGCAACCGCAACACCCTCGTCGATGGCGTGAGCGCCGGCGAGTTTGTCGCGCCGATCATGGTCGATCGCATCGAGGTCGTGAAAGGGCCGAACACGCTCTACGGACAGTCTGATCCCGGCGGCCTCATCAACGTGATCAGCAAGCGCCCGCTCGGCCGCCAGCAACTCTCTCTTACCCAAAAAATCGGCAACCGCGGCCTTCGGGTAACCGAGATCGACGCCGCTCCCGCCCCCCTCCTCAACAAGAAATTCGGTCTGCGTCTCCTCGGTTCCTACACCGAGACGGACGGCTACCGGCTCGCCGACGGCCGCACGATCCAGGCCTTCGGTGTCTCGAGTGATTTCAAGATCACCCGCGACACCACGCTGCTCGCCCTCGTCAGCACGAGCCGCTCCTCCGGCATCCCCGCCCAGCGGGGTGCGTTTGCCTTCGAGGTCATTCCGACCGACCTCAACGGCGACGGTCGGATCGCCACCACCATCGGCTCGAACGGTATCACGGAGTCCACCGCCCGTTTCAACAACACCTTCCTCCCGCGCGACTACACGGCCCAAACTCCCGGTAACCACTTCGAGCAGGAGAACAACTACGTGCAATTCGGCGCCCGCCACACCCAAAATTCCCACGTTACCCTGCAATACATGTTCTTCCGCACCGGACTGAACATGGAGATGAACTGGCGTGAATTTAACACCTTCAATCCGGTCACCAACGACAACGTTCACCCCAATCTCGCGCTCCGGCCCGTCGCCGTGCCGAACAGCGCCGACCTCAACACCGCGGCGCAAATCGACCATGACCATAGCAACGCCCACACGTTCAACACGCTCCTGTCCTTCCCGACCGGCAGTCTCCAGCACCGGATGATTGTCGGTGGCCGCTATGAATGGACCGAGAACCGGTCTATGACCCTAAATCTCCGCGCCCTGAACGCGACCGAGCGCCCGATCCTTGAGAGCATGATCGCACAGGGCCGGAAGATCCGGCTGTTCCTCACCAAGGCCGCCGTCCTCGCCGGCGAAAAATACTGGCTCGACGACGTGCCCTCGTTTCAGGAGCTGCGCGAGCGCGGCACCCGGAGCGGTAACGCTGATCGCGGCGACACCTACGTGGGCAATGCCTACGTGACGGACAGTGTCTCGCTCCTCAACAATCGCCTCAAAGTCCTCGGGGGCGCGCGTTACGTCCGCATCCGCAGCCAATCCACCGATATCAGTGGCAAGAAAATCGGCCTGCTCAACGACCAGAGCAAGCAAGGCTACCAGCTCGGTGCCGTCTACGATGTGACGCGCGACATCGTCGTCTTCGCCAACACCGCGTCGGCCTTCAATCCGAACGGCTTCGATTCAACCACCGGCGCTTTCTTCCCCGCTGAATCCTCCAAGGCCTACGAGGCCGGCATCAAGCTCGTCGATCTCTGGCGCGGTAAACTCAGCGGCACGATTTCCTACTATAATATTCTCAAGAGCAACGTGGTGAACAGCGACTTCAACCCCGTCACTTTCCGCAGCGACACCGAGATCACCGACCAGCGCGCCGAGGGCGTCGATGTCGAGCTCTTCCTCACTCTGACGAAGAACTGGCAGACGACGGCCAGCTACAGCCACAACAACGGCCGCGTCGTGAAGAGCCGCACTCTCTCGCTCGGCCTCCCGCTCGAGGGCTCTACCCCGGCGCGCACCACGGTGTGGACGAGCTACGGTTTCTCCGCGGGTGCCCTCAAGGGTTGGCGCTGCGGTGGCGGCATCGTCCACGCGCAAGGACCGATCCAGCAATTCGGCACCTCGAATAACCGGCTTATCCGCCAGGGGAACTACACGACCACGAACGCCTTCGTCCGCTACTCGACCAAAATCGCGGCCCGCGCGGTGACTTTCGGCCTCAACGCCGACAATCTCTCCGATCGCGATTACTTTCGCTCCCGCGGTGGCCGCAGCGACCCGCGCCAATACGTTTTCTCGGTGAAGCTCGATCTGTAACGCGCACGGCTTCGCCCACCCAGCCGGACCCTCCCCCATGAACCTGGCCCGTTTCCTTCGCTTCGCCGGATTGCTGCTGCCACTCGCGGTCTTGGCAGCCGCACCGGAGCCGCGCCCCAACATCGTCTTCATCCTCGTCGACGATCTCGGCACCGACTGGCTCGGCTGCTATGGCTCTTCGCATCTGACGCCCAACGTCGACCGGCTGGCCGCGACCGGGGTGCGCTTCGAAACCGCGTGGACCTCGCCCATCTGCACGCCCACGCGGGTGATGATGCTCACGGGCCAATACCCCGGCCGCACGGGCTGGACCGAACACTACGACGTACCGCGCTGGGGCGGCGCCGGACTCATCCCGGAAACATTTTCCACGTGGCCGCAGCAATTGCGCCGGGCCGGCTACGCCACGGCCATTGCCGGCAAATGGCAGATCAACGATCTCCGGCCGGAGCCCGACATCCTTGCCCGCCACGGCTTCCAGCGGCACTGCATGTGGCCCGGTGTGGAAGAGGGCAACGCGCCTTCCGCCCGCCGCTACTGGAGCGCCTACCTCCAGACAGACGGAAAGCGCAAGATCCACCGCGACGAATACGGTCCCGACGTGACGCAGCGCTTCGCCCTCGAATTCATCCGCGAGAACAAGTCCGGGCCATTTCTGCTCTACTACCCGATGATCGCCGTGCACGCGCCCAACGAACCGACGCCCCTCAATTCCGCCACTCCACCCAAGGGCGAAGCGGCCCTCTACGCCGGCTCGGTCACCTACCTGGATCAGCAGGTCGGTCAACTCCTCGACGAACTCGACCGCCTCGGACTGACCCAAAACACCGCCGTGATTTTCGCCGGCGACAACGGCTCCTCCACGGGCGGGACGCACGCCCGTCGCGCCGTCCCGGCCGGTAAAGGCCGCACCCTCGAGCGGGGCGTCCACGTGCCGCTCATCGTGCGCCTGCCCGGAGTCGACGGTGGCCGCGCGACTAGCGCCCTCGCGGATTTCTCGGATATTTTCCCCACCATGCTCGATCTCGCGGGTCTGCCTCACGTCGCCGGAGACGGTCACTCCTGGGTGCCGCTCCTGCGCGACGCTCCCGGCCACGTGGTCCGCCCGTGGATCTACGCTCAACGCGACACCTCCCGCACCGTGCGCAACCAACGTTTCAAATTGGACTCGGAGGGCGGATTCTTCGAAATCGCCGTCGACCCCGATCAAAAGCATCCCGTCGCACCGACGCGCGATCCCGCCACCGCCACCGCCCACCGCGCTCTGGCTGCCGCCCTCGCTGCTGTCCCCGCCCAAGCCGCGACGCCGCCGTTCCCCGGTTACTCCGCCGACCGCATGCGCAAATTTGTCGAGCCCGTGAAACCCTAAGCCACTTCTGCTATGCGCCTTCGTTCCTCTCTCGTTGTTCTCGCTCTGCTGCTCGCCACCCGCGCCGCCTTTGCCGCGAACGCCACGCCGCCCAACCTCCTGTTCATCTTCGCCGACGACCAGCGCGCCGATACCCTCGCCGCCCTCGGCAATGCGCACATCCAAACACCGAATCTCGACCGTCTCGTGCGCCGCGGCGTCGCGTTCAATCGCGCCTACATGATGGGCGGCATGAACGCTGCGACCTGCGTCCCCTCCCGCGCGATGCTGCTCTCCGGGCGCTCGTTGTTCCACCTCGACGAAAAACTCACGCGCGACGAGACGTGGCCCGCCGCCTTCGGCCGCGCCGGCTACACCACCTTCATCAGCGGCAAATGGCACAACACTCCCGCCGCCGTCCCGCTCAGCTTTCAGCGTGCTCGCCAGTTGTTCACCGGCGGTATGACCAATCCGATGAAAGCCCCGCTCGGCAACTTGGAAAACGGCAAGATGGGGCCCACCACCATCAGCGCGAAGCACGCGTGCGAGACCTTCGCCGACGAAACGATCACGTTTCTAAAAGAAAAGCACCCCACCCCTTTCTTTGCCTACCTCGCCTTCGACGGCCCGCACGATCCCCACATCGTGCCCGACGACTACCCGGTTCGCTACGACCCTGAAAAGATCCCGCTTCCGGCCAACTTTCTCGCGCAGCATCCGTTCGACAACGGCGAGATGACCATCCGCGACGAGCAGCTCCTCCCGTGGCCGCGCACCTCCGCCGACATCCGCGCCATGACCGCCGATTACTACCGCTACATTTCGTATCTCGATCTGCTGATCGGCCGAGTGCTCGACACCCTCGACGCTTCGCCCCACGCAAAAAACACCTTCGTCGTTTTCGCCGCCGACTCCGGCGTCGCCCGCGGCAGCCACGGCCTGATCGGCAAACAAAACCTCTACGAACACTCGATGCGCGTCCCGCTCATCATCGCCGGACCCGGTATTCCCGCGAACCAGCGCACCGACGCGCTGTGCTACCTCTTCGACGTTCTCCCGACTCTCGGCGCGCTGAGCGGCGTCACCGGCCCCACCACCAGCGAAGGCCTCGACGTCAGCGCCACGCTCCGCAATCCGGCAACGCCCGCCCGGACCTCGCTGATGTTCGCCTACCAAAAAGTCCAACGCGCCCTCCGCGACGACCGCTACAAACTCATCCGCTACCCGCAAGTCGACCGCACCCAACTGTTCGACCTCGTCGCCGACCCGGATGAGCGCACCGACCTGTCCGCCCGCCCCGAGCACGCCGCACGCATCGCCGCGATGACCGCCGCCCTCGCCGCCGAGATGAAGCGCCTCGACGACCCCGCCGAGCTCACCGTCGCATCCCCCCGCCCGGCCGCATGGTCACCACCACCCGCCCGCGGCAAAAAGTGAGGTCGCCGACCGACCCCCCTAGCGCCCATCCCCCGTCACGAAGCGCTCCTTCACGGACCGTTGTGGCCAGCCCCGGGGTGGCGAAGACCGGTCGATTTTTTCTCGCGGCTTCGGCCCCGCCGTCGCCTTCCTCGGTTCGTGCTGTAAATGCCCGCGGGCTGATTGCGCGAATGCAGGACCGAAAGGAGGGTTTGTCTCACCGACCACGGCCCCGCATAACCCGTCGCTGTTGCGCCAGCCGCCCCGTTGGCCGGACCCGCCCCCCTCTATGCGATCACCCCACTCCCTCCTGCGTCTGCGCCCCGCTTTCGCGGTCGCACTTACGATCCTTTGTTTGCCGGCAACCCGCGTGATGTCGGCCGCGGCCGAGCCCCCGCGGCCCAACATCATTTACATCCTCGCCGACGACCTGGGCTACGGTGATGTGCAGGCGCTCAATCCCGCCCGGGGAAAAATCAAGACGCCGTACCTCGACCGCCTCGCCGCGCAGGGCATGACGTTCACCGACGCCCACAGCGGCTCCTCCGTCTGCACCCCGACCCGCTACGGCCTGCTTACCGGCCGCTACGCCTGGCGCACCCGCCTGCAAAAAGGCGTGCTCGACGGCTCCGACGATCCGCCCCTCATCGCCGCCGACCGCCTCACGGTGCCCGCGCTGCTCAAACAGCACGGTTACGCCACCGCCGCCATCGGCAAGTGGCACCTCGGCTTCACCTCGGAGCGGCCCGCCTCCGCCGCGCCCTCCACCGAAGCCACGAAGAAAAAATCTAAAATGGGCGACGCCGGCCTTCCCGTCGGTTCGCGCATCATCGGCGGCCCGATCACGCGCGGCTTCGACTACTTCTGGGGCTGCTCCAACGCCCGCACGATGTCCGGCCTGATCGAGAACGACCGCGTAATCGAGAGCCTCCCGCCCCTCCAGATGCTCCCGCGCCTCGAGCGCCAGGCGGTCAACTACGTCGCTGAGCACGCCGCCGCCGCGAAATCCGGAAAACCTTTTTTCCTCTACGTTCCGCTCACCTCGCCGCACACGCCAATCCTCCCCGCGCCCGAGTGGCAGGGCAGAAGCGGCCTCGGCGCCTACGGCGATTTTGTGATGCAGACCGATGCCGTCGTGGGAAACATCCTCGCCGCCCTCGCCGCCCACGGCCTCGCGGAGAACACCCTCGTCATTTTCACCGCCGACAACGGCTGCTCGCCTCAAGCCGGTACACCCGCCCTCGAAAAGCAGGGGCACTTCGCCAGCGCGCCGTTCCGCGGCTACAAGGCCGACATCTGGGAGGGCGGCCACCGCGTGCCCTTCCTCGCCCGCTGGCCCGGGAAAATCAAACCCGCTTCCACCAGCACCCAACTCATCTGCCACGTCGATCTCCTTGCCACCTGCAGCGATCTCCTCGGCGCAAAGCTCCCCCCCAACGCCGGCGAAGACAGCGTGAGCCTCCTCCCCGCGCTCCTCGGCATCGACCGCGCTCCGCTCCGCGAAGCCGTCGTCCACCATTCGATCCACGGGATGTTCTCCCTTCGCGAAGGCCCATGGAAACTCGCGCTCTGCCCCGGCTCCGGCGGTTGGGCCGCACCCCTCGATGCGGCCGCGCGCCAAGCCGGACTCCCCGAAATCCAGCTCTACGATCTCGCCGCCGATCCCGCCGAATCGAAAAATATCCACGTCGAAAATCCCGCCGTCGTCGCCCGCCTCCGCGCGCTCCTCACCCGTTACATCGCCGAAGGCCGCAGCACCCCCGGCCCTCGCCAAACCAACGACGCCCCCATTGATCTCCTGAAAACCAAAGCGCCCGCCCCTCAACCATGAAACAACCTCCCGCGCCCCTGTTCCGCTCGTTTCTCCCCCTCTCTCTTTCCCTCCTTCTCCCCCTCTCTCTTTCCCTCCTTCTCCCCCTCTCTGCTGCAGCCGCGGCCGCCCACGCCGCTAAGCCCAACCTCCTCGTCATCCTCGCCGACGACCTCGGCTACGGCGACGTGCAGTGCTACAACCCCACGCGCGGAAAAATCCCCACGCCACACATCGACCGGCTCGCCGCGCAAGGCATGCGCTTCACCGACGGACATTCCTCCTCCGGCGTATGCTCGCCGACCCGCTATACGCTGCTCACCGGGCGCTATCACTGGCGCACCAAGTTGCAGGGCGGCATCGTCGGGGTGTTTGGCGAGCCGTTGATCGCACCGGACCGCATGACGATCGGCACCCTCGCGCAGCAACACGGCTACCGCACGGCCGCGATCGGCAAGTGGCATCTCGGCTGGGATTGGCCCATCGCACCGGAACAGCGCAAGCTCTTCCAAGTGCCCCGCCCGGCGGGCAAGAACGACGAGGCTGCATCGGCCACCGCTTCCGAAACCGCCAGCCCCGCCCATCTCGCCGCGTGGCGCGAAGTGTTCGCCAAACCCATCGCGGGCGGCCCGACCACGCGCGGCTTCGACACCTACTTCGGCACCGATATCCCCAATTGGCCGCCCTTTTGTTTCATCGAAAACGACCGCACGCTCGGCATCCCCTCCGAGTTTCTCCCCGCCAGCCGCCTCGTAAAAAATCAAGCCAGCTTGCCCGGTCCCGCGCTCCCGGACTGGCAGCTCGAAGGGATTTTGCCCGCCCTGGCCGACCGCGCCGCCGCCTTCATCACCGCTGCCGCCACGCGGCCCGAGCCCTTCCTCCTCTACCTCCCGCTCACCTCGCCCCACACGCCCCTCTCCGTAAACAAAGAATGGCAGGGTCGGAGCGGCCTCAATCTTTACGCCGACTTCGTGATGGAGACGGACGCCGTCGTCGGCCGCGTGCTCGCCGCGCTGGAGCAGAGCGGCGCCGCCGCCAACACGCTGGTCATGTTCACCTCGGACAACGGCTGCGCCCCTTACATCGACGTCGCGGGCCTCGAAGCGATGGGGCATTTCCCCAGCGGGCCCTTGCGCGGCTACAAAGCCGATGCCTGGGAAGGCGGCCATCGCGTGCCGTTCATCGTGCGCTGGCCCGGGCAGGTTAAACCCGGCAGCGTGAGCGACCAACTCGTCCAGCAGTCCGATCTCATGGCCACCTTCGCCGCCGTGCTCGGTACCCAGCTCCCGGACAACGCCGGCGAAGACAGCGTGAGCCTCCTGCCCTTGCTCAAAGGCGACCACCGCCCGGTGCGCGAGCACGCCGTCAGCGCGTCCATCCAAGGCACGCCCGCCGTCCGCCAAGGATCGTGGAAATACATTCCCGCACCCGGCTCCGGCGGTTGGGCCAAAGGCGGCGACCCAGCGCAGCCCGTGCAACTCTACAATCTCGCCAACGACCTCGGTGAATCCAAAAACCTCGCCGCCGCCCTGCCCGACAAAGTCGCCGAAATGAAAGCCGCATTGGAAAAAATCATCACCGCCGGCCGCAGCACCCCCGGTGCGCCGCAGCGCAACGACGTCGAAGTGAAGCGCTATCCCGCCAAGGCCGTCGTCGCCCCGAAGCAAAAGGCGAAGTAGTCCGTCGTGGCTTTTCGCCGGCGACCATGCCACGAATTTCCCCAATCCATTTGTCTCCGCGTGATCCGTCCCTAATCACCCTTTCATCCCCGGCCAAGGATGCCGGCTGACAAACCAAAATCCCCATGCAACGCCTGCTCCTCTCCCTTTCCCTCCTGCTCGCCTTCGCCACCGGCGCAATCGCCGCCAGCGCCGCGAAGCCCAACATCCTTTTCCTCTTCGCCGACGACCAGCGCGCCGACACCATCGCCGCCCACGGCAACGCGCACATCAAGACGCCCGTCATCGACGGCCTCGCCCGCGCCGGTGTCAGCTTCCGCAACAACTACGTCTTCGGCGGCAACAGCGGCGCCGTCTGCGTCCCGAGCCGCGCCATGCTCCACACCGGAAAAACCTGGTTCGCCCTGAACACCCAGACCCTCGCCGGCGAGAAACTCATGGGCGAACTCCTCGGCGAGCACGGCTACACCACGTTTGGCACCGGCAAATGGCACAACGGCCAGCCCTCTTGGCTGCGCTCCTTCCAGTACGGCGAGAGCGTAATGTTCGGCGGCATGTCCGATCACACCAAAGTCCCGCTCCACGACCGCACCGCCGACGGTAAAATGGCCGGTCCGCGCCTGGGCTCCGGTTTCTCCACCGAGCTGTTCACCGACGCCGCGATCAAGTTTATCGAACAACATGACACGGCCGCGGGCACGAAGCCGTTCTTCTGCTACATCGCCTTCACCGCTCCCCACGACCCGCGCCAGCCCCCGCCCGGCTTTCCTGCCAACTACGCCTCCCGCCCGCCCCTCCCGAAAAACTTTCTCCCGCAGCTCCCTTTTGACAACGGCGCCATGACCGGCGGTCGCGACGAAAACCTCGGCGCCTGGCCCCGCACCGAGACGATGATCCGCGACCAACTCGCCGAATACTACGCGATGGTCGAGCACCTCGACGCTCAGATCGGCCGCCTCCTCGCCACCCTCAAAGCCCGCGGCCTCGCCGACCACACGATCATCGTCTACGCCGCCGACAACGGTCTCGCTCTCGGCAGCCACGGCCTCCTCGGCAAGCAGAGCGTCTTCGAACACTCGATGCGCACCCCGTTCATCATCGGCGGTCCCGGCATCCCCAAAAACAAATCCGTCCAATCCTTCACCTACCTCTTCGATATTTTTCCCACGCTCTGCGAACTCACCGGCGTCACTCCTCCCCCCGGCGTCTTCGGCGAAAGCGTGCGGCCACTCTGGACCGGCGCGAAGCCCGCCCTCCGCGACACCGTCTTCCTCCCCTACATCCAAGTCCAACGCGCCGTGCGCGACGCACGCTGGAAACTGATCCGCTATCCGAAACTCGGTTACAGCCAGCTCTTCGATCTGCAAACCGATCCCAACGAAACCCAAAGCGTCTACGACGACCCCGCGCGCGCTCCCGACATCGCCCGCCTCACCGCCACGATGCAGGCGTGGCAGACCAAAGTCGGCGACCCCCTCGTCCTGAACACCGGCAGCAATCCGCCGCCGAGGATCGATCTCACCGGCAAAAAACGCGACCCCGACCAGTGGCAGCCCGAGTGGATCGTGAAAAAATACTTCGACCCGGCAAAGTAGCCGGCCGCATCCCGCCCGGCATCTCCGGTCGATCCCCTCCCGCCCCATCCACCTCAAACGCCCGGGCAGCGTTCTCGCCACCTTCAGCTCGCCCCCGGCGACGACTGCGAGCGTTACGTCCCGAGGCGTGATGACCATCCGCCACCCGGGGGCTGACCGTTGATAAATCGTTCACACCGGCCCCCTTTTTCGTCCGATGTCGTGCCAGCGCCGCGGCTTCGATCCGCTCGTCTCCGTCAAAGCTGAGCGCACCCGGCTTACGGCAACGACGCACCACGCCGACATCGCCGCCCCGACGTCGGCCCACTCAAAACCACCGCCGGCGGACACGACAGCCGAATCGAAATCGCGGTGAAGATTCGGTCGGAATACTCAGCACGACGACGTCCGCGTGCGCAGCATCTCGGCAGCAATTCCTCCGACATCAAGCCACGGACGAGGGGTCTTCGGTCGGACGTATAAGAAAATCGGGCCAAGAGCGGAAGTCCGGCCTACCCTATCCCCTGTTACCTGCCACGTACCTCCGCGCCCGCTCCGCCTGCATGCATGCATGCCGCGCCCGCTCCGCTCTGCCTCAGCCTCCGGTCTGCTTTAGGGGAGTGAACTGCGGGCGAAGCGGAAGCCGTGGGCGCTGGGCCGGCGACCCGGGTCGTTGTAGCCCCGGCGCGCCGAGCGGGCGAGGCCGCCCTCGTCGAACCAACCGCCGCCCCGGAGCACCCGAAACGAAACCGATGCAGCCCCCCGTGGATCACTCACCGCCCCACTCCCGTAGTTACCGTACCAGTCCCAGGTCCACTCCCACACATTGCCCACCATGTCCGATAACCCATAAACGTTCGCCGCAAACATCCCCACCGGTGAGGTGTAGGGCTGGCCACCCGTCGCGTACGTCGGATGATACCCCCGCGTCGGGCTCACGTCATAGGCGTAGCTCGTACTACTATTATAGTTCGCCTGCGCGTGCGTGATCGTATCGCCCCACGAAAAACGCTGACCACTTAACCCTCCTCGCGCCGCGTACTCCCACTCCGCTTCCGTCGGTAGACGGTATCCGTTCGCTCCCCACTTCACTTGCCCTGCTGTCACGTTCACATTCCCCGTTCGATCCACCAGCGTCTGCGCGTCGTTCGTGTAGTACACCGGCGTCAAACCCTCCCGCTCACTCTTCGCATTACACCACTTCACCACGTCATACCACGACACCATCTGCACCGGGTGCGTATCCCCTTTCCCAGCTCCCACCGTCGCCCCAAAATCATCCACCCCTAAACCTCGCGCCGGATCCATCGCCCACGTCCGCACGGCGATCCAGTCCGCGTACGTCGTCTCCGTCTTCGCTAAATAAAACGTACTCAACGTCACCGCGTGCGGCGTCGCATCCGTCAGCCCATCACTCTGGTCCGTCCCCGCGATCGATGCCTCCACGCTCCCCATCGTAAACGTACCCCCGGGGATCAAGACCAGGCCTCACGGCACGGCTGGCCCTGGGGCAAAGCCATCTTCCGTGCCCGCCTGCAGGTGGTATTCCCCCGTCCGGGTGGTCCCCCTCCGATAATTGTAGAGCTCAATCACCCGCGTCAGCTCCAACAGGCCGATTTTACCGTCCCGGTTCGAATCAGCGCTATGCCAACTCGCCAAAGTGATCACGGTGCTGTCGGTCCGCGTCGCTTCTGAGGTGAAACCATCTTCGCTCCCTGACTCGATTTTGTAACAGCCCGTGCGCGCCGTACCAATCCGCGTATTGTACAACTCAATCACCCGCGTCAGCTCGACCAGACCGATCCGCAGATCTCGCCCCGAATCGGCGCTGTGATAGAGCGCCGCCGACACGATCAACGGATCGGGTTTTACCATCATCGTGAGCGGACCGGCCGCGATTCGGAAAATCGCGGATGCCACCAAGGTCTTTTCACCCACTGCGCCGCTGGGGACGTTGAGCGTCGTCGAAAACGTCACCGGGCTCGCAGGGATATTCGTCCACGCCCACTCGAGCAGAGAGGGGGTGCCGACGGGCGGCTTCGTTTCGCCTTCCGTCCCACCGCCACTCGCATAGGTCCAACCCTCCGGCAATAAGAGCGTCCAGCCGAGCCCGACGCAGGGCCCCGCATAGGTCACGGTTGAGTTAACCGTCACCGTGCCACCCGGCACATAGCCGGCCCCGCCCACCGCGTGGGTCGCTCGCACGTCCACGACGGTTAACGCCGCCACGCTCGAGGTCGTACTCAGGGAGCTGTTCGCAACGACCACGGTATAGCTGCCAGCATCCGCCGCTGCCAGGTTAGCCACGGAGAGCGTCGCCGTAGTCGATCCGGTGATCCGGGGCCCATCCGCCAGCACCCCTCCGTCCTTTTTCCATTGATACGTCAACCCGGCGGATCCGGTCGCTACCACCGAGAAGGTCACGCCGGTCTCCACCGCCGCCAGCCTACTCAACGGCTGCGTCGTGATCACCGGCGCCGTCGCCGCGAGGCTGAGGATCGCTGCGCTGGAGGGCACGCCGTCCACTGAATTGGCCACCACCACGTTGTAGCTCGCCAGATCCGCCGAGCCCACGCTGGCAATGGTGTAGCTCGCGTTCGTCGCCCCGCTGATCGCGGTCCCATTCTTCCGCCACTGGTAGGTGGGCGCAGGCGTACCC
>CANHJG010000084.1 GCA_947461205.1 Opitutia bacterium
CTGCGGGATCAAACTCGACGGAAAAAGCGACGGAGCTCACGTCACCCGTAGTCGTCGCCAGATTGATCGCCACCTGCCCAGTCTGGCCAGCCGCAACCGCCAAAGAGTTGTTCACAACCGTCGCCGTCACCAATCGCGCCGGTGAAGCCTCCGCGAAAGCCGAAATGGCCGCAGTGAAAAACGCCAGTGCCGGGAAGAAGAAGTTTTTTAACATAATCTGAAAATCCGCGTAGAACTTGAGATGCTAATTACGGGCCGCTGGGGCCACCGATCGTTGTGACAGTATCCAGCCCAAGCACATATCGACCAACCTGAGTCCAGTCCGCTGCATCAAATCTTTTATCGCCAAGCTGAAGGGCCCCTCCAGTGCCAAGACGAGGCGCGCAATCCGCGCGCATGAATTTCTCACCGGAAGGCGCTGGGTCCAAACCAAGAATAATGCGGCCCATCGCCGTCCAGTCAGCAGCAGTGAGTTTTCCGTCGCCGTCAATATCGCCCTCCAAACCCGAAATGGAGGTGAAATAGGCCGCTTGGTAACCAGCGACGAGCGGCTGGCCCAATGCAGATGAGACCGATCGAGGAGACGAAAGAGACAGATCATCAAAGCCGACTAGCGATGAGCCACTGCTCGTTCCGCTAGTGAACGTGATCCTTGCTATTTCGTTGGATCCGGCGACCCAAACGTCGGGCGGTGTTTTTCCGACCAAAACGTTCAAACGGCCGGAAGTCCCAGCGGGCACGCTTGAGCTCGCGGAGTCCGACTGGGAGCCGGCCGCAAACGACTTGTAGGACAGCTTAGATGGGTCGAAAACGATGGCGAAGTTGGCCGAGTTTTCATCTCCATTGGCCTGCAGCAGGACCGAAATCACCACGTCAGCCCCAGGAACTGCATTAGGGGCGGAAATCTTAAGGACCCGGCTCACGATTGAGAGTGAAGCCGAACTGCGAGCATTGCCTGCTGAGTCAGTGACACTGCAACTGTAGAAACCTTCGTCATTGGGTTTTTGCACCGATGAAACCGTCAACGAGCTGGAGGAGGCACCTGCGATCTTGGATGCGATGTCCACCAACGGCACGGTTGAACCTCCGGACGCTGGGGTGAAGTACCATTGATAGGCGAGAGTGCCGGTACCGCTGGCGGCTACCGAGAAGGTAGCGCTTCCGGCGGCGACCACAGACACATCCAACGCCGCCCGCGTGATCGTCGGCCCCGCGAGCACCGTAAGGGCGCCGCCCGTGGAGTTGATGGTACCGTTCTGCGCCGTGGTCGCCGTTGCGCTGTAGGACCCGGCGTCGGCGGCACCGACGTTAGAGATCACGAGGTTGGCGGCGCCAGAGCCCGCGATGCGGCCGAACACGTCCTGAATGGCGACGTTGTCCTTGTACCACTTATAGGTCACCGTGCCGGCGCCGCCGGCGGCATTCACCGTGAAGGAGGCCGTCTCACCGCGGTTGCGGGTGATGGCAACGGGCTGCTGGCTGAAGGCGAAGCTGGGGGTGGTTGCGGTGACGGTTAGCGTCCCGCTTTGAAGGCTCAGGGTGTAGTTCACCGCGCTGCCGCCGGAGAGCGTGATAGGGAAGTCACCGGCGGGGCTGGCGGCCGTCGCCGTCGTCGAGATCGAAGGCTCCGTGATGATCGTCTTCGTCTCCCCGCTCACGAAACCCGTGTATGTGATCGTCAGCGCAGGAATCGCCGCCCCCTGGATCATGCTCTTGTTATCCGCTTTCGCGGTCAGAGCCTTCGTCGTAATGTCAGCCGTCGCCATCGGCTGAGTTAGCGTGTAATTTGCCACGTTGCTTCCGGACAGGGAGAGCCCGGCGATCGTCACTGTTTTACTTGTTCCAGCGTTCTTGTCCGCGAAGGTCGCCGTCGCCCCACTTGTGACGAGGACGACGGTCTCACCGGTCATCACGCCGTTCAGCGTCGCGCCCGTGAAAAAAGCCGTGGCCGTCGTGGTACCATCATAAACCTTGTTCGCCACCGTCACACCAGAGACGGTTAGCACCTTTGGGCTCACCGTCAGGGTCAGGTTCACCGTCGCGCTCGTGCCGCCCGCGTTCGTCGCCGCCAGCGACACCGTCGAAGTCCCCACCGTCGTCGGCGCGCCACTGATCAGGCCTGTCGTCGTGTTGATCGACAGACCCGCCGGCAGTCCCGTGGCCGAGTACGAAGCAGGACTGTTGCTCGCCGTAATCTGGTAACTGAAGGCCGTCCCCACCGTCGCACTCGCCGTCGTCGCGCTCGTGATCGCCGGCGCGGACGCCGCCGCCGTCAGGGTCAGGTCGGGCACCCCCGTCAGGGCCACTGCGCCCGGCCGGTACATGGACTGCAGCGGATCGACCGAGATCACCTGACTGCCGCTCAAATTCGCCGGATACGCCACGTCGAAGCTCCAGCTCAACGGGCCGACGGGGAACGACGAAAAAGCCCACTCCAAAATCGCATAACCGGATTCGGGAGCCACGGAGGCCGCGGCCCCGGGGGGAAGCGTTTGGCTGACAAAAGTCCACCCTGCCGGTAGTTTGACCAAAAACGAGATCGCCGTCGGCAGCGCGGCCGTCGCATTGGCGGTCGCAACCGTCGTCGCACTGCCACCCGAAAAGACCACACTGGGCGGGCTCCCGTATCCTGAACCCGGATTCGTCAGCGTCACGGCCGTCACCGCGCCGCCGCTGATGGTCGCCGTGGCGCTCGCTCCCGTGCCCGCACCGCCCGAAAACGTCACGGTCGGCGCCGCCGTGTAGCCCGCGCCGCCCGAAACCACCGTCACCCCGGAGAGAGCGTTGCTGCCGGTCGGATAAACCACCGTGGCGGTCAGCGTGACCGTGCCGCCCGCGGCCGCATAAGTGCTGCGCGATGCGGTCAACGACGCGGTCTGCGCCGAAGCAACGGAGCAGAGCGCGGCGCACCCGGTCACCAGCCAAAACAGCACCGCGACTACTTCGGACGCCGGGCTGGGAAGAAAACTCCGGGGAAGGGATCGATTGGAAAGCATCCTACCTTCTGCGCGAAAAAGCCCCCGGGAGACCAGCACAACTAGGTCCAAATACTGGACTATGCCGTAGGGCTAATGCCCCTCACGCGTTGGCGTGTGATCGCAGGTTCCGGTCGCGGCCAAAGGCTGCATTACCCCAAGGCACGCAATGAGGCCAGCCCGCCGACCGGATCGACCGCGCAGCAAAAGCTCCGGCGTTTTTTGCGAAATCGCGCGGTGGTTTTCAAAGCGCCCATGCTTGGCGACGTTCCCGCCGCTGCTCGCGCTGGCCGTGATCCCCGCGTTCGCGGCCGAAACGTTTCCCAAACCCGAACCGGAAAAAAGGCTTCGCCGGCGCGAAGGGTTCGACGCCGGGGGACCGCCCAGGGCGCGCCGCCGTCGAGGCCGGGGCCAGCGCCCGGCCGCGCGTCGGCCGCGATCCCGCGGGGCCCGATTGCCTGACCGGCGACCAGCGTTGTGCCAACGTCCCGTCTGTTGCCGACTTTGCCTTTGTCGGCCCGTCCGGTGGGAGGGCAACCCGGCCACCGGCCGGGCCTACAGTCTAAAACCCCAGGACGTCGGTATTACGCGGTCGGGGCCATCGGCCCGCTGGAGTTTTATTCGGACAACGATCTAAAACCGGTGCCAGTGAGGAAGGCCCCGGGCGCCCGCCTGTTCGAGCAATCGCTCACCGGGCCACCGAATCCCAAAAATTCACCGCGGCGGTGTGCCTGCTCTCAGCGACCGCGTGCCCGTCGCGCAGCTCCGCCGTTGGCGCACGCCGTTCTTCGAACCCGCAGTCGTCGGGCTAAACCGGCTGGCCTGACCATCTGCACGATCGCCCTTGGCCGCGCTGCCCCAGTCGCCCCGCTCTTCGGCGACAAAACAACGTGACGCACTGCATCGACGGAAAATTCAGCCTCCGCCGCCGGTTGGCCGAGGGCCACACGCGCGATGACCGCGGGTATGAACCATCCCTCGTTGTCACCTCAGCCGTGACAATCGGACTCCGACGATTGCGCTGGGGATTTCGAATCTACGGCCTGGACGGGACGCCCGCGGGCGCCGTCCCTTCCCGTCCGTCGCTCACCCCTCCGCCCGCACCTTGGCGTCGGCCTCGATCAGCTTGTTCAGCCCGGCGAGCGTCGCCCGGACGCGTTCCTTCACCCCCGCGAGATCCGCCGCGCCGGCGACCTTCTCGCCCGCAAACAGGTAGAACTTCATCTTCGGCTCCGTGCCGCTGCCGCGCGCCGCGAACGAGTAACCATTCGCGAGCGTGACCACGTACAGGTCCTGCGCCGGAATAAGCTCCTGGTCGGCGTCGTAGATTTTCTCCCGGCCAAAATCCTGAAACTGCGTCACCGTCACGTCGCCGAACGCCTTCGGCGGCTGGGCGCGGTAGCTTTCGAGGATGCGCGTGATCTTCGCCTGGCCCGTGGCGCCCTCGTAGTAGAGATTGATCACGCCCTCGAGGTAGAAGCCGTAGCGGAGAAAAATCTCGTCGAGGTATTCCGGCACGGTGAGCCCGCGCGACTTCACCCACGCGCAGACCTCGGCAAACATCAGACACGCGGCGTTCCCGTCTTTGTCGCGCAGAAAGTCGTTGGGCAGGTAGCCGTAACTTTCCTCCGTGCCGAAGGCGTAAAACGTGCTGTGGTGCTGCAGCAGCTTCGCCCGCTCCGCCAACGGCGTGGCCTCGTAATCGAACCCCGGCCCCATCGCCCGGCCGAGTTGCTCCTCGTAGCCGCGGATCTTCGCCGCGATCCATTTGAAGCCCGTCAACGTCTTGATGACTTTCACGCCGTGGCCGCGACCGATGGCATCCTGGAGCTGCGTCGTGACAAACGTGTTGATGATGGCCACACGCTGGCTCCCCTCGCGGGGAATCCACCCGAGCTCCTTGTACTTCACGAGCCGATAGTCGGCGAGGAGCGCGCCAATTTGGTTACCGGTCAGGAGATCCATTTGCCCCGACCGGTTGCGCACGGCGACGCCCATGCGGTCGGCGTCGGGGTCGGTGGCGACGACGACATCCGCGCCGAGGCGGTCCGCCAGCGCCACGGCGCGCGCGAGCGCCTCGGCGTTTTCCGGATTGGGCGATTTCACGGTCGGGAAGCGGGCGTCAAACTCCAGCTGCTCGGGCACCGGGGTGACGTCGCAGCCGGCCTGAATCAGCAGCGGCACCGAGTGTACCGCGCCCGTGCCGTGGATATTCGTGAACACGACCTTGAGCTTGGTTTTCCGAAACACCTCCGGATCGATCGCCGCTTTGGCCGCGACCGCCAGATACGCGTCGTCGGACTCGCGTCCAAGCATGGTCACATTGGCGAAATTCTTCTCGAGGAACTTGCTCAGCTCACCGAGCGGCACGGCGTTCACTTCGGCGACGATGCCTTGGTCGTGCGGCGGCACGACCTGCCCGCCGTCGTCGAAGTAGGCTTTGAACCCGTTGTCGTGCGGCGGATTGTGGCTGGCCGTGATGACCACCCCCGTGTGGGCCTTGAGCTGGCGCACGGCGAAGCTCAGCTGGGGCGTCGGCCGCGGGCCGTCGAAGATGAACGCCTCGCCGCCGAGCCGCGTCCAGGTCGAGGCGGCGAGTTCGCCGAAATGCTGCGAGAAATGCCGCACATCATAGGCGATCACCAGTTTGACCGGTGCGCGGTTGCCGCGCGAATCCTGGTACTTCCGCGTATAGCGGTAGAGCCCGACGACCGCGCGGATGAGCGTGAAATCGTTCAGCACATTGCTGCCGATCGCCGCGTGTTCGGGCGAGCCGGTCGCGCTCAGCGTGCCGGTCTCGGCGGCGGCCGGCACGACGCCGACCGTGCGGCCGCGCATCCCGCCGGTGCCAAACTCAAGGAAACGGTAAAAGCGGTCGTTGAGTTCGCCCCAGGCCCCGCGCGCGACGAGTTCGTCGATGCTGGCGAGCGCCCACGCAGGCAGCGCCGCGGCTAGGAACGTGCCGAGATTCTCCGCCGTGCTGGCCATGAGCTGGCCCGATTTGGCGGCGGCTTGGATACGGGCAAGGGTGGTCATGAAAAGGGCGGGGAGCGTTCAGGCGAGATAGAGTCCGTCGGTGACGGCGGGTTTGACCGGCAGGTTTTTCCAGGCGTCGGCGAACGAATCTTCATCGTAACCGAAGAGCGGTGACACCTCGAAGGTCACGGCGGGGCGGCCGGACGGATCGGTCGCCACCGCGGCCCCGTTGGCAGTGAGCCAGCGGGCGAACTGCCGGAGCTGGTCGTCGCGGCACGTCGGCGGCGAATCGCGGCCCTCGGCATTTTTCACCGGCGAGAAATCGTCCGCCCGGAGCGTCTCGATAATCACGGGATTCCGCGCAAACGGGAGGGCATCGAACACGAACATCTCGAACTTCACGCCGTTCGCCTGCGCCGGCTTCACGGCCGCACCCGCCGCGTCCACGGTCGGAATCTTCTTGTCGGCCCGGTGGAACGGCAGCGCCGCCCCCTCCGCGCCGGCCGCCATGCGGCGCACAAATTCGCGGTCCAACACGTGGATCGCGATGCTGCCGGCGAGGTAACGGAGCCGACCATTCGCGTCGGTCTCGCGCTGCATTGCCATCGGCAGATCGGAGTATTCGACCACGACGGACCGGCCGGCCTGCGTGCAAAAGTGGCCGACCTTTTCCTCGGCATAGGCCTTCGGCACCATCTTGCTCGTCATCTCCGAACCGCGCAGCACGTGCCAGCCGAGGCAGGCCGGATCGATGCACCGCACAAGCGGATTATCGACTTGGAAGTAGCTCAGCGTGTCGATGCCCTCGCGTTTCATCAGGTCGAGCGCGCCGCTCCGGTCGAGCGCCCGCAACGACCCGCCGTGACCGTCCGGCGACAGCGCGAGCGAGCCCGGCGTCTCGAGCATGATTTTTCCATTGAAGTCGATGGCTGGCATCCGGCCTTGGCGGAAAAAGTGCACGCGCGCGCGGTCGAGACCGAAATGCGCGTTCGACGCGAAAAAGGCCTCGGTCGCCGCGTGGTTCGCATGGCTGGTCATGATGAACCAATGCAACGGCCGGCCGTAACGCACCCCAGCGGCGCGAATTTTTTCGGCGAACACCTGGAAGAGCGGCTTCTGCCGCAGCGGCGTTACCGGAAACGTGCCCTTGGGTCCGTCGTAGCCAAGGCGCGTCCCCTGCCCGCCCGCGACCGTGAACGCGGCCACGCGGCCGGCGCGCAGCGCCGCCTCGCCCGCCGCCTTCGCCCGGGCCCAGTCGGCGGCGTCTCCGCCGTGTTCGGGGCGTTTCTCATAGGGCGCGGGAGCGAGCCCCGCCAAATCCACCCCCGCGGCACCGTCGGTCTTCGCCACGAGCGTGCGATCAAGGCGTGCGACCTCCGCGAGGTCGACCTCGGCGGCCTCATCGAGCAGGCGTTGCTGCGCCTCCGGCGCCAGCCGGTCGTAGAACGCAAAGACCTGGGCCTGTCCGGCGCGTTGAAAAGCTTCGATGATCGGGTGCTGGGCCATGCGGAAAATATCGTCCGGTTCACTCGGGGAACCGATAGATCACTTCGCCTGGCTTCGCGTAGTGCCAGCGGTCGCGGAGGACTTTTTCAACGTAAACCGGATCGTTGCGCAGCCGTTCGAGGATTTTCTGCTGGGCCTGCAAGCGCGCCTCCTCGACGGCCAACCGCTGCCGGTTCGCGGCCTCGACCAGCTTCAGCTGCTTGTATTCCGCCCGCGCCTCGAAGAACAGTACCCCTGCGCCCACGCCAAATCCCCCAAAGAGAATCACGTAGAGGCTGACGATGAGTTGGCGCGAATTCACAGGACGACCGCGTCATCAACGGCAGCACCGGGCCGCGAGTAAAGGAGATTTCAAACCGGCGGCGTCCGCTCTGGCCCCGTGAAATTGGCGTGCGTTTTAAAACCGGTGCACCACCGTAAGTTTTCGCATGTATCAGAGCTTTTACGGGTTTCGGGAGATGCCGTTCAATATCACCCCCGACCCGCGTTTCCTTTATCTCAGTCCCACCCACCAAGAGGCGCTCCAGCACCTCATGTATGGGGTGCGCGAAAAGAAGGGCTTTATCGTGCTCGTCGGTGAAGTCGGCTGCGGCAAAACCACGCTCTGCCGCCGTTTCCTGAACGAACTCGATCCAACCCACTTTGACACGGCCCTCATCCTGAACCCCCGCGTCACCGAGACGCAGATGCTCAAGGCCATCCTCACCGAACTGGGCGAAACCAAGCTCGCGCGCAGTCAAAACGACCTGGTCGCCCAGATGAACCGCGTGCTGCTCGACCGTATCGGACAGGGCCGCGATATCGTCCTGATCATCGACGAGGCCCAGAACCTCAGCAACGACGTGCTCGAACAGATCCGCCTCCTCTCCAATCTCGAGACCGATAAGCAAAAACTCCTCCAAATCGTCCTGCTGGGCCAGCCCGAGCTCAAGCAGGTCCTGGCCCAGAAGGTCCTCCGGCAGCTCCGGCAGCGCATCCTCGTGCATTACGAACTGCACCCGCTGGCGGCCGACGATATCTCGCATTACATCCAGCACCGGCTCTCGCTCGCCGGCGGCTCTGGGCGGCCCGGTTTTACCCGCTGGGCCATCCGCGCCCTCCACGGCGGCAGTGCAGGCATTCCCCGCATCCTCAACAATCTTTGCGACAAAGCCATGCTCTCGGCCTTCATCCGCGAATCCGACGAGGTCAACTACTGGGACGTGCGGCGCGCGATCCACGACATGAAGAACCTCACGGACTGACCCCGGTCCCCTTAATGCGATGAGTCTGATCAACGAAGCCCTGAAAAAAGCCCAGCGCAACCGCACCGGCGAAGCGGCTGACACCGTCCCGACCCTGCCCGGAGCCGGCGGCACGCGCGTCACAAAGCGCGCCCAGCCACGCACGTCGCAGCAACTCGTGCTCCTCGCCGCGGGCGCCGTTGTGCTCGTCGTGCTCTCCGTCGTCGCCACCGTCTATCTGGTCAATCGCGCACCCGCGCCGAAACCCGGCGCGACCGCCCCGCAGCCCGCCCCGCCAAGCGCGGCTCCCGCGCCCACGGCCCCGGCGCCGCTGATGGTTCCACCCGTGCTCAATCTTCCGATTCCCCCCCCCCGGCCCGCCCCGGAAACCCCGGCCGCCGTCGCCCCGTCGCCCGAGTCGGAAAAACCGGCGACCGCACCCGCCTCGCGCACGGCCGGTCCGAACGACCCGTTGACCGTATCCCCAACCGCTGGACGGGTTGCATCAAGACCCGCGCTGCCGCCGCGCGCACCGGCCGCAGCGCAGCCGGGGGAAAATCCCGTGGCGCCGCCCGCGCCCGCGGGCTCGGGGGCCGCGGCCGCCGCACCCGTCCTCGCCGGCCCGCCGCAACACGACGAACGCGTCAGCCGGTTTGTCGACGCCATCCGCGTGACCGGTATCCGTCCGTCCGGCACCGAGAGCCGCGTGCTGATGAACGACCGCGTCTTTCGCATCGACGAGATCGTCGACCGCAACTTCGGGCTGCGCCTCACCAAGGTCGAACCCAACACCCTCACCTTCACCGACGGCAACGGCGCCGTTTACGTGAAGCATTTCTGAGCGCACGGCGTCATTTCCCCGGCCAGGGAAACCGCCATCCCCCGGAGCGAATATCACGTCATCCGGGCCAAATCGCCGCGGGCTGATTTTTCGAACGGCGGTGCCGATCCGGCGCGCCAAGGACCGACCGGTCGGGCAAGCATGCACGGCGCACCAATCCCTCCCCGCCCGGGCCCCGCAGGCCTCGTTCCACCGTTGGCCGGGCGACGCCGCGCCGGTTCCGCCAACTCCGGCGCTCCATCACCCGGAGCTGTGGGCCAGAAATTCAACGCCAGCCACCCCCCGCGCCGACCGCGCATCCGCCTAAAACGCCTTGGCCTCCCATGGCCGCGGCTCGGCCCCGCGCCCCGACGTTCCAAGCCTCGTCGGCCGATACTCCTCACCGCGGACGCCGCGCTTTAAAGTACGCGGTGACCTCCGCCAGCGACCGGGTGTTCAGTACCGCCTCGCGGGTCAGCCAGCCCTTCCGGGCCGCATTCACCCCCGCCCGCACGTGGGCCAGGCCAGCCGTGTCGTGTGCGTCGGGATTGATCGTCGTCAGCAGGCCCCGCTCCGCCGCTTTGCGCCAGTGCCGCCAATCCAGGTCGAGCCGCCACGGACTCGCGTTGAGCTCGATCACGACCCCGTGGGTGATCGCGGCGTCGATCACCTTGGCCACATCGATCGAATAGCCTTCCCGCCGCAGCAGCAGCCGCCCGGTGAGATGCCCCAGCATCGTCGCACAGGGATGCTCGATCGCGCGGATAATCCGCTTCGTCATCGTCGCCTCGTCCTGGGTGAACGCGCTATGCACGGATACGACGACATAGTCGAGTTTCGCCAGCAGCGCATCGTCGTAGTCGAGCCGACCGTCGGTGAGAATATCGCACTCGGTGCCGGTGAACACATGCGTCGAAAAGCGCTTCGACGCATTGAGGGCGTGAATCTCGCGGATCTGTTGCTCCAGCCGTTCTTCGCTCAGCCCCTTCGCCTGGAAACTCGCCTTCGAGTGGTCGGCGATGCCGAGGTAATCCCAGCCGAGCGCCTCGGCCGCCGCGGTCATTTCCGCGAGGGTGTTGCTGCCGTCCGACGCCGTCGTGTGGTTGTGAAACGCCCCGCGTACATCCGCGAGCTCCACAAGCCGCGGCAGCTCGCCCGCCTCCGCCGCCTCGATCTCCCCCAGACCCTCGCGCAACTCCGGCGGGATGAAGCGCAGCCCCAACGCCGCGAATAGTTCCTTTTCGCTGCCGACTTTCCGCCCCGTGTCTTGCTCCGCCTTCGCCTTGGCCGTCCCCTCGCCTTCCGCCGGCACCAGCCCCCACTCGCTGAGGCTGAGCCCGCGGCCGAGCGCGCGTTGGCGCAGTTGCACGTTGTGGTCCTTCGACCCGGTGAAATGGTGCAGCGCAAACGCAAACTGGGCCGCCGGCACGATGCGCAGGTCCGCCTGCAGGCCGCTCTCGAAGCGCACACTCGCCTTCGTCTCGCCCTGCGCCGTGACCTCTTTCACCCCGGGCTGCGTGACAAACCAGTTCACCACCGGAGCGAAGTCCTCCGCCGCAACGATAAAATCCAGGTCGCCCACCGTCTCGAGCCCGCGCCGCAGGCTGCCCGCCGCCTCGGCGCGCTCGACCTGGGGCAACGCGCGCAAACCCGCCACGATCGGCTCCGCAATTTCCGCGGCCGCCCACCAGTGGTGCCGCCGCCCGTAGGCTTCCCGGTTCCGGATGCCCGCAACAATTTTCTCCTGCGTCTTTTCGCCGAAGCCGTCGAGCTCCGCAACCTGGCCCGCGGCACACGCCTCCGCCAACGCCGCGATACTCGCGATCCCGAGCTTGTCATGCAGCGCGCGGATTTTCTTCGGACCCAGTCCCGGGATCTGCAGCAGCTCTGCCAACCCGGGCTCGATCGACGCCTTCAACTGGTCGAAAAACTCCAGCCGGCCGGTCGTCTGCAGCTCCGTGACCTTCTGCACGAGCGCCTCGCCAAACCCCTTGATCGTCCCGAGTTCGCCCGCCGCGATCAGCCGCGCCAGGGCCGTTTCCTCGATCGCCTCCAACGCCCGCGCGCCCGCCTGATACGCGCGCACCTTGAACGGGTTCTCGCCCTTCAGCTCAAGCAGCGTCCCGATCTCCGTGAGCACGTCGGCAATTTCGTTTTTCTTCATGGGACCAGCTGAAAGGAACCGTCCCGCCACCGTAAGCTTTTTCGGAGCCTATCCTGCGTCCACCCGACCGCGCCACGTCCGCATCCTCGCCTTCCCGGGCCCCACCGACTGCGGCTTCTCCGCGGCGCCCGACGCGCCCGCGCATTCCCGTGCCCGCGCCCCGCTCAGCCCGGATGGCCGTCGCCCGCTCCCGCTAGCCCCCGGAGCGCAGCGCGGTTCAGCTTCCCCTGGGCATTGCGCGGCCAGTCCGCGATCGCGACAAACCGCTTCGGCTTCATCGGCCCGGCCAGCGCCACCACCGCCCGCGCGAGGTCCGGCACGCGTCCGCCCGCCGGATAACACGCCACCACCGCCTGCCCCCACTCGGCATCGGGCACGCCGACCACGGCCACGTCGGAAAATTCCCCGCTGGCCCGCAGCGCCTGCTCCACCTCCTCCGGCCGCACCTTCTCCCCGCCCGTATTGATGATCGCATCACGCCGCCCGAGCACCGTCAGCCGCCCCGCCGCATCCAACACCCCCAGGTCCTCCGTCCGGAATTCCCGCGCCTCGCTCCACGCCGGATAATAGCCCCGGCACACCGACGCCCCCGCCACCGTGACCACTCCGTCTGCGTCGACCGTCACCTGGGCGTGCGGCAGCGCGGATCCGCTGCTGCGCGCGCCCGCCAGAAATTCGCCGGGACGCAGCGCGGTGACCATCGCCGCCGTCTCCGTCATGCCGTAGCCCAGCGCCAGCGGCAGCTGCGCCCGCGCCGCGGCCTCGACCAGTTCGGGCCAGACCGGCCCTCCGCCCACCAAAATAATTTCAAACCGCCGCAGCCACACGACCGCCCCCGGCCGCTCCAACAGGCGCTGCAACTGCGTCGGCACGAGCGACAGCACCCATGTTTCCTTCGCCGCGAGCTCCGGCCGCCGCCCCTCCTTCAGGTCGCCCCAACTCCAAGGGAGATAAATCCCTCCCGTCAGGGCACAGCGCATCCACGCCATCAAGCCACTGACATGATGCAGCGGCAAAACCCCGACCGCGTTCACCCGCGCAAGCCCGAAATGTCCGCAAAACCCGCCCACCGCCGCGGCGATCGTCTCGCCGTCATGCCGCGCAAACTTCACCCCGCCGCCCGTCCCACCGCTCGGAAGCATCAGCCAGCCCCGGCCCGGCGCAGCGCCCGCGGTGGCGCGGCCCGCCCCCAAGAGATCGTCGAACGCCGCTCGCTGGCCCGCGCCCCACGCCGGGTCCGCGACAAAGACCGGGCCGCGCCCCGCGACCGCCCGGGCCAACGCGGCCATGAACGCTGCCGGCCGGTCCTCGGCAATCACGGTCGCCGCGGGCCGCCGCGGCGCTCCGGAGGCCGCCACCGGCACCGCGCCGAGCCGCCGCGCTAACTCAGGGCGTTCCATACGTCCTCCGCATCGAGACGCTCCACATCCTCCCACCGCACAAACGGCGCGGCAAACGGCCCGTCGAACCGCGCGTCCGCAAACAACGGCCACACACCGAAGCCCAGCGCGCGCGGCTCGCCCGGCCAATGAAACGCCGCCCGCAGCGCCGCCTTCGCCCCCACCGCCGTCTCCAGCGCGGACGAAAACACCACGGCCGCCTTCGCCTGCGCGAGCTGCTCCAGCGCCCGCTCGACATTTCCCAGCAACGACGGCTTCACCACAAAAATCCCCCGCCAGCCCTCGTCCACCCACCGCTCGATGTCGCTCTCGCCCGCAATCGACTCGTCCAGCGCGATCGGGGTCGGAAAGTCCTCCGCCAACCCGCGCAACACATCGTCCGCGCCCCGCGCGTCGGTCGCCACCGGTTGTTCGACAAACTCCACCGGCCGGTCCGCACACCGCTCCAACCAGCGCTCGGCTTTCCGGCGGTCCCACGCCCCGTTGGCGTCGAGCCGCACCTTCGCACCCGGCGGCAGGACCGCACACACCTCGTCCAGCAACGGCAGTTCCTCCGCCACGTCGCCCACCCCAACTTTCCATTTGAAAACCCGAAACCCCAGCTCCGCCCTTGCCCGCACCGCCGCCGGTGCGCCCCGGCCCGCCGGCAACAGCGCCGCCACCGGCAAAAATTTCCGCCGCGCCCCGTCCGCCTCCTGCGCCGGCTCGCGCGCCAAATCCGCCATCGCCGCCGCGAGCGCATGGCGCACACCCGCCAACTTCACCGGCACGGCCGCCATGCGCTCCGCATCGACGCGGTCGCCCACCTCCCGGAACGCCGCCTCCGCCTCGTCCACCGTCTCCGTGCCAAACCACGGAATCACCGCCGCCTCCCCGAAACCCACCGCGCCCACGACATTCTCCAGCCGCACCACCACCCCTTCCCGCTCCGTCCACACGCCATGGGCCGTCCGCACCGGAGCGCGCAGCGGCAGTCGATATCGGCGAAACTGAAAAAGATGGCTCACGCCTTCCACGTCATACCTTCGGGCGCCCGCGCGCAAACCCGACTTTCTGTTTGCGCTCCGCCGCACCACCCCTACTCCGTTCATGGCAATCTATGACAAAGGTTGCCACGTCCACCACCGCCCAGGCCGCGTCCGCCGACGCCGAGTTTTATTTGCCGGCCGACGCTTTCTTTCGCGCCAATCGGCCGACCGCCCTCACCTTCGACGACGTCTCCCTTGCGACGCTCTATTCGGAGATTCTCCCTAAAGACGCCGACACTTCGACGTCGCTCAGCGAGGCCCTCCGCCTGCAGATCCCTATCATCTCGTCCGATATGGACACCGTCACCGAGTCGCGCATGGCCATCGCCATGGCGCTCAACGGCGGCCTCGGGCTGATTCACTACAACATGCCCGCCCGCGACCAGGTGAAGGAAGTCGCCCGCGTCAAGCGCCACATCCACGGTCTCATCCAGGACCCCATCACCGTCTCGCCGACGCAACTCATCGGCGACGTCCTCCTGCTCATCGAAACCAAGCGCTTTTCTTTCTCCACCTTTCCGGTCGTCGACGCCACCGGCCTTCTCGTGGGCCTCCTCTCCGGCAACGTGGTCAAGGACCGTTACAAAACGAAGACCGTCGCCGAGGTGATGACCCCCCGCGCGCAACTCATCACCGAGAAACAGAGCGCCGTCGCCAAAGATCCCATCAGGTCCTCCGATGCGTTTTTCACCCGTCACGTTGGCATCAACAAAATGCTCGTCGTCGATGCCGCCGGCCGCCTCCGCGGCCTAGTCACCAGCTCTGACGTCGAGAAAATTACCGCCGAGGCCAAGTCGCGCCGCAAGCCCTCCCGCGACTCCCACTTCCGCCTCGTCGTCGGCGCCGCGCTCTCGCCCGTCCGGAAACCCGACGGCACCCTCGACCGCGCCAAGATCCTCGAACACGTCGGCCACCTCGTCGCCGAGCACGTCGACGCCCTTGCCGTATCGACCGCCCATGGACACACCTCCGGGGTCGGCGACGTCGTCAAACTCGTCCGCGGCGCGTTCCCCGACCTCACCCTCATCGCCGGCAACGTCACCAGTGCTGCCGGGGTGGCGTTCCTCGCCGACTGCGGCGCGAACGCCGTGAAAATCGGGCAGGGACCGGGCTCGATCTGCACCACGCGCATCGTCGCCGGCGTCGGCATCCCTCAGCTCACCGCGCTCCATGTCGCCTCCCACGCCGCGAAATCCGGCCGCGTCAAACTGATCGCCGACGGCGGCATCACCAAGAGCGGCGACATCGTCAAGGCCCTCACCCTGTCCGACGCCGTCATTTTGGGCGGCCTGCTCGCGGGCTGCCGCGAGGCACCCGGCGAAATCATGGAGATCAGCGGAAAGGTGTATAAACAATACCGCGGCATGGGCAGCCTCTCGGCGATGAAGGCCGGCAGCGCCGCCCGATACGGCCACGACAAAAACGACCAGACCCGCAAGGTCGCCGCCGAGGGGATCGAAGCCCTCAAGGAGGTCAGCGGTTCCGTCGACGACGTGCTCGGCACCCTCATCGGCGGCGTGCAGAGCGGCATGGGCTATCTGGGCGCCGCGACCCTCGGCGCACTCCGCGCCAACGCCCGCTACATCCGCGTCAGTCCCGCCGGCCAGAAGGAAGCCGCGCCCCACGACGTCATCGAGGTCTCGACCCGCACCAGCAGCGCCTAATTCCACGGCCCAGACGGACCGCCTCCCTCCCGGGCGCCCCCACCCGGCCGATCCCGGCGGTGCCCGGGTTTCGAGCACAAAAAAACGGCACAGCGGTGAGCTGTGCCGTTGGAATTCGGCCGGACGATCGGCCGAAAGGAAAGTCCTTACTTCCCCTTCTTGGCGGCCTTGACAGCCTTCTTTTGGGCCGGCGTTTTGGCCGGAGCTTTTTTCGTCTGCTTCTTGGAATTTTGGGATTTAGCCATGGGATTTATCTAGGTTGGTTACCGTCGTGAACTAAAGGGGATCTCAGGTCTAGACGACGGCGTCTAGGCGCGATGTTCGGTCTCTAATCCTCCTCAACACAGGTGGTTTGATACTTATTCCCGCCAACAAGCAAGATGGAATCCGCACGGACCCGAAAGGGGCCGCGGAAGCACTCCTGCCCCGCTGGGAAAATTCGTTTGAATACGGGCTCAGCGTCCGCCGTGCACGAGCGTTTCCTTCGTCGCGAGTTCGTAGCTGATCTTGCCTTCCATCACCTCGCGGAGTGCGGTGTCTTCCGGCGAAAGTTTTTCCAGAGACTCAACGAGCGCACGGTTGCCGCGCTTCAGCTGCTTCACGCGACGCGAAATCACATTCACGAGAATGTTCGGATCATCGATCACTTTCAGGGCGGCCTGCAGATAGTCGTCTCTCATGGTTGGTGGCGCTCGCCAAAGAACCCGCCCCGCGCCCGTCGGAGTGACGGGACACTTTGCAGTTTCAGATTTTCCGGTGTGTTCTTGTCGAGCCGGCGCACTCTGAACCGGCCGACGACGAACACGACGCCTATTCCATCCGCCCCGCGCCGGCTCCGTCAACTCGTTCGCCCGCCATCCGCTTGGAACGAACATAACAACGCCGAAAACGTCCGCCCGGCGGCTTTCCGCCCCGGAACCCGGCCCGGCTTCCGCAAAAAATTGTTGAGATAGTGCTCCTCACGCGCGCCGACGTCCGGCACGCTCCCCGTCCAAATGAAAAAGACGTTTCCCTTGCACGTACCCGGCCGGGCCGACCCCCGCGTGGTCGAAGCCATCAAACACGACGTCCGCCGCTACGTGAAGCGCGAGCGCGGCAAGACGCTGCCCGAGGGCTTCGATCTGTGGGAGTTCGCCTGCCGGGTCGGCGCCACCGGCCCCACCGCGGAAACGACCCCGCTGAATGCCGTGGGTGCGGCCATCGATGGCATTGCCGGCACAGGCGGCGCCGAGGTTTACGTCGAACTCATCGCCATCGCCGGCCACCGCATTCCCCGCGTCGCCGCGCCCATCGGCACCGCACCCAACGCGCCCGCCGCCGTTCCTGCGCCGACCGCGGCCCTCGCGTCTTCGTTTGCGGCAACCGACTCCGCCCCACCTCAGTCGTCGTGATGTTGGCGGTGCCGGAACGGCTTTAGCCCTTCCGTCTTCTGCTTCCAGCTGGGCTTGCTCGCGAACGCGCCGGGCTTTCGTTCCTTCGGCGCACTCGCCTCTTTCTCGGCCTTTAATTTTCGATAAGCGTCGAAGCGCGCCTCCGCCAGTTCCCCGCCGGCGAGCGCCACGCGGACCGCGCAGCCCGGTTCATTGTTGTGCCCGCAATTCGTGAAGCGGCAGCGCAGCGCGAGCGCCTTGAGGTCCGCAAAGGCATCTTCGACGCCGTCCTCCACCCCCCAGAGCTGGAGTTCCCGCATCCCCGGCGTATCGATCACCAGCGCGCCCGACGGCGTCAGCACGAGCTCACGTCGCGTTGTCGTGTGCCGCCCCTTGCTGTCCTTTTCGCGCACTTCGCCCGTCGGCAGCGGCGCATCAAAATCGCGCACCAGCGCATTGATCAGGCTCGATTTCCCCACCCCGGAGGACCCGATGAACGCCACCGTCCGCCCCGGCTGCCCGTAATTCGCCGCAAGCACTTTCAGCCCCTTGCGCGTGGTCGTGCTTGTGATCAGCACCGCCACGCCGGGCGCCAGCCCCTCGACTTCGCGCCGCACCGCGTCCGCATCGTCGCAGACATCGGACTTGTTCAAAATAATCACCGGCACCGCCCCGCTCTCCTGCGCCGCGACCAGAAAACGCTGGATGCGCTTCGGATTGAAATTCCGGTCGAGCCCGCTGACGAGAAACACCGTGTCGATGTTGGCGGCCACGATCTGCTCGATCACCTCCGAGCCCGAGGCACGCCGCGAAAACTTGGTACGCCGCGGCAGCACGGCGTGCAAATCCGCCCGCGGCTCGCCGTCCCGCCGCTTCACCGCCACCCAATCGCCGACCGCCGGAAACTGGTCGGGCGTCCTCGCGTGGTGGAAAAACCCCCCGCCGCACTCGCCCAGCACCTCGCCCGCCGCCGTGTGCACGGCATAGAAATTCCGCCGCAGCTCGCACACCACGCGTGCCGGTTCCAGTCCCGCCGCCGCATGCGGCGCGAAGGCGAGCGCGAGGGCGTCCGTCCATCCGAGTTCAGCGAGCGTCATACGTTCACCTCTGCCAGCCGCACGTGCATCTCACTTCAGCGTGAAGCCGAGCGCCTCCAACTCGTCCATCTTGAACGGCGAACACTCCATCACCTCGACCACTTTCCTGAGCGCCTCCCCCATCGTCGGCACGTCGCTCAGCGCGTGGCCGTCGTCGGAATCGTGCACGTGCACCGCCCACGGACTGTCGCCCGTCGCCCGCAGTTGCACCGCCGCGCCATGCAGATAATTCCCCGGCAATGCCGCGTTCGGGCCCGCCCCCGGCACGAGGAACAACGTGTGGATCGGGTCGTGCACGACGGCGAGCTTCTCGTCGCCGCCCCCCTTCGCACGATGGTGGGCGACCTTGCCGGCCACCGTCAGCCGAAACGTCTCCGCTCGCGCCTGCACCGCCGCCGGCAGCGACTTCACATAGCGGTCAAAAATGCTCCCGTTGCTCTCCAACTGCTCCGGCCCGATCTTCCCGGCGATCACCGACTCCAAGTTGTTCGCCTGAAAATGCGGCTTCTTCGCCAGCGACCGCGCCGTGACATGCCCGTTCTTGTGATCGGCATCCGCATACACCTGGTGCGAGGCGTAGAGCCGCTTCATCGCATCCTGGTAAGTCGGCGTGAACGGCACCGCCCCGATCGGGCTGTGTTCAATCATTTCAAGGACCGTGTGGTCGAACTGGGCGTGGGGATCTTGGGGCATATTTTCGCCTACTTAAACGCCGTATTCCCACAACACGAGTTTCATCTCGCTTAATGGTTTGACCCGCCCCGGCGCTCCCCTAGCCACGCTGGGATGCTACCCCGCGTGTTTGCCGTCGCCCTGCCGCTCCTCGCCTCGCTCTCGGCCCCCGTGGCTGCCACCGCCGAGTCCTCCCCGGGCGCTGGCGCGGCCTTGTATCAAATTAACTGCTCCGCCTGCCACCAAGCCACCGGCGAGGGCATCAAGGGCATCTTCCCCCCGCTCGCCCAGTCCGACTACCTCCTCGCCGACAAAGACCGCAGCATCCGCATCGCCCTCCAGGGCGTCGGCGGCCCCATCGTCGTCAACGGCGTCGAATATCAGGGCGTGATGCCCGCACCCGCCCCCATGGACGACCAGCAGGTCGCCGACGTCCTCACCTACGTCCGCAGCGCCTGGGGCAACCGCGGCGACGCCGTCACGCCCGCCGAGGTGAAACAGGTTCGCGCCGCCCTCGCCGCCACCGACGCCGACAAAAACGATCCCTTCGCCCCGCTCCCGCCGCCGCCCGCCGGCTACCGGCTCCGCGAGGTCGTCCGCCTCCCCGTCCACGCCGTCAAGCTCGCCACCATGCCCGGCGTCGACTGGCTGCTCGTGCTCAACAACAGCGGTGAACTCTATCGCCTCGAACCCGCCACCGGGAACCTCGCCCGCGTCCTCGTCGCCAAGGACTACGCCGAACTCGGCGCCGGAAAAATCGACGTCCTCGGCATGACGATCGACTCGAAAAAACGCCTCTACCTCGTCACCAACCAACGCGTCGCCGAACAACCCTGGCACATCAATCGCGTCGTCATTTTCCGATCCGAACCCCTCGACGCCACCGGCGTCCCCCGCCTCAAGCCGTGGTTGCGCTCGAGCTACCCGTGGGGCTTCAGTTATTACAATCACGGGGTCTGCCACATCGCCGAAGGGCCCGACGGCCTGATCTACGTCAGCAGCGGCGCCCGCACCGACGGCGGCGAAGTCGACGGCGGTATTTTCAAGAAGGAAACCATCTACTGGAAAGGCGGCGAGACCGACATCACCGCCGCCATCTGGCGCATCGACCCCCACGCCGACGTGCCCAAAATCGAAGTCTTCGCCCGCGGTATCCGCAATGCGTGGACCTTCGCTTGGAACGACCGCGGCGATCTCTTCAGCGTCTCCAACGGCCCCGACGCCCATCGCCCGGAAGAGATGGACCACGTCGAACAGGGCAAACACTACGGCTTCCCCTATCAATACGCCGACTTTCCCGCCACCGACAAACCCTACACCTACACCCCCGACGTCCCCCCCGGCCTGACGATCACGCCCGCCATCCGCAACTTCGGGCCCGCCGCCGGCGGCTCGGAGACGAAGCCCATCGCCACCTTCGATGCCCACTCCTCCCCCGCCGGCATGCTCTTCTGCAACGCCGACTGGCCCGCCCCGCTCCGCGGTAAAATGCTCGTCGGCCGCTTCGGCAACTTCCTCCTCGATGACAGCTACGGCTACGACCTCCTCGCCGTCGACCTGCAGCGCAACGCCGCCAACGTCTACGAAGCCCGCATGACTACGTTCTTCGCTCCGCTCGCCCGCCCGATCGATTTCCTTCAGGTCGGCAAAAAACTCTACATCCTCGAATACACGCGCCCCGTCGGCAAACACGGCACCCGCCCCATGAACCCCGGCCGCATCCTCGAACTCAGCTGGTGATTGTCTTCGCGAGGAGCGCAGCGACGCCCCTTGTTTGTCATCGCGAGAAGCGCAGCGACGTGGCGATCCAGCTGGATGTCTCCGCGCGAAGCGCCGCCCTTCTCCCCCTCTCCCCTTCTCCCCCTCTCTCTTTCTCTCCTTCTCCCATGCTCCGCCCCCTCACCCTCGCCCTCGCTATGCTTACCGCCACGGCCTGCGCCTTCGCTGCCGAGAAGGAGTTCTTCGTCTACTTCGGCACCTACACCAACGCCAAATCCACCAGCAAGGGCATTTACCGCTCCCGCCTCGACGTCGCAACCGGCCGCCTCTCGCCCACCGAACTCGCCGCCGAAACCAAAGATCCCGCCTGGCTCGCCCTCCATCCCACCGGAAAATTTCTCTACGCCATCGACGAAAGCGCCGACGCCCAACGCACTCCGGGCAAGGGGCTCAGCGCCTATGCCCTCGATGCGCACTCCGGCGCCCTCACCCTCCTCAACCAACAGGACACTGGCAGCGTCGGCGCTTGTCACATATCTGTGGATACTACCGGCCGCGCCCTTCTCGTCGCCCACTACGGCGGCGGCGGCGTCTCGGCCGTCGCGCTCCAACCCGACGGCCGCCTCGGCGCCCTCGGCACCGTCGTCCAGCACACCGGCTCCAGCGTCAACCCCGCCCGCCAAAAGGCGCCGCACGCCCACCAAATCGTGGTCTCCCCCGACAACCGCTTCGCCTTCGTCCCCGACCTCGGCCTCGACCGCGTCCTCACCTACGCTTTGGCCCCGTCCACCGCACGACTCACCGCCCCCGCCGCCAGCGGCACGTCGCTCCCGCCCGGCTCCGGCCCCCGCCACCTCGCGTTTCATCCCGGCGGTCGGTTCGCCTACGTCATCAGCGAGCTGCTCTGCACGATGACGGCTTTCCGCTACGACGCCGCCACGGGGACACTCACCGCCCTCCAGACGATCTCTACGCTTCCGCCCGGTGAAACCGTGCAACGCGGCACGAGCACCGCCGAAGTCATCGCCCACCCCAACGGCCAATTCCTTTACGGCTCCAACCGCGGTCACGACACGATCGTCGCCTACGCCGTCGACGCCGCCACGGGCCGGCTGACGCTCATCGCCCACCAATCGACCCTCGGCAATACCCCGCGCCACTTCGCCCTCGACCCCACCGGCACCTGGCTCCTCGCCGAAAACCAGGACAGCCACACCGTCGCCGTTTTCCGCGTCGACCCCAAAACCGGCCGCCTCA
>CANHJG010000085.1 GCA_947461205.1 Opitutia bacterium
CCCGCAGGACTTTTCCCAATTCGCGATCAAGTTGGGACTAATCTGCCGGCACGCAGGAGCCTGCTCGCAAGCAATTCAGCTCGGAGCCAACGCCTACAAGCAGGCTCCGACACCTCGCGTGAATCTTAGCTCGAAAGCGGCCTGAAATGACCACTCCCTCGTGACGGTCGTGACGGAGCTCTCGGTGCGGCGCTTCGGGGGGACGACGATGGCGTTGACGACGACCTGGTGCGGATTTTACCCGACGCGTCGCGGAAGGCGGCACCGACCGCCAAGCCTTTGAGTTTACCTGCTTCCAAGCGGTCGCGCGTGATCGGGCCGCAGCTTTACAGCGGACGGTGGAGCTATTGCCCTCGGCGGTTTTGAGTTCGAGTTGGGTAATGCTGGTCGCGGCGTCGCGCCCGAGGTCAGCGGCGGTGGCTGCGGTGCCGGCGGCGGCGCGGTGCGGGCGCACCAGGGCGAACACACGACCAAACGTCACGTCATTCACGGAATAGGTAGCGAGCATCGTCCACTGACGCGTGCGGTTGGTCTGCAGTTTAAACTCTTCGCCTTCCGTGGCCCTAAACTATCTCCGGCCGGGGCAGTCAACGCACGCCCCCCGGAGGGAAGAACGGAAGGACGACGGGGACCGTCCGGGACGGACTATCTCTGCCTCTTGGCTTTGCCGTTCTTCTTCGTGCCCGCCGGAGGAGCATCGGCATCGGCGGCCTCCGGATCGCCGCTTTCGCCCTGGTCGGCGAGGTTGGCGGGGTCGTAGCGCTTGGCTTTGGGATCCGCGTTCGGATTTGGTTTTGGGAAATAGGCTCCAGCGGTTTTCAACCCGTCCATCAGCTGGCGCTGGAGTTGGGCGGTGCGGGCCGGATCTGCGGCCGCGACATTGTTCTTCTCGCCGAGGTCGCGGGTGAGGTCGTAGACGAAGCGTTGGTCCGGCCATTCATACCAGTGCATCAACTTCGTGTCGCCGACGATGAGGGCGGAAGCCGGCGGCGCGACGCGGTAGTGGGGGTAGTGAAAATAGAGCGGGCGGGTGAGGTCCTGGGCGGTGGGTTGGCCGCCGAAGAGGAGGCGTTTGAAACTCACGCCGTCGATGTTCGGGCCGAGGTGGGCCGTGGCTCCGGTGAGATCGGCGAAGGTCGGGAGGAAATCGTAGCCGACGACGTTGACGGTGCTCCGCGAGGCGGCAGCGATGCCGGGGCCGCGCACGATCAGCGGCACGCGGAGGGCGTTCTCCCAGAGCCACCATTTCGCGCCGCGGAGCGGATCGTGGGCCTGGTTCCACGTACGGTAGCCGTTGTCGGCGGTGAAGACCACGTAGGTGTTTTCGGCGAGGCCGAGTGCGTCGAGTTTCTGGAGCACGTGGCCGATTGAGGTGTCGAGATCTTCGGCCATGGCGGCGCCGACGATCGCGTTCTGGCGCTCGCGCGGGTGGGCGATCTTCGCGAACACCGGATTTTTTTCGTAGCGCTCGAGGGTTTTCTTCGTCGCCTGATAGCGGGCGTGGGTCGCGTAGTGGGAAACTTGGACCAAGAAGGGGCGGCCGGCTTTCGCCTGGCGTTCGATGAAATCGACGCTGCGCCGGGTAAGGCTGAACATCAGCTTGGGATCGTCCGGCGGGTCGTCGGGTCGGCTGGTTTTGTTGTCGGTGTCGCCGTCGCTCTCGTCGTAGCCGTGCTTGGCCGGCCCGCCGCCGTAGAGATGCCACTTGCCGAAATGCGCGGTGGCATAGCCGGCGGATTTGAAGAGATCGCCGAGGGAGGGAAAGCGGAGGTTGCCCTGCGGCTCCGGCTGGAGGAGCGGCCGCGCGGCGTCCTGTCCGCGGCTGAGGTATTCGACGGTGCCGTTGGTTTTCTCGCCGAAGCCGCCGTTGCCGCTGTAAAGGTGGCGGGCGGTCATCATGCCGGTTTGGATCGAGCACCGCGACGGACCACACATCCCGGCGGCCGCGTAGGCGTTGCGAAACGTCATGCCCTGCGTCGCCAGTTTTTCGACGTTGGGCATGTGGCGGAAAGCCATCGCCGACTCCGGCAAATCGGGGCTCATGCGCACCGGCGTGCCGAACCACGGCAGGTCGTCGATGAGGATGAAGACGATATTCGGCTGCTGCGCCGGGCGCTCGGCCGCAGGGGCTCGGGCGCACGGCGCGCCGATCAACAAGAGGAGGAGCGTAAGGCGTCGGAGGTTTGGCATGGGGAGAGATCGCCAGCGTGACTTGTCGGGCGCCCGGTCGGCGACCGGGCCTACAACCGCCGGGGGCGGGGTCGGGCAAAGTGGGGCGGCGGCGCGCTATTCCTGCTTCGCCTTGGCCTTTTTCTTGGCGGCTTTCGCGGAGAGATCACCGGGCTGATCCATGCCGGGGGGGACGACGTAACCGGTGGCTTTGATTTGCGCGGCGAGTTCGGCGGTGAGTTGGACGCGGCGAGCAGGATCCGCAGCGAGGTTTTTCATTTCGTAGGAGTCGATCGCAAGGTCGAAGACTTCGGTCCACTCGGGGTGGCCGGGATACTGGATGATTTTTGCGTTGGCGGTGCGGACGCCGAGCATCGTCGGAGTCTCGAAATTATTTTCATAAAAATACTCGGCGAGAAACGACTGGCGCCACGGGGGATTTTTTCCGGTGAGGAGCGGTACCCAGCTCATGCCTTGCATCGCGCGCGGCACGGGTACGCCGCCGAGTTCGAGGAGCGTCGGTGCCAGGTCGATGTTGAGCACCATTTCGTCCAGCGTCTGGCCTTTGGCGACGAGGCGCGGGTAGCGCACGAGCAACGGGACGCGCAGGGACTCTTCGTAGAGGGAACGCTTGTCGCCGAGGCCGTGTTCCCCGAGATAGTAGCCGTTGTCGCTGGAATAAATCACGACGGTGTCGTCGGTGAGTCCAAGGTCGTCGAGGGTCTGGAGCAAGCGGCCGAGGTTTTCGTCGGCGCCGGCGACGTGGCGAAAATAGTCCAGATGGGCTTCGACCACCGGCGGGCCCGGCGCGGCCTGGCCGGCGGCGGCAGCGCCCGGCCGGTAGATCGCGGGTGTGGTGAGATTCGGCACGGGGCGGGTGGTCCCGCCGGCGAATTTGGTGCGCAGGCGCTCGGGCAGATTCGCGCCGCCGCGCGGGCCGTGGGGTGACTTGAAGCCGACCACCATCGAGAAAGGGCGGGCTTGGTTCTGTTTGATGAAGTTGATCGCGAAGTCGGTATCGACATCGTCGATCCAGCCCTTCGTTGGCGTGGACACGCCGTTGATCTCGACGGGGCAGTCGAAGTATTTTCCTTGGCCGACGAAGCTCGCGGAGTAGTCGAAGCCGGGGCGTTGGCCGCTCTGGCTGCCGTGGTGCCATTTGCCGATATAGGCCGTCGTGTAGCCGGCGGTGCGCAGGAGACTCGCATGGGTGACGCTGTCGAGCGGGAACGGCGTGTGGTTGTTGGCGACGCCGTTGGCGTGATTATAGCGACCCGTGAGGAAGGCGGCGCGGCTGGGCGCGCACAGCGAGAGGGTGACGAAGGCGTTGCGGAAGCGGACGCCTTCGGCGGCGAGCCGGTCTAGGTGGGGCGACTGAAACCACGGCCAACGCGCGCGGTCGCCCTGCTCGCGCTGGACGACGCCCATCGCGTCCCAGCGCTGGTCGTCGGAGTAGATGAAGAGGAAGTTGGGTTTGCGGACGGGCGTTGCAGCGTCGAGGCGGGCCAAGAGCGCGAGGAGCAAAAGCGGGAGAACGGCGAGAACGCGGGGGGGGTGCATGGGCGAAGAATCAGAGGCGGGGGACGGCGGGTTGCTGGAGGGCCGACGAGAGTTGGCGATCCAGATCCCGGACGATGTCGGGGTGGGTGGAAGCGACGTTACGATCCTCTTCGGGATCGGTCGCGTGATCGTAGAGTTCGATGGGGCCATCGCTCCAGCGGGTGAAGCGCCAGCGATCGGTGCGGAGGGAATCGCCACGGGCGGTGCCGCGGGTGACGAGGGTGAAGGCGGCGGGTTTGCCGGGCGAGGCGGGGTCGCGGAGGAGCGCGCGGAGGCTATGGCCGGCGAGGTGGGGCGGCGGGGTGAGCCCGCAGAGATCGGCGATGGTCGGGTAGAGATCGACGAATTCGACGAGACCGCGGGCGACGCCGGGCTTCATGCCGGGGGCGGCGATCAGGAAAGGCGCGCGGCAGCTGCGTTCGAAGAGGGTGTTCTTATTCCACCAAGCGCGCTCGCCGAGGTGGTAGCCGTGGTCACCGAGGAAGATAACGATCGTGTTGTCCCACAGTTGCAGGCGATCGAGGGTGGCGAGCACGCGGCCCACCTGCGCGTCCATGTAGGACGTGCAGGCGTAGTAGGCGCGGAGGAATTCCTGGCGCTCGCGGTCGGTGAACCGGCCGAAGGCCGTGCCGAGTTCGCCGAAACCGACGGCGAGGGGCGGAGCGGGGGTTTGGTCCCCGGGCGGGCGGTGCAGGGCGATCGCACTTTCCGGATACAGGTCAAAATAGCTTTTCGGAGCGACGAAGGGATCGTGCGGCTTCATGAAGCCGGCGCCGATGATCCACGGGCGGTCGCCGAGGTTTTCAATTTCGGCGCTGACGGCGCGCGCGATCTGGCCGTCGGGCTGGTCGTCGTCGTCGCCGTCCATAGCGCCCCAGTTGCACCAGGCCAGTTTTCCCTGGGTGAGATCGCGGCCGGCGAGTTTTTTTCGGCCGAGCGGAGTCGCTTCGAAGGACTGCGCGGTGTGCCAGGATTTGGGCAGGTCCATCCACTGGGCGCGGAGCGCCGCATCGCGACCGCCGCCGAGGTGAAAGATTTTCCCGAAGGCGGCCGCGTGCCGTCCGTCCTCTTTGAGCAGTTGGGGCAAGGTGATGACCGCGGGCAGACGTGCCCTTAGCATCGTGCGATTGTCGGTGACGCCGGTCTGGTCGGGGCGGAGTCCGGTGAGGAACGAGCTGCGGCTGGGATTGCAGACCGTGTATTGCACGTAGGCGCGGTCGAAGCGGACGGCGCGCGCGGCGAGGCGATCGATGTGCGGCGTCTTGACGGCGGGGTTGCCGTAACAGCCGAGCGTGTCGCGCAGATCGTCAACGGCGATGAGGAGGACGTTGAGTTTCTTCGGCGGGGTGGCGCCGGATGCGCTGGCGAACAGCGCAGCAAACAGCGCGCAGAGCCGGAAAGAAAGGGGAGGTTTCACGGATGGGTCGCGGCGGGGACAGGGAAGGGGAGGTCTGAGGTGGCGGGATGTTCCCCGCGGATGACTTTACCGGCAAGGCCGGTGAGCCGGAGATAGTGATCGCTCGGCAGACCTTCGTAGGTGGCGAACTCGACGCCTTCGCCGGGACCGACCGGTGGAGCGTTCGTCACTTTGAAAATCGCGGTGCCCTCGTCGACTTCGTCGAACATGGCCACGTAGAGCATGTCGGCGCCGGCGCGTTTCGCGGCAGCGATCTGCGACCAGAAGAAACGGCCGCCGAGGCGGGGGATGGCGTTGAGGGGTTCGGTCGGTTTCAGGTTGTGCCAGCTGAACCCGGGGAAGGCGACGGGGAGAAAGTCGATCTTGCGCGCTTGGCACCAA
This sequence comes from Opitutia bacterium, assembly GCA_947461205.1. Lineage (GTDB taxonomy): Bacteria > Verrucomicrobiota > Verrucomicrobiia > Opitutales > Opitutaceae > GAS368. Next base: position 5,528 of record CANHJG010000085.1, read on the forward strand.
GCGATGTCCGGTTGCCAGACGGTGGCGGCGTGCGTGGCGGCGGCTTCGGGCGTGCGGTAGCGGCCGGGCGTCCACGGGGAGACCACGTCGGCGAGTTGGACGAGTTCCAAGAACGTGGGCTCGGGGATCGTGTCGCGGGTTTGGGTGCGCCAAAAACTGGGCACGCCAAGCATGATCGCCAGGCCCCCGCTCTCTTGGTCGTCTTTGAGAAACGTGAGGATCTTGCGCCAGTCGGCGAGCGTGGGGCGGGGCTTGTCGTCGTCCTTGAAGCCGCACCCCCAAAGGGCGAGCAGCGGTTTGCCGTGGTGGCGCAGGTAAGCGGGGTCGCTCGTGAGCTTGGTGTCGCGGAGGAGTTTTTTCCAATCGTTGATCAGGAGGTCCGCTTGGCCGGGTGCGAGGCTGCTGAGATCATACATGAGCGCGTACACGCGGCCGTGTTGGCGAGCGCCGGCACGGACGTTTTCGAGCACGGCGTTATTGGCGGCGAGGGAATTGCCGCGGGAGAGCGAGTTGATGAAACGCTGGAGAAAAACGCCGTCGATGCCGTGTTCCTTCATCCACGAGAAATGGCGCACGACCGTTGGACGGACATACGAGCTGAAGACCTCGGCGCGCTGGCCGTCGGCGTGAACGAGATCGGTCGAGAAACGTTCGGCCGCGGGGAATTCGGTGAGGTCGGGCCACAGGTCGATGCGGACCTTGCCGGGGGCGGGCCTGACGTTGCCGCGGGTCCAGTGGTTATAGCCGCGGTGGGCGCCGTCGCCCTCGGCGTTGAACCAGCCTTGGTAGCCGACCATGACTTTCCCGGTGAGGGTGGAGGCAGCGGCGGGGGACGCTGCGCCCGCGAAGGCCGGGGCGAACAGGACGGCGACCGCGAGCAGGCAGAGGCGGCGTTTCATCGCGCGGCCGCCGGATAGTCTGCGCCGGCGAGGCTCTTTTCGACGGAGGCTTGCCATGCGGCGAGGGCGGCGGTCATCCGGGCGACGCGGGCCGGTTCCTGCGCAGCGAGGTCGGTGGTTTCCTTCGGGTCCTTGGACACATCATAGAGCTGGACGGCGGGAATCGGCTCGCCTGCCGGTTTACTCTTCTTGGCGCCGCGGGCGGCCACGGGGTGGGTGTGCAGCTTGTACGGCCACTCCAACCAGGCGGCATGGCCCGGCTGTGCCCCCGCGTGGTTCCAGAACGGGAGGGCTTGGGTGCGGGTCTCGGTCTGGCGATCGAAGTGGGGCAGCAGGTTGATGCCGTCGAGCGGCAGGATTTGGTTTTGGGCCACGGCCCCGGTGGCCGCGAGGACGGTCGGGTAAATATCGAGGGTCGAGCACGGCATCTCGCTGACGAACGGCCGCGGGATGCGCGCGGGCCACTCGACGAGGCCGGGGACGCGGAGGCCGCCCTCCCACAGGGTACCTTTCGAGCCGCGCAGGTTGCCGGTGGATTTCGGCCCGGCGTTGCCGCCGTTGTCGCTGTTGTACCAAAGCAGGGTGTTGTCTGCGATTCGCAGCTCGCGCAGCGCGGCCCGCAAGCGGCCCACGCTACGATCGACGGCGGTGAGCTCGCCGTAGTAATTTTGATCCGCCTCCGGCAGCGCGCCGTAGGCAGCCTTGTCCGCAGGCAGAGCCTGATGGGGCACGTGCGGCGAGCCGAACCAGACGACTGCGAGAAACGGCTGCGCGGCGGCCGCCCGGCGGCGGATGAACTTCAGCGCCTCGTCGGTCGTGACGTCGGAGCTATCGCCTTGGAATTTTTCGGGGACGCCGTTGCGACCGAGCACCGGATCGAGGTCGAAGAAATTATCGGCGGACACCCATTCGTCAAAGCCCAGCTTGCCGGGCGAAAGCGGATCGTTGGCGAGGATGGCGCGGCCGGGGAGGGCGGTGGTGTTCCGATCGCCGTTTTTACCGTTGAGGTGCCATTTGCCGAAATGGCCGGTGGCGTAACCGGCGGACTGCAGGACCCGCGCGACCGTCAGCTCCTGGGCGCGGATTGGAGCGCCCGGGCTGAAGGTGCCGTAGCGGTCCGGATGCCGGCCGGTCATGATGCTGCCGCGGGTGGGCGAGCAGTTGAAATGGGCCGTGTAGAAGCGGTTGAAGCGCAGGCCGCTGGCGGCGAGCTGGTCGAGGTGCGGCGTCTTGAGTTCGGGATGGCCGTTGTAGCCGGTGTCGCCCCAGCCTTGGTCATCGGCCATGATGAGAACGACGTTCGGCCGCGGGGTCGGGGCGGCCGCGAAACCGGAGGCGACGGTGACAAGGAGGAGAAAAATGAACGGCGTTTTCATGGGCGGAGGGCGGGGCTGGCGCGGGCGGGTGGGGGTGGAGTTGTTGGAGAGTCTGCGCGGGCGGCCGGCGCGAAGACAAATGGGAAACGGGGTTTTGACGGCGGGAGCGCCGGGCGGGAGGAGCGAAGTGGTCGGCCCGGTGGCGCCCATCGAGAGCGGGGCGTTCGCGGAGCCGAGGGAGTTGTCCGTGGCGGGCCCGTCGTTCACCGTGGCCTCACGGCTGCCGCGACAGACGGGATTGTGCGAAGCGGACGGCGTAATGGTGGCTTTGGTGCGCGAAGTAGCCGCCCACCCCGTGGAACCGGGGATGATCGGCGTCGGGTTTGATGTCGGTGCCGAGGAGGCCGGTCGCGTCGTGGACGTAAACGATGCCGGAGCCGCGCGCCATCACGACACCTAGCGCAGCACGGTTGTGCGCGGCGTTGGCCGGGCGATTTGGGGACAGGTGTCGCCGATGAAGACGAAGAGGCGGGCTCGAGCCGCGGAGAGGGCCGACCCCACGGCTGACGACAGCTACACGAGGACCCGAATGCCGTCTCGGATGAGGGCGAGGCGGGGGAGGGCACGGCTTAATTGTCGGGATCGTTCGTTTTGATGTAGGTCGTTGGGAGGGTGGCGACCCACGCTGCCAGTTTCGTGGCGAGTTCTCTCACGAGGGCGGGTTGCTGCGAAGCGACGTTCTTCGACTCCGTGGGATCGGCCACGAGGTCGTAGAGTTCGAGTTGGCCATCGCTCTTGCGGGTCGGGCGGCGCAGTTTCCAGGGGCCTTCCCGGATGAAAGAATCACTGCCGGGCGCGCTGGTTTTCCACAGCAGGGGTTTGGTGCGGACGTGCGGGGCCTGACCGAGCCACGCAGCCGAAGCGTCTTCACCTTCGAACTCGCTGGCATTAATTTTCACGCCCGTGATCCCGCAAAGCGTCGGCAGCCAGTCCACGCCGCTGATGACCGAATGTTCGTCGGTGCGGCCGGCGGGCACGTGGCCGGGCCAGCGCACGATCCAGGGCACATTCATGCCGCCCTCCCAATGCGTGTGCTTGCCCCCGCGCTGCGCGCCATTGCTGCCCATCTGGTTGAAACGCAGTCCGCCGTTGCCGGCCTTCGTCATGTCCGCGCCTTGGTCGCTGTTGAAAACGACAATCGTATTTTCCGTCAGGCCGAGTTGATCGATCCGCTCCAAGAGGCGGCCCACGCTGGCGTCGAGCGACTCAAGATCGGCGAGATAACGACGCATGCCGTCGTCCACGTTGCCGCCGCCCTTGCGCACCTCGCTAAACTTGGTGCGCATCTGCGCGGGGAAATCCGCGTCGTTGACCTTCAGCTCAGCCCAGCGTTGCACCCAGGGGTCCGCGGGATTGATCGGATGGTGTGGAGTGTGCCCCCAGACGTTGACGTAAAACGGCCTGCGCTGGTTTTTCTCAATGAACGTGATGGCTGCGTCGTAGATGGGGGCATCGCGCCCGCGGTCATCCGGCGGTTTCTTGTTCTTACCGCCAGGTGATTCCTCCTCGCCGCCGCCGATGCTATCGATGCCGTAGGTGCCGGGTTTCTGGTCCGGACCGATGTGCCATTTGCCGAAATGACCCGTGGCGTAACCCTGTTTTTTCAGCAGCGCGGTGATCGTGACGCGATCAGCGAAGCCGCCGTTTGCCGGGTAAGTCGGAAAGGTCGCGGGGAACTTGGACGTCATCAAGCCGGTGCGTGCGGGGCAGCAGGTCGCGCCGGTGGCGTGGTATTGCAGGAAGCGCGTGCCGTCGCGCGCGAGAGAGTCGATGTGGGGTGTGCGGGCATACGGATGTCCATAGCAATGGAGGTCGCCGCGCCCAAGGTCGTCGGCGAGCAGGAAGACAATATTGGGGGTGGCAGGACGGCCGGGAGCGGCGGCGGACAGGAAGGCCGGACCGGCGAGCAGGGCAAAGGCGAGGGCAGCGACGGGTTTCATTTCACAGCTTGGTCCGAGTTCTTTGGGTGGGCAGCAGGTTGCTGCGGCAGGCAGTGGGACAACCCGGGGCGCTCACGCCCCGATTCAGGCAAAGGGGAAGCAGGCACGTGACCCAATCCACGCTCAGAGCCTTCCTGCGCGTGGCTTCGGCGCGGGCTGGGTCGCGCTGGGGATGGCGAACGATGAGGGGGTGCATCTCGGGCGCATCGGAAGGGCGATCTTAGCGGGCGTCGAGGGATTTGTTGGCAGCGTTGCGACCGAAGAAGCGTGTCCAGGGGCCGGCGGTGACGTGCTCGAGCGTCAGGCCGAATCCGCCGTAGATCCAATCGTTGCCGCGACGCCAAAAAGTCTTTTGGCCGGCAGACGTTTTCGGCTCGAAGAAGGTGGTGTCGCGCTAAACGAGGTGCGCGGTGGGATCGTAAAGGGGGATCAGAAGTGGAGCGATCTTCGCGAGCGAGGAACTCGAGGGATTGCTTGGCGCCCAGGAGTGCGGCGAGGCGCGCGAGGGAGGGCGCGGCCAGCTCCAGCGACTGGCAACGGCTCCCGCGACCACTCACGGTGACCCCAGGGCCTGGAGCCGCGGGTGACGGACGCGGCTGCGGGCTGGGCGGAGGAGGGGGGCGGAAACCACGAGTGCGGCGACGAAGGCAGGCTTGGCGCACACGGAGCGCAGGGAGGACCGGAGAGTCTTACGGCTCAGGCGGAGAGCCGGCGGTGCGGGACTGGGCCGCGGCGACGGCCTCGGGGGTAACCGAATAACGGAAAATAAAAATGGCGGCGAGGGCCGCGAGCAGGACAGTGCCGCCGGCAAACACGATGCGCATGGCCAGAAACGTGCCGGGGGTCTGGGCGGCCTTCAGGGTCGTATCCCAGCCGACGAAATGCAGCACGATGTTAGCCAGCAGAATGGAGCCCGTCAGCGCCAGCTTCAGGGCCCAGCTGAGGGCGGCGTTGAACAGGCCCTCCCGGCGTGCGCCGCATTCGGCCGTATCGAGATCGCAGATATCGGCCGTCATTGAGGGCACCAAGACCATGACGGCCACGAGACCGGGCCCCATCAGGGCCGACGGCAGCAGCAGCCACCAACTCGCGCCGGGCGTGTAGCAGAACCATTTGGCAACACCGCCGAGGGCGATCGTCAGCGTGCAGAGGAGAAACGTGTTCTTCTTTCCGATACGCCGGGAAAGTTTGACGATCAGCGGCACGGCCAGCAGGCCGCAGGCTTGGAACGCGGTGCCATACCAGCCCTTCATCCCGGCGCCGACGCCCATGTCGCCCGCGTTGACGTAAAACACGTTCAGATAAAAACCGGTGGTATCAATCACCAGAAAACTCATGTAGATGAAGATCTGCGCGAGGACGAGCCGGCGAAAATCGGGCTGGCTCATTGTGATCTTCCAGCTCTGCCAGATCGTCATCTTCGGCGGAACGTGGCGGACGGACGGCCGCGGACGCTCCGGCACGCGCCATGCCGTGATGAAGCCGAGGAGGGCGATGGTGCCGCCGACGAGGGGCGCGCAGAAGCGACCGCCGAGCACGAGATCACCGCCGCCGGCTTCGCGCACCCACTTGAGTAGCCACTGGTTCACGACGCCGGAGGCCTTGTGCAAAATGGACTTGGTGCCCATCAGCTTGGTGCGCTCGTGGTAGTTAGTGACCATTTCGAGTCCCAGCGCGCCATAGGGGACGATCAAAATACTGTAGGCGACGGACATCGCCGCGCAGCCGCCGAGTAACCACCAAAAATAGAACATGGTTGATTGGCCGGCGGGAAAAAACCAGATGGCCACGGCGATCGCCGCACACAGGAGCGCGCCGATCAGAATGAACGGGCGCCGCCGGCCCCAGCGGGATTCCAGCCGGTCGCTCCAATTGCCGATGAAGGGATCGAGAAAAACATCGATCAGCCGCGGCAGCGACAAGGCGAGACCGACGAGGAGCAGCGGGACGCCGAGCGTGATGTTGAAAACGGCGTTGGCCAGCTGGTTGATCGAGTTGATCGCGAGGTTTTCCGCCGGAGCCGAGGCGCCATAGGCGAGGCGCGTGCCGAGCGACAAGGGGCGTTCGCCCGGAGTAATCGGCGTCGCCGGTGACGGCGGGTTCGGACTGGACGCAGAGGCAGCCATCAGGGGGTGGGGCCTTGGCCGAAGTCAGTGATGCCGCGGGCGAATTGTTTGATGCGCACGCGAGGGAAAGGCTCGAACGGTAGCGCTAGGAGCGCCCCGTGAGCGACGGCGGGTTGAGTGAGCTCACGCGCGGAGAGCACGTTGATCGCTTGGGCGCGGAGAGCGGCGAGGATCGCGGGCTCGTCGGGAACGAGAGAGCGGGATTCGTTGGCGTCGAGCCGGAGGTTGAAGAGCAGTTCGCGACCGCCATTGGCGAGCCAGATGTATTTCCAATCGCCCTGGCGGACCATGCATTTGAAATAGCGCGTGCCGGGCGCGCCATACAGGCCGATGAGCGCGTTGCGCTGCGGTGCAGTGCCGCGGAGGGTATTGAGTAGATCGTGGCCGTCGCGCAACTCGGGGGTGCCGCTGGCGGCGGTCGCGAGGCCGAAGAGATCGGTGAGCGCAACGAGGCCGGCGAAGCGGGTGTTGGGCGCGAGGTGGCCGGGCCAGCTCACGAGCATGGGCACGCGACACGAGGCCTCAAAGAAACTCTCTTTCTGCCAGGCGCGGTGATCGCCCAGGTGATCCCCGTGATCGGAGAAGAAACAGATGATCGTGTTGGCGGCGTCGGGCCGGGCTTCGACGGCGTCGAGAATTTTACCGATGCAGTCGTCGATGAAGGCGATGGAGCCGAGATAGCGGGCGCGCAGGCGGCGGGCTTGCGACGGCGGAATGTCCTCAGCCCAGACGGCGTGGTTCATCCATCCGAGGTAGTCGTCCGCGCCGTCCACGGATGGATCACCGAGCAGGGGATCGGGCATGTCGTCGGGGTTGAACCTGCGGTTGTAGGGTACCGGCGGGGCGATCGGCGGATGCGGCGTAACGAAGGAGACGAAGCCGAAGTAAGGGCGGGCGTCGGACGATTGGAGCTCTTCGACCGCACGGGTGGCGAGCCAGGCTTCGCCGGTCAGGGCGGCCGGCATGGGGCGGAGCTGCGGCACGTAATACATGTCGGTGCGTTCGCCGTGGACTTGTTCGATGTGATCAAAGCCGGGCGAGCGGGCGCGGAGCCAGGCCACGTAATCGTCGGCGATAAATTCTTGTTCGGTGGGCCAGAGTTCCTCGGAGTATTCGTGGGTTTGGAAACCGAGAGGTTCGTGGCGCGGCTCGGTGTGGAATTTCCCGAGGCCCCAAGTGCGGTAGCCGCGCGCGGCGAGGGTCGAAGCGAGATAGGGCCCGCAGCGCTCGGGGACGCAGTCGCCCGGAGTCCAGTTGCTCAGCCAACTCGTCTTCGACGGCTCGCAGCCGGTCATGAGCGAGTAGCGGGCGGGCACGCAGACGGGGCACGAGGAGTAGGCGTTCGTGCAGGCGACGCCGCGTTGGACGAGACGGTCGAGGTTCGGCGTGTGGGCCTGGGTGTTGCCGAGGCTTGCGATGGTGTCGAACCGCTGCTGGTCCGTCATTACGAAGAGAATGTTGGGAGGCGACGCGGGAGGCATCGGTGGGAGGAGGGCTGAGGGCTGGAAGGGCAGAAAGGAAGGCGGCGGCGGGAGTGCCGCCCGGCCGCTGGAATTAGTGGGCGAGGCGGCCGGCGGCCCGTCGATCGCAGACGGAATCTTGGGGAACGCCCGAAAGAGCTTCCCCTTTGAGCGGGTGGTAGACGGGGGGCGTTCCAACCGGACGCGGGCGCGGCGGCGTCAACCCTCGCGTGCGCAGCGAGCAAGGGGCCGAGGCGAGCGTCCGGGAGGAGCGATTTCATCGGTGCTGGAGATAGCCGACGATCGAGGCTTGAGCAGGCAAATTCTCAGAATTCGCCGCGCACGCCAAAGACCCAGTTACCGCCGTAGTTTTCCGCTCTCCACAGGGCGCCGGAGGCTTCGTAGATTTCGTGCGACTCATTGAAGATATTGCGGGCCTGCACGAACACGGTGGTGTGGCGCAGCACGCGCAGATTCACGCTGCCGTCATATTTAGTCACCGCGGGCCGATAGCGCGTGGCGTTGAACCACGGCGCGTCGTCCTGCCACACGCCGCGCAGGCCGAAGCTGAGGCGTTTGTAACGATAGTCGAAGCCACCGGTGACCGTGTGCGGCGTCATCCCGCGCCGGCGCTCGTTGGCATAAGTGCGGGTGTAGGTCGCAAACACCGTGGTGCCCCTCAGGGCGCCGGGGAGCATTTTCAGATTCTGGCGATAAGAAAGCTCCATGCTGCGGAAGCGGCGGCTGCCGTCGCCTTGCGTCGTCGTGATCACCGTGTAGTCGGCGAACGCCGGGTCGGTAATCCCAAACTCGGGGGCCGAGTATTCAACGCTGGTCCGGAGGTTCGCGATATGCGTCTCGGTGAGCGTGGCGGTCAGGCTGCCGGAGCCGGAAAAATAGTAGCCGAGGCTGGCGGCGACGCGCTGCGAGGTTTCGGGTTTGAGATTCGGATTGGCGACGCGGATTTCCTCGGCGACGTCGTTGTAGGAGTAGAGCCCGCTGATGTTGTTGATGTCGGGCCGGGAGATGGATTGGCCGTAGCCGATATCGGCAAGCAGGCTGTCGGAGAAGCGATACTTCGCGGTGACGCTCGGAAACAGATTGTCGTAGGTGCCGCGACGGGTGGTTTTCGGACGACTGAGATACTGGTAGTCCAAGCCGGGAATCGTCGTGGCGCGACCGGTGCTCGCGTTGACCGGGAACTTGGCGGCCGCGACCTGCGTGGGGGTGAGCGGATCGAATTCTTCCGAGCTTGTCTCGGTGCGTTCCCAGCGGAGGCCGCCCTGGAACTGCCAGGCGGTGATCCGCACGTTGCCGAGCAGGTAGGCCGAAGGGATTACTTCCAGATAGCGTTTCTTGTCAGCGAAGGCGGCACTGAAATAGTTGTCGGCGGTGAGCGTGTTGGCGAAGTTCTGGGGCGAAGTGACAAACGCCTGGCCGATCGCCTGGCGATTCGCGTAGGCGGGCGCGCCGCCGCCGGAGATCGAGCGGAAGGAGACGCCCAAAGCGGAAGGACTGAAGACAAAGGCCGAGGTGAAATCGGCGAAGCTCCCGGTGGTGCCGCCGCTGGGTCCGTTGTAGTTATAGTTGCTCAAGCCGCCGGTGCGGTCGGTGTTCAAGATGCGCTCCTGGCGTTTGTAGCCGAATTTGAAGAAGGTGGGCAGGCGGAACGGTGCGGCCCAGCGGCCGTTCACGGTGAGGTTATTGACTTCATTGTAGACGGCTCGGACGTCGTCGGTGATGCGGGGATTCTTGTAGTTGAACAGGTTCGCCCAATCGAGGCCGCCGGTTTGGCGGACGTCCCAGGCGCTGGAGGCGATCCCCGGGCGGGTGGCTTCGACCGTCAGGCCGCCGAGGGCGTTGACCTGCGTATTGCCAGCCACGCCGTTGCGCATCGTGCCGTAGGAATTCTTTGAGGCCGAGGTCGAATAGGCGCCGTCGAAGGTGAAGGCGCGCCACGTGTATTCGAATTTTGGGATTAGCGTGTAGCCGGTGGTCTGTTTGTTGATGCCGCCGCCGCCGGTGCCGACGTTGGCGGCGGCTGAACGGATGTTCACCAGGCTGGCTCCGGCGGCCTGCACGGCACCGGTGGTGAGCGTGGTGACGCGATTGTGCGCGAACATTTCATACCAATTATACGAGGCGGTCAGGGAGAGGACGAGGCGCGGCGTGGCTTTGAAATCCACGGTTGCACTGGCGGTGGAGCGCTCGGTCCATTTCGGGCCGTCCTTGAAGGCAATCGCGGTGACGACGGGGACGCCGGCGGCGGTCGTGCCATAGGTGTTATCGACCCGCTGCTGCTCGTTGTAGAGGTTGGAGGTATTCAGACCGAGGAGGAGGCCGAGCCGACGATTGAGGAAGCTTTCCGAGTAGTTGAAACTGGCAGTCGGGCGGACCTTGCGGCCGAAACTGTCATCGGGGCCCGGGGTGCTTTTCAGCGTGAACTCCTCGGAGTTGAGCCCGCCGGAGAGCGAGTAGGTGAGTCGGCGGCCCTGGGTGTCGAAAGCGCGTTTCGATTTCATATTAATGGTGCCGGCCGGAGCGTCGGCATCGAGATCGGCCGGCGTGACGCGGGAGATTTCGATGGATTCGATGCTGTTGATGGAGACCTGCTCGAAGCTGAAGGAGCGCGTCGCGGTGCCGGCGCCGCCGTTTTCCGTGCCGCCGTAGACGGCGAAACCATCGGCGCTGGCGGACTTCATGCCGTCAACCGATACGCCGGTGTATTGCGGGTCCATGCCGCCGAGGCGCGGGCCGCGCGTATCGGCTTCGACCGATTCCATTTCGATTCCGGGAAGATATTTGAGGAACTCGCCGACATTGCCCTCGGTGACATCGCCGAAGACATCGGAGGAGATCGAAGTGCCGAGGCTCATCGAATTGCGCTGATTCATGATCTGCTTGGCCTGTCCTTCGACCTCGGAAGAGACGACGAAGGCGCCAAGGGTCACGACGCTCTCGCGGGACCGGGCCGTGTCGGCGGGTGGAGCCAGGTCGAAGTCCCGCTCGATCGTCTGGCCCGCGGCGAGGGAGACCGTCTGGGTGGTCTTGGGGTGACCGGTGTAGGAGACGGAGAGCGTGACTTGGCCGGCGGGGACCTGCCGGAGGCTGTAGAGGCCGCCGGCTTCCGAGGAGGTCAGGAGGCTCGTGCCCTCGACGCGGATCTCGGCGTCACGGACGAATTCCTTGGTGGCCGGATTGTAAACGCGACCGGAGATCGAGCCGGTGCCGACGCCTTGGGCGGAGACGGCAAGGCAGGAGAGGAGGCCGACGAAGGCGGTAAATACGAGGCGCAGCAGAGGGCCGGCGGGAGGGAGGAGTGGACGGTTCATTGGGGAAGGAAATTCGAGGTGGCGGTGAGGCGCCTTGGTCGGACGCTGCGGAACAAGGAAAGGGTGGGTCCGTCTTAGGGCGACAGGATTGGTTTGCCGGCGAGCAGGCGGCCGCGCAGGGGCGGATGCGAGACGTCTTGCACGCCCGTGTTTTTGTCGAGCGCCACGCCGGCGGCCGTGGCCGCACTTTGACCGGGGCTCATGAACACCCGCTCCATGGACGAATTGATGAGCCTGGCGGGCGAAGCCGATTGAGCCGAACCGAGTTGGCCCCACGGAGGAACCCCCCTACGCGCGGTCGTGCAGCGATCTGGGGAGACGAGAGGGTCGATGAAGTTGACGGTGGTCGAGGCGGCGCCTTGTCCACGCACAGGGACGCGGTTGTGGCGGCTGCTCGCGTCGCCGAAGTCGCCGTCGACATCGCCCGGTTTCAGGCCACTCAGGCCGGTGCAGTCGGTGGCCGAGTCGTCCTCCGCGCCGGCGACCAACGGCATCGCGCCGGCGAGAGCCGTGGCGCCGCGATCGCAGAGAAACCCTGCCGTGAGCACGGCGGCCGAGGAGGTCACGGCCTTCCGGTCGCTCTCCAGGCGGCGGCCGGAAAGGGTCGACGCGCTCTGGTCGCCGCCGTGCTGCGGGCGATCCAAGACGAAGGGTGAGAGCATGGAAGGGGCGCCGGCTTCGGCAGGCTTGGGCGCGAAAGTTTGTGTACGGAGGGCCGGCGGGCCGCCGACGCCGTCGGCTAGAACAATCCGGCGAAGGCTGGGGGGGGGCATCGGAGGAAGCGGAGTAGCACCGGCGGCCCTGAACGCGGGCCGCCGGTGCCTCAGAACCTCAGAAGCGCATTTCTGCGGTCAGTTGGAGGGTGGAGGGTTGGACGAAGTAGCCACGCCGGTCGCGGTAGTCAGCGTCGGTGGCGTTCTGCCAGTTGACGCGGACACTGGTGGCGCGGCCGAGGAGTTTGGTTTTATAGCTGGCGAAGAGATCCACGCGCACCGGGTCGGCGACCTGTTGGACAAAGCGTTGAATATAGGTCGGGAACTGGTTGATCGGCCCCTGGCGCCAAGTGTAGCCGCCGCCGAGGGTCAGGCCGCGCAGGGCGGAGTTTTTCTCGAAATCATAGCTTAGCCACACGCGGATGTCGTTTTTCGCGACGCCTTCTTTGCGCAAGCCGATGATGTCGGCGATACCGTCTTTGTTTTCGTCGGGGCTGTCAAAACCGGTGGGGGCGATCAGATTCTTGCTCACGTACGCATCGGTGTAGGCGTACGCGGCCATGATCGAGAGTCCGGGAGCGGGCGTGTAGACGAGATCGAGCTCGAGGCCCTGCGACAGTTCCTCGCCGCTCGGAATGTTGTTGTTCTGGGTGAAAACGCCGCCGAGGAACTGGACGATGTTTTCGCGGGTGATTTTGTAGGCGGAGAGGGTGCCGGTGAGAAGGCCGTCGAACTGACTGAATTTGAGGCCGATTTCCTTGCCGGCGCCCTTCTCGGGGTCCGTGAACCCGAGGGCCGGATTCACGGTGCTCGCCGGGCCGTTGGGCCGGTAGGAATTGGAAGTGAGGGCGTAGAGGTTGTAGCCCTTGGCGAGTTCGAAGACGGCGCCGAACTGGGGCGAAGTGGCGGTTTTGGACTGCGAGCGGATGTCGATATAGTGAGCGCCGGCGAGGAGGTTCAGGCGTCCGCCGAGGAGAGTGACGTAGTCGGTGAGGTAAGCGCTGCGGACGGGGACGGGGTCGGGATTGGTGGCACTGGCGACGCCGGTGATCGTGGTGGCGAAGGGATCGTTGAGGCTGAAGACCGAGCGGGGCGCCCCGGGAAAGGAGACTTTTTTCGGCCCCGTAGAATCGGAAATCACGGTGGCGACGTTGGCGAACACGCGGCTGTCGTAGTAAGCATACCCGTAGTTGGTGTCCTTGTTATCGCGCACGCCGACCGAGATTTTGTGGTCGGTCTTACCGAGCTTCAGGTTGTGGAGGACTTTGAGCGACATGCCACGGTGGTCAGTTTTGCGGGGCTCGACGATCATGCGGGCCGGGCCGGCGATGAATTGGCCGACGGCGTTGGCCTGGATGCGGCCGCTGCCGATGTTGAAATACTGCACGCCGTCGATTTCGGACTGAACATAGGACGCGAGCACCGTGGTGTCGGCGCCGAGGTGCTGGACGAGGCGCAGGTTGAAGCCTTTGTCTTCCTGGAACCAGGAATCGTGCGGCGTGACATAGGTGAAGTCCGAGGTGATCGGCACGAAGCCGCGGGCGAAGATGCTGCCGCCCTCGCCGGTGTTGAGGAACGGGGTCTGGATGCGGTTGAGCCGCCCGGTTTCCTTTGCCCAGTTGACGCGGGCGTCGAGAACGGTGTCTTTGCCGTATTCGACGTGCACGGTCGGAGCCACGAGGGTGCGGTCGCGGTATTCATTCGGGCGGGTGAAGCCGTCGTGGGATTGGCCAACCACGAGGCGGCCGGCCGAGCGCCACTGGCCCGTGCTGGACAAAATCTGGTTGAGATCGAGCAGGCCGTGGACCGTGCCGTCTTCCGCATACGTAGCGGAGAGCACAGTCTCGTTCTTAAAAAACGCCTGCTTCTGGACGATGTTGACCAAGCCCGAGGGATCGGCGGTGCCATAGATGATGGCGGCGGGCCCCTTGAGCACTTCGACGCGGTCGATCAGGGCGCTGTCGGTGGCGGTGTTGAACGGCTCGCCATCGCGGAGGACGTTGCCGGTACCGAAACCGCGCATCGCGAAGTTCTCGGTGCCACTGGCGCGGCCGATGTTGGTGACGCCGCTCACGTAGCGGAGGGCGTCCTCGACCTTGAGGCTGCCGCTGTCGGCCAGAAAGCGGGTGGTGAGCACCGTCAGCGGGAGCGGCAGTCGCTCCAGCGGGACGACGAAACCGAGGCCGCTGGCGCTGGCGAGGGCCCGGTAGCCCTCGTCGCCGGCGCTTTTTACGCTGAAGGGGTCCATCACCACGGCTTTATCCGTGGCGGGGGGAGGGGTGGTGGCCGACTGCGCGTGAAGCGCGGCGCTGGCGGCGAGGAGCACGACAAGAAGCCGTCGGGCAACGCGGGCAGGGAGTAAGCACATGGGGGTTGGGAGTTTGGTTGACGGACGAAAAGAGTGCGGGAGGCGGGGTGATGCGCGGCAGCGGGCGAAGCAGCGAGACTCAGAAATCGAACGAATTTGAGAGTTCATAGGCGCGCGGCGGGTTGAGCGCCCAGACCGGAGAACCGTCGCCGTTGACGGCGACGCGTCGCAGGCCCTGCTCGCTGAAAAGGTCCTGCGCATTGAGCTGCACCTTCCACCGGACCTTGTTGCCCAGGATGCGCCGCGAATAGGTGATGAATGTGCCGCCGGCGATGACCGAGCCCGTTTTATATTCCCGGCTCAGGTCGGAAACCTGCCCGGGGTAGTTCTGCAGCCCGCCAAAATTGAAGGCCTTGGTGGTCTGGCCGTAGCCGATGACCTTGCCCGATTCCCAGCGCAGGGACGTGCCGAGGCTCAGGCCCTTGAGACGACCCTCGGACACGCTGTAGCGACCGATCAGCTTCGCCGTGTAGGGGGAGAGTCCTGCGCGCGCGTTGCCCTCGGGGAGGACGTCGGCCGCGTAGGAGGCGCCGACCCCGGACGCGAAAGTGTCGACCAGCAGTTGGGCGGTGGACGGATTCCGGCTGTTCGTGCCGTCCGTGCGCAGGCCCTCGTCAAAGTATTTTTTGTAGTAGGCGGCGCGGGTCGCGAAGAAGTCGGTGAGCTCGGGGGCGATGCCGGAAACGCGGGCTTCCGTCTGGTCGAGGCTCGCCACGAAGTCCCAATTCCGATCGGGCCGGAAATACACCTCGAGGGCGTAGCCCTTGGAGACGGCGGACGACGTGGCGATCGCCCCGTTGGGCAGGGCATACGGCGTAGTGACCGTCGCGCCATTGGCCCCGACGGTGGCCCACTCGCCCTGGCGGCCGGCGTTGATGAGCGCATTGTAAAGCGTGCTCTCGAAGGCCGGGATACGGTTTTGGACGGACGTAGAGGCGGCGGAATTGAAGAGCTGCGAGGACTCGTAGCGGGTGAGCTTCAGGTCGAGCTTGTTGCCAAACAGGGAGACGCCGAGGCCAAGCTCATCCGTCTTGCCCGACCGAGGGGGAATGGCGCGATAGAGATTGTCCTGACGAGGGCTGGTTGCGGCGAAATTCTCCGACCGATTGGCCAGCAGGCGCAACCAGTCGGTGGCCTTGAACACGATGCTCTGCGTGGACGTGGAGCGCGAGTTGTTGAAGCTCGTTCCGGTCGTGAGAAAGTCGCTGCGGCTGCTGCCCGGCAGCGCCGGGAACGGAAAGCCGCTGTCCGGCTGGAGCGCGCGCAGGGACGATGTCACCTTGTCCTTACGAAAACCGAGCAGCGTCACGATCCGGCTCTTCCAGAAGAAGCTTTGCAGGGAAACGCCCTCCCCAGAGTTTTCTTGGATCTGCCACGTGCGGACCGCCGCGTTCGGAATGAGACCTTCGCCCACATGGAGCTGCTGGGGCGAGCGCTGCCAGGCCGCCGGAGTGGCGAGGTTGTTGTAGTAGAGGTAATCGTAGGATCGGTTCTGCATGCGCGCGACGTTGTCGGGGAAGCCGGTGAAGCGCAGCGAGGTGTCACCGACCTTGACGGGGTCGCCGACATACCAGAGCTGCATGACGTAGCGGGAGGTCTGGCCGGTGGCATTGGCGCCGGTCGCCGCCGCCGGCAGGACGTTGGGGAGGTCGCTGTCGAACTGGTTGTGGTAGCGGGTGCCGTAGCTGTCCCGCTTGGCTTTCGTATAAACACCGGTGAGGCGATGCGACCCAAGCCAGCCCAGCTGCGCGGTCTGCTTGGCGAAATCGAAATCGTAGTTCGCCTGCACGAGCGCGTTGGTGTAGGTGGCGTCGCCGCGCTCGGCAATGTTGCGGCCGTAGATGAACGGCCGCAGGAAATTCGGGTTCACGCGGCCGTCGGGCAGCTTCTGGTTGATGTCGATCGAAATCTGATTCGTCTGCGAGAGGACAGCGAAATACTGGTCAAAATCGCGGGTCTCGCGCTGGACCGTGGCGGACAGGTAAAGGTCGTCGGTGATCCGCTGATCGACG
>CANHJG010000086.1 GCA_947461205.1 Opitutia bacterium
AATCAGGAACCCGCCCACCGGGCGGGCCTACAACCTGGCCTACAACCAGCCCTCCCCATGCCACCGCAAGGTCATCCCGATGATTCGCCTCCGTTCGGTCCTCACCTCGGGCGCCTGCGTTGGGTTTGGGCCCGCGACCCGCTCTATTTCATCACCACCTGCACGGCAGGCCGCCGACCGGTCTTAATCGAACCCGTGGTGGTCGCCTCGCTTCGAGCCGAGTGGCTCGCGGCGGAATCGCGCCATGGTTGGCGGGTGGGCCGCTAAGTGATTATGCCCGATCACGTGCACTTCTTCGCCGCTCCTGTGGGCGAGGCCAAAGCCCTGAGCGAATTCGTCGGCCGATGGAAGGAATGGACGGCGAAAGCGGCGCTCCGGATCCTCGGCGGCGAATCGCCTTTCTGGCAGCATCGATTTTTCGATCATGTGCTGCGCTCGCGAGCGAGTTTCGCCGAGAAATGGGAGTACGTGCGGCAAAACCCCGTGCGCGCAAATCTGGTCCGCACTCCAGACGGCTGGCCTCACGCCGGGCATATCCCTTTCGACGATCCGGTGTGATTTTGTTTGTTGTAGACCCGGCCGCCGGCCGGGCTGCGCTTTCACGCCTTGCCCGCCCACCGGGCGGGCCTACAACCCTCCTTCTTTCCATGCATCCTCCGACCTCCGACCTGCGCATCCACGCGACCAAACCGCTGATTGCGCCCGTCTGCCTCGAGGCCGAGTGGCCGTTGCCGGATGCCGGGGCCGCCCACATCGCGCAGGCCCGCCGCGACATCGGCGCCATCGTCACCGGCACGGACGACCGGCTGCTGATCGTGGTCGGGCCGTGCTCGATCCACGATCCGGCGGCGGCCGTGGAGTATGCCGACCGGTTGCGCGAGATCGCGCCGCTCTACGCGGGCGAACTCGTGCTCGCGATGCGCGTCTACTTTGAAAAACCCCGCACGGTCGTCGGCTGGAAAGGCCTCATCAACGATCCGGTGCTCGACCATTCCTACCAGATCAACCGCGGCCTGCGTCTCGCCCGCCAGCTGATGATCGAGATCGTCGCCCGGGGCCTGCCGGTGGCGACGGAATTCTTGGATACGACCCTCGGCCAATACTACGCCGACCTCGTCTCCTGGGGCGCGATCGGCGCGCGCACGGTGGAGAGCCAGGTGCATCGCGAGCTGGCGTCGGGCCTCTCGATGCCGGTGGGTTTTAAAAACCGCACCGATGGCGACGTGCAGGTGGCGCTCGATGCGATCCGCTCCGCGCGCCACCCGCACTGGTTTCCGTCGCTCACGCGCGAGGGTGCGGCCGCGGTGATGGGAACGACGGGCAACGACCACACCCACCTCGTCCTGCGGGGCGGCACCCGCGGACCCAATTTCTCTTCCGCCGAGGTGCGCCTAGCCGCCGGATTGCTGGAAAAAAACGGCCTCCCGCCCTACCTGATGGTCGATTGTTCGCACGCCAACAGCCTCAAGGACGCGAACCGCCAGCCGGAGGTGGCCGCCGCCGTGGCCGCGCAAATCGCCGCGGGCGAGCGGGCGATTTGCGCCCTGATGATCGAAAGCAATCTGCTCGGCGGCGCGCAGGATTTCTCGGCCCGCCCGCTCGTCTACGGCCGGAGCATTACCGATGCCTGCCTCGCGTGGGAGCACACGCTGCCCGTGTTCGCGAATCTCGCGGCGGCGGTGCGTACGCGGCGGAAGGCAGGCGTCCTGCAGTCTGAAGGGGGGAGCCCGCTTGCGGGCGATGGCTCGAGCGGTGCGATCGACCGCCAGCGGGCTCCTACCTCGGACTGATTCTGCCTTCCCACCATGTGCTGTGAAGCCTGTTTCACGGTCGGACTGAGCGAATCCGTCCGGCTCGTCGCGCATCTGTATTCGCTGCGCAACGACGCCAACGTCGCGGGCCAGGCCCGTTTCGGCATCGTCTCGCGCGCCGAACAGCTCGGCCTCACCCTGCCCGTGCTCCGCGCTCTCGCCCGCGCGCACCGCCGCGATCACGCGCTTGCCCTTGAGCTCTGGGCCAGCGGCATCCACGACGCGCGCCTCCTCGCGACACTCGTCGAAAATCCAAAGCAGATTACCCGGGCTCAAATGGAGCAGTGGGTGCGTGCAGCGGACAACTGGGCGCTGACGGATGCGCTCGCCTTTCTCTTCGACCGCACAGAATTTGCCGAGGAGAAGGCGCTCGCCTGGAGCGAGCGAAAGGGCGAGTTCGTGAAGCGCGCGGGGTTCGCAACCATGGCCGGGATGGCGATCCACCGGAAGGAGCTGCCCGACAAAATTTTCCTCCGTTTTTTGCCGGTACTCGCGCGCGAGGCGACGGACGAGCGGAATTTTGTGAAGAAGGCGGTCAACTGGGCGCTGCGGCAGATCGGCAAGCGCAACGCGGCGTTGCGGCGCGCGGCGATCGCAGAGGCGAAGCGCATCGCGACCTTGGATTCGCGCGCGGCCCGCTGGATCGCGGCGGATGCGCTGCGGGAATTGCAGAAAAAAGCCCCGGAATAAATTCCGGGGCTGGAGCGAAGAGGACTTGGGTTTGCTCGGATCAGAACCGGCCTTCGAGACCCGCGGTGATCGTCGTGCCGTTGATAAGGAAGGTCTCGAGCTGGTCGGGCACGCCACGGAAGTAGCGCTGGGGCTCGTTGAAGAGATTCGCGACGCCGAAGTTGAGGGTGAGATTCCGCGGCAGCTGGTAGCGCAGGTTCAGGTTGATGAGGTCGCGGGGAGCGAGGTATTGGTTCCGCGAAGGGGCCGTCGAGTTGTAGGACCGGATATTTTGGCTCGTGTAGTTGTAACTCATCGACGCGCCGAATTTCTTGTAGTCCCACGACATGGCGAGATTGCCGGTGCGGGGGATGAAGCCGGCGATCTGACCGTTGCCGAGGTAGGCGCCCGTGGTGCCGAAATCCCCGTGCGCATTCGTGACGCTGAAGTTCGCGCTGAGGCGGAGCGTCTTCAAGAGGCCCGGCAGGAAGCGGAACTGCTGCTGATAGGAGAACTCGAAGCCCTGGGCGACGGCCGTACCGGCGTTAACGCTCTGGAGGATCTTGTAGCCCTCGTAAAGGCCTTCGAACCCATTGTCGGCGCCGGTTTCCACCACGCCGGTTTCGCGGGCTCCGACGATGTAGTCGCGGATCGATTTGTGAAACCAGCCCACGGAGAAGGAGCCGGAGGGTTCGAAATAGTATTCGACGGAGGCGTCCCAATTTTTCGCTTTTTGCGGCAGGAGCGCGGGATTGCCGAGCGAGACCGTTTGGTTGACGTCGCTAAACGAGAAGGTCGGGAGGGCGTTGGCGAGCGACGGGCGGCCGAAACTCGTGGTCCAGGAGGAGCGGACCTTCATGTTCGGCGTAAGATCGCGCCACAGATGCACGCTGGGAAAATTCTGTCCATAACGACCGGTGTTTTCGTAGGGCAGGCGGTAGTCGCGTGCTGCCGCACCGACGGGATCGGCGAGTTGTTCGGCGGCCGTGCTCAGCACGCGGCTGCGGATGCGGGCGACCCCGACGGTATCGGTGACTTCCCGGCGGAGTCCGCCGAGGAAACCGGTCGACCCGATGCGCCCTTGGGTCATCAGGTAGTAGCCCGTGATTGTCTCGGTGGTTTTGCTCGGGCCGGACAGCTTGTTCTGCTCGTAGAAATATTTGTCTTCCAGCCAGAGAGCCGGGTTCGTGGGCTGGCCATTCTGGATGAACTCAGCCCCTTCCCATTGCGGGATATTGCGGCCCGTCTTCACGTGGTCCCAGGTGAGAATCGAGGGATCGGGCGTCAGGGCATCCCGGCCGATATAGCTCCAGCGCCGGTTGCGGCGCTCGAACTCGACGACGTGCTCGCGCACCTGGCCGCCGCTCTTGAGGAAGGCGCTGAAGGCTTGGATCGGGAGCTTGTATTTGAAGTGCGCACGGGCCTCGCGGATAAAGTCGATGTCGAGGTTGCCGGCCGCGGTGCTGAGACCGTTCACGGACGGGCGGTAGTTCCGATAGTTGTTGAAATCGAGCCCGCCATTTTGAATGAAGCGCGGATAGAGGTCGCTTTGGGTGCGGTCGAGAATCCAGCCCACGCCGGTCTCGCCGTTGGGGCCGACGATGGTGTCGAAGGGATTCGTGGCGGTCGGGGTCACGCTGTTGTCGCGGCCGTTGGGGCCGCGGAAGGGAATATTACCGATGCGGTTGGTGAGCGAGCCCTCGGCGCCCAGCGTGCGGTAGCGGGTGCGGCTCCAGAGACCGGCCCATTCGATCTCGAGCGGACCAAAGGTGTGCTCGCCGGCGAGGTCCAAATGGCGGAGGCGTTGGTCGCGATTGATCAAGGTGGAACTGACGTCGATCAGTGCGGCCTGGGTCGTGCCGGAGGTGTTCGTGTTGACGGTGCCGTTCGCGTTGAACGGAGACTGCGGCACCGCGCGCACGGTCGTAATGCGATCCGTCCAGCCGGGGACGACGCCGGACGTGGTGGCATTGGGCACGGTGGTCTGGCTGCCGGCGAAGGCCCGCGTCTGATACTGGCGGCGCATGGGCTCGGGCGCGTCGTTGTAGATCAGGTTGAGTTTGAGGAGGGAATTCCGGCTGAGGCGGTAGTCCCACTTGGTGCTCAGGCTGCGCTGGCGGCGGTTGTTGAAATTGTCGGTCGTGCGGTAGTCCCAAACGTAGGCCGGGCCGTTACTGAAGAGGCCGTTGGGGGCCTGCTGGTAGTCGCGCTGGGTGCGGAAAAAGCCGAACGCGTTTTCGCTGTAGAACGCGTTGACGGACACGGCGAGGTTCTCGGTGTTGCTGCCAAAGATGGCGAACTTCTCGGTGTAGGAGGCGTTGAACAACCCGTGGTTGCGGCGGGCCTCGCGCAGCGGCACCTGCTCAGTAAACCACGGCGCCATACGCGCGGTGAAATTATAGCTCAAGCGGCGCTTTTCCCGCATATTGAGCGGCGAACGGGTTTTGAAGTTCACACTGCCGCCGAGGGAGTCCACCGGTTTGTCGGGGGTCTGGCCTTTGATGACTTCGAGGGCCTCGAACATCGCGCCCGTGAAGGCGGTCATGCGGGTGTTGCGGTTCTGCGCGCTGAACGACGACATACCACCGCCGTCGATCGTGATCGAGCTCATGCCGGCGCCCATGCCGCGGACGCTGATGACTTCGACGACTTCATCGCCGGGGTTGCCGAAGGCGACGCCGGGGAGCCGGATCGCGAGTTCGGTGGCGTTCATGTTGGGCAGATCGCCGAGCGCGTCCATCGAGGCGACGCTCTTGAGGTTGTCGGCGTTACGCTGCTGGGTCAGGGCGGAAGACGCCCCGGCTTTCTCGCTGACGACCTTGAAGGAATCGAGCATCAGCACGCTGCTGCTCATCACGAAATCGCGGACGGCGGGGTTGCCCGCCGAAATCACGACCGTGCTCGTCTGAGTGTCGAGCGCGGTGTACGTGACGACGAGCTCATGCGTGCCGACCGGAACATTGAGGAGATAGCGGCCGGTGTTATCGACGAACGCCTGCAGTTTGAGCGCGGCGATCTCGACCTTGGCGCCGATGAGGCCGTTGCCGGTAGTCTTGTTGGTGACGGTGCCAGTGACGACGCCCATGGCCGCCGCGGACTCCGCGGCGAGGGTGCGCGGGACAACCGCCGCACTGACGAGCGACAGGGCCGCGCAGAGGGCGGCTTGGAGGAGGCCCTTCGCGAACGAAGGCCGACAGGGCAGGGGAGCAGGGTTTAGGGTCATGGTAGAAAAACGGAAGAACCACGAGGCAAGCGCGCCTTGGGGTCACGCGCAAGCTGGGGCAAGTCACTATCAGGTCACGAAAATAGGTCTCCCTTTCGTCAACGCCAGCCGAATATTTAGCATCGCGGCGGACGGAAACGCGCCGCCGTCGGCGCTCCCGCCGCGGCCGCGTCAGGTCGCCGCTGGGCCCGGCGCCGGTGCCGGGGCGTTCTTCGTCACCGGGATATGCGCCGCCTGCCGGAGCAGCTCGGGTTTCGAAATGCCCAGACCGTGCGCGAGTTTCGCGAAACGCACGACCTCGGTCTGATCGAGCACGGTGATGCGTTCGGTGCCGTCGCGGTCGGTCCACTTCACGTGGTGGTGTTTGCGGCGCGAGGTTTTCACGAGTTCTTTCAGGAAAGTCTGATCGTCGGCGGGCAGGTCGGTCATGGGCAGAGTTGGGGCGCGCCCGTGGCGGAGGTCAAGGCGGGCGGTAGGTCCGACGGAGGGGCGCTTTCCCCAGCGCCCGCCTCGGCGGTTAGAAAACCGCCGCTCCGTTGGCGGAGGCCCCACTCGGTTTTGGCTTTCCGTCGTTCCGCCCGCCGTGGACACTCCCCGCTGTGCCTCCTCTCAACCGTCGCCAGTTCCTCGGTTCGGTCACCGCCGGTGCCGCCGCTCTCACCCAACTCCGTCTGCCGGCCGCCGAGGCGCCCGCCGGTGCTCCGGCCACCTCCGCCGCGAAACCGGCGCCGAGCCCCGGGCGCAAAGTGAAACTCGGCCTCATCGGCTGCGGTTGGTATGGCATGGTCAACGTGAACGCCGCCTTCAGAGCCGGCGGGGTCGAGGTGCTCGCGATTTGCGATGTGGACAGCGCGCATCTCGAAAAAAGCGCGGCGGACATCGAAAAACTCCAGGGTTCGCGGCCCAAGACCTTCAAGCTCTACGAGGACATGCTCGCGACGCCCGGCCTCGAGGCGGTCATCATCGGCACGCAGCCGCATTGGCACGCGTTGCAGCTGATCGCGTGTGTGCAGCGTGGGCTCGACGTTTACTGCGAAAAACCGCTCGCCTACGACATCCGCGAAGGCCGCGCGATGGTCGACGCCGTCGCGCGGAGCGGGCGGATCGTGCAGATCGGCCTGCAACGCCGGCAGAGTCCCGCGTATCAGGCGGTAAAACAGTTCATCGCCGACGGGCAGCTTGGCCGCGTCGTACAGGCGGAAGCCCAGATCAACTTCACCAACGGCGTGCTGAGTTCGGCGCCGGTGCCGCCGCCGGCTTCGCTCGACTGGGATCTCTGGTGCGGCCCGGCCCCGCTCATCCCCTACAGCCCGCAGGTCGGCCACAAAAACTGGCGGCAGGAAAAGACTACCGGTCAGGGCCATCTTTACGACTGGGGGCTCCATCTGATCGACGCCGCGCGCATGATCCTCGGTGAGACCTCACCCACGGCCGTGAGCGCCGCCGGCGGCCTGTTTCAACTCGGCGGAAAAATCACGACGCCGGACACGCTCGCCGCGCAGTTTGAGTACGCGCGCTGCCCGATCACGTGGCGCCACCGCATGTGGGGCGCCGAGGAGCACTCGCCCGAGACGAACAACGGCATCTTTTTTTATGGCGAAAAGGGCACGGTGTTCGTGAGCGACGCGAAGTGGAGTTTCACGCCGCGCGGGAAGAACGCCGAGCGCAAGACCACCGAAATGAAGGCCGATCTCGGCCTGTTGCACATGGTGGATTTCCTCGAAGCCGTGCGCACCCGGAAGCCCGCGAGTTGCTCCGTCGAAGAGGGGCATCTTTCGACCACCGCCGTGAAGCTCGCGATGATCGCCTACGAGACCGGTGCCCGTCTCACGTGGGATGGAAAGACCGAGCAGATCATCGGTAACCCGGCGGCCGCGAAACTCGTGCGGCGCGCGTATCGCGCCCCGTGGCAACATCCGGGGAAAGCGTGAGCGGAGGGGCGCTTTCCCCAGCGCCCTAGTTCAGCGGCGGTTGGAAACCGCCGCTCCGTTCCGAACCGAGGGCGGGTCGGAGATCGCGCCCTACTTTTTCTTCGCGGCCGGTTTCGGCGCCGGCGGGGTGAGTTCGATTTTCACGGGCAGTTCGCCGAGTTCGTAGTAGCGGTGCTCGATCGCCGCGTCGCGCACGATGGCGACGCGCAGGCCGGACTTGGCGCCCCCGAGCGGTTTCCCCACCGGCCCGCTCGTGATGTTCTCGATCTCGCCGTCGCGGCCCTCGGCGTTGCGGTGGTAGTGTCCGCAAAACAAATACCGCACGCCGAATTCGCGGAACAGCGCCATGTAGACCGCGCGGCGCGCGAGCGGGATGTTGAAATACTGGTCGGGCTCCGTCGCG
The DNA here is from genome assembly GCA_947461205.1 of Opitutia bacterium. Classification (GTDB taxonomy): domain Bacteria; phylum Verrucomicrobiota; class Verrucomicrobiia; order Opitutales; family Opitutaceae; genus GAS368. The sequence goes on from CANHJG010000086.1 coordinate 8,038, forward strand.
CTGGCGATGAACCACGGGTGATGTTGGAAGACCACGATGTGCCGCGCATCCGCCGCTTTCGCCTTTGTCAGCTCGGCGCGCAGCCAACGCTCCTGTTCGGCCAGTTGGGCCGGCGCCTCCTGCGGCGAGTGAATCACGCTCGAATTAAGCACGATGCCGGTGACGCTCCGGTGACTGAACGTGTAGCGGTCGGGGCCGAAGATTTTCACGTAGGCCGCGACGCTCTCGGGCGTGGGGACGTTCTGCACATCGTGGTTACCCGCGATGTGGTAGACGGGAATCGCGGGGTCGATCTGGCCGGCGATGCGGCGGTAGGCGGCGATTTGCGCGGCGTCGCCGGGCTTGTGCACGAGATCGCCCGTGATCACAACAAACGCGGGGCGCAAGCGGTTGACGGCTGTGACGGCGAACTCGAAGTTCGCGGCGTCCTGCGCAAAATCCTTGTTTTCGGTGAACATCCCGAGTTGCGGATCGCTCAGCTGGATGAAGAAAAACGGCTCGTCCGCGACGGCGCGGCCGGAGACGAGGGCGAGCAGTAGGGCGAAGACCAAGGCCGGAAGCATTTTCATGGGAAACGGGGAAATCAGGGGGTAACCAGCGTGAGTTCGACCAGCAACGGGCGGTGGTCCGACGCGACGGCTTCGGGCAGCACCGTCGAGGAGGTCACGCGCCACACGCCGGCGGGGCGGAGCAGGACGTAGTCGATGCGGGCGGTCGGTTTCTTGGCCGGACTTGTCGGCGCAGGATTCGCGACGGAGGCATCGGCCCAAACGGGGAGGAGCGTTTGGATCACGGGGGTTTCCGGACGCGCGTTGAGATCGCCCAGCAACACGGTGAGGGTGTCGTCCTGGGCGAAGAACGCGTTGAGGGCGACGGCCTGCTGGCGGCGGGCGGCGTCATCGCGCGAGGCGTCGAGGTGGGTGCCGATCACGCGGACGGCAGGGAACCCGGGCGGGCGCACGAGGGCGGAGATCGCGATGCGCGGCTCGACCTTGGCGGGATTGGGCAGTGGATGCACCGTGAAGTCCTCCAGCGGCCAGCGGCTGAGCAGTGCCTGACCGTAGGCGCCGCCCTGATAATCCATCGCCTTGCCGTAAGCGTGGCGCAGGCCGGTCAGCTCGGCGAGTTCGGCGGCCTGATCGATACCCTGGGTGCGGGTCGCCTTCCGATCGACCTCCTGGAGCGCGACGACATCAGCGGCGGAGGCGGAAATGATCCCGGCGAGCCGCGTGAGTTCGAGGCGCCCGTCAACGCCTTCGCCGTGGTGGATGTTGTAGGAGAGGACGCGGAGCGTGCGCGGGGCGGTCGGCGCGGCGGCGTGGACGGAGGCCAGTGTGAAGGTGAGCCAGAAAATGGCGAGGAGGCGGATCATGATGAAGGGCAAAGAAGTCGCACGAAACGTGGGCCGTGGTTGGCGGATGAGCCGAAGATCAAGCACGCGCCGAAGGCTCCCTGCCACCCCAAATCGTTGCGCCCGGCGATGAGGGGTGGGTCTCCGTTGCTTGCCGCGCTCAGTTTCCGCGGGGTGGGACGTGCGCTCCGCGCGCGGCGACAACGAGTCGCGCCACCTCGGGCAATCCGCCGACCGCGGAGCGGCCGGCCCACCTCGGAGGACGCGGGCAGAAAAAAGGACGCCCCGCGCGAGGCGTCCGAAATCGAGCGCGGGGCGCGGCGGCGCCGGATCAGGGCACCGCAGTGCCAACGGGTTTCGGCATCGTGGTCAGCGGAAAATCATCCGTGCGGAACGGCGTGACCGGCAGGCCTTCGTCGGAGAACAGATTGCAGACGGGATTGTCGGCCCAGGCGTAACGCACTGCGATGGGGGCGGTGACTGCGGGATGGGAGACCTCGACTTGGTTGGGGCCGACCAGTTTGCCGGTGGCCCAGCGCCAGACCTTGTCTTCGCCGCAGATCGCGAAGCCGCGGGCCTCGGCGACGTCGAAGGACCGGAGTTTGCTGCCGAAGCAGTCGAGGGTGACGGTCGCTTTGCCGTCGGCGATTGCGACGCTCTGATACTCGGGGCTGCGGTAGGGGAATTTCAGGCCGTAGTCCTTCACGAGGGCCCAGCGCACGAGGCGGGAGGCGACGTCGTATTTGTTGCGGGGATGGATGTCCTTGCCCTCGCCGAGGTCGATGATGACAGCCTGGCCGGTATTGGGCAGACGCAGGGTCTTGGTCTGGGTTTCGCGCAGTTCGGCCCAGGCGCTTTCGCCCGGCGCGGTTTTTTCGGCCATGTAGTCGGCGAGTTGCACCCAGTAGAAGGAGAAATCGCCCTGGCCCTGTTCCTTGCGCCATTGCTCAATGAGGAAGGGAAACAACGCGGCGTGCTCGTAGGCGCGGCTGGCGTTGGATTCACCCTGGTACCAGATCACGCCCTTGATACCGTAACCGAGCGTCGGATTCACCACACCGGCGAAAATGTTGCCGGGGCGGGCGTTGCCGGTGAGCCAGTCAACCGGGGCGCGCGGCGGGGCTTTCTTCTCGGCCTTGGCTTTTTCCCCGGCGACTTTGTGGTCGGCGACGGACTTGGCGAAATCCGCCTGGCCCTGCGCGGACGTGAGGGCGGCTTCCCGTTTCACCGTGGCCTCCATCAGCGCCTTGAACCGGGGTTCGTTGGCGATGGTTTCGCGGCGCACCCACGCTTCGGCGGCGGAGCCGCCCCAGGCGTTGTCGATCAGGCCCACCGGCACGTCCAAGATGTCGTGGAGGTAGCGGCCGTAAAGATAGCCGATGGCGCTGAACTCCTTCGCGTTGGCCGGCGTGGCGACCGCCCATTGGCCCTTAAAATCGGTCTTCAACTCCTGCGTGCCGACCTGCGGCACAGAGATGATGCGCAGGAGCGGGCGCCGCGCCCCCGCGCCCTCGAGGTCACCGGTGTAGGTCTGGCCGAGGGCCCACTGCATGTTGGACTGGCCGGAGCACATCCAGACCTCGCCGACGAGAACGTCGGTAAGCTCGCGTTTCGTGGTGCCGGCGAGGGAGATCGTTTGGGGGGATTTATTCGCCGGCTGCGCGGCGAGTTGCACGGTCCAACGGCCGTCGGCGGCGGCGGTGGCGGCGTAGGTTTGGCCGGCGAATTTCACCGAGATCTTCGTCCCGGGTGTGTCCCAGCCCCAGATCGGGTTGACCTGCTTTTGTTGCAGGACCATTTGGTCGCCGATGATGGCGGGGAGTTTGAGTTCCGCGCGCAAGGCCGGAGCGAGGGCGAGCGCGAGGGAGAGGAGGAGGCCGAGTTTTTTCATGGGGGGGAAAGGCAGGTGAGACGACGAAGACGAAGGAGCGGGTGCCGGGTGACCGGAAAACTTCCCTTGGTTGGACGAAGGCCGTGGCCGACGCAACCCGCGGCTGCGCAGCCCTGCGGGCACGCGGCCGGGCTCCTGCGGCGCACCGCGCACCGCAATCGCGGACGGAGGCGTTGAGGCGGGCGCGTTCATTCGCCGAGGAGAAGCCGGTGGGGTCGACCTCGTCTTGCGCGCCAACGTTCGCGGCCCTTGAATTGGTCTCATATCCCGCAGGACCAAGAGCCCGGCCACCCCGCCCGCGAGTGATTCGGTCATCCCCACGATCCGCGGTGAGCGGGTGATCCTCGACGCCGACCTCGCCAAGATCTACAGCGTCGAAACCCGCAGTCTAAATCAGGTGGTGAAACGAAATCTGGAAAATTTTCCCCCTGACTTTCTACTTCAACTCACCGGTCCGGAATTAGTAACACTAAACCGATCACAAATTGTGACCGGTTCTTTGCAGCGCCACCGCGACCCGCGCGCACGGCCCTCCGCCTTCACCGAGCACGACGCCATCATGGCGGCCAATCTCCTCAACAGCCCGCAGGCGGTGCCGATGAGTGGGTTCGTCGTGCGCGCTTTCATCGCGATGCGCGCGGCGCTGACCGACACGCGTGAACGCGCGCGCAAGCTGGCCACGCTCGAAAGCGAACTCACCGCGCGGCTCGATACCCACTAGACCGCCATCGTCGATGGGTTGCAGCGCATCATGGCCCTGCTGGAGCCGCCGCCACCCGCGCCCGAAACTCCCTCGAAGAAAATGGGGTTTCACGCGACCATCAAACCCGCTGGAAAACAGTCGGACTGACGCATCCCGGTATCTCGACCGCGAAAACTCATGACCGGGCGGTGGGATGTTGCCGCCTAGCGATTTCCGCCGGTGCGCCGGACCAACGCTCGATGGCACGACGGGGCGGGATTTTGCGGCCGGCTAAAAAAAGCCGCACCCGGTCTGGGTGCGGCTGGAGCATTCGGCGCGAACGCGGACCGACGGTCGCCGCTTACATCTCGAGCTGCGGACGGCTCTTCTCGGGCCAGTCGATGTGGTAGAACTTGCCGCGGGGCTTGTCGGTGCGCTCGTAGGTGTGGGCGCCGAAGTAGTCGCGCTGCGCCTGGAGCAAATTGGCCGGCAGGCGGGCCGAGCGGTAGCTGTCGTAGTAGGACAAGGCGGACGCGAACGTGGGCGCGGCGACGCCGCATTCGGCGGCGAGCGAGACGACCTTGCGCCAGTTTTCCTGCGCCTTCTTCACGGTCTTGTTGAAATACGAATCGAGGAGGAGGTTCGCGAGGTCCGGATTGCGGGCGTAGGCCTCAGTGATTTTCTGGAGGAACGCGGCGCGGATGATACAGCCGCCGCGCCAGATCTGGGCGATCTCGCCGAAGTTGAGCGTCCAGTTATATTCCTTCTGCGCGGTGCGCATGAGCTGAAAGCCCTGGGCGTAGGAGCAGATCTTCGAGCAATAGAGGGCGTCGTGGATGGCGGCGATGAGCGCCTTCTTGGAGCCTTTGTATTTCTTGCCGGGACCCTTGAGGATCTTCGAGGCGGCGACGCGCTCTTCCTTGATGGCGGAGATGCAGCGGGCGAAGACGGACTCCGCGATGGTCGGGGCGGGGACGCCCATGTCGAGGGCGTTGGTGGAGGTCCATTTGCCGGTCCCTTTTTGGCCGGCGGTGTCGAGGACGATGTCGACGAAGGCTTTTTTCTTCGTGAGGGGATCCTTCTGCTTGAGGATGTCGGCGGTGATTTCGATGAGGAAGCTGTCGAGGGCGCCGGCGTTCCACTCGCTGAAGATTTCGCCCATTTCGGCGGCCTTGAGTCCGAGGAGACCCTGCATGAGGGCGTAGGCCTCACAGATCATCTGCATGTCGCCATACTCGATGCCGTTGTGGACCATCTTGACGTAGTGGCCCGCGCCGTTTTCGCCGATATAGGTGGCACAGGGGACACCGCCGACGATGGGCTTGCCGGGGGTGGCGCCGACGAGGGGCTTGCCGGTCTTCGCGTCGACCTTGGCGGCGACGGCGTTCCAGATTGGGGCGAGTTCCTTGTAAGCGGCGCGGTCGCCGCCGGGCATGAGGGCCGGGCCGAAGCGGGCGCCTTCTTCGCCGCCGGAGACGCCGGAGCCGATGAAGCGGAGACCTTTTTCCTTCATCGCCTTCTCGCGGCGGATGGTGTCGGTCCAAAGGGCGTTGCCGCCGTCGATGATGATGTCGTTGGCCTCAAGGAGCGGGACGAGGCTGTCGATGACCGCGTCGGTGGCCTTGCCGGCCTGGACGAGGATGATCATCTTGCGGGGCTTCGCGAGGGAAGCGACGAATTCCTGGAGGGTCTTGGCCCCGATGAGACCGCCGGGGGTGGAGGGATTTTCGGCGACGAACTTTTCGGTTTTTTCGACCGTGCGGTTGTAAACCGAGATCTTGAAGCCGTGGTCGGCGATGTTGAGGGCGAGGTTTTGACCCATCACGGCGAGGCCGATGAGTCCGATGTCGGAGTGAGTTTTGGCCATAAAAGAGAAGCCCTCTTCTACGAGAGTCGCCGGGGGAAAACCACTCTGATCTTAACGGAGGGTCATAAAAGGGGCGCGTTTTCGTGGCGTGCCGGGTCGGTGTCCCCGGGTGGGCGGTGCGCTCCGCGCCCGCTCCACCGGCCACGCCGCCCGCGGCCATCCCCCGCCCGCGGAGCGGCCGGCCCACCCCGGGCGGTGCTTCCCGGAAGGGCGATGCGCCCGCCTGAAACACGGTCAGGTTGCCCTGCCCCGGAGCGACGGGAGCGGCGAGGGCCGCAGCCGGCCCGGCATCACGCCCGGTCACTTTCGCTGGGCGGCGACGGGGGCCGGGGCGGCCAGCGGGGCTTGCTGCTGTTTCGCCGCGTAGGAACCCTTGCCCGGGAAGAATCCGCTGATGAAACTCACCGCCGGCGTGGCCCAGCTGGGCTCGTTGCGCTCGAAGATCCAGGTAAAGCCGACCATGGTGACGACGAACAAGGCGACGCCGGCGAGCACGACTTTGTTCATCTCGGCGAGCTTCCGGAGCACCATAATCGCGACCACCAAGGCGGCGAGGGCGACCAGCGCCTTCAGCCAGAACTCCGCCGGGATGTTCCGCAGTTTGTCAGCGGCGGCGGCGAGGAGGTGCATGAGGCGAGACCGTGGATCTGACCGCCCTCATCACGAGCGGTAACGCCGGCGCGGCCGAATTTGACGATTTTTTCCGACCCGGCCCGCCGGAGGCGAGCAGAGCGTTTCGTTCGTCGGATCGGGCACGTCGGCGCGACCGGCAATGGGCGGGGCGGCGGTGCGGGCCCCGGTGGCGATCGCGGCTTTCTCAAAACGGAGCGTTTGGCCGCCGATCACCACCGGGTTGTACCGCGAAGCGAGCGGGGGTTTGACCCAATCGGTCGGGTGAATGTGGGCATGCAGGCGCTGGTGGTGGGCGTCCCTGGGTTGCCGCGGCGCGGCGTCGTTCAGGGCAGGACGGCGGTGCGTTTGGCGAGCGCGGCGCGGGCGAGGCGGGTGACGAACACGGTGACGACGATGGTCGCGCCGAGGCCGACGCCGGAGAGGGCCCATTCGGCGGGGGTGCGGTGGCGTTCGCCGGCGGCACGGGCGAGCGAGCCGAGGTAAACATACATCACGGTGCCCGGCATCATGCCGATCCAGGACGCGAGCACGTAGTCGCGGAGCGAAACGCGCGTGAGGCCGAAGGCGTAGTTGAGGAGCGTAAACGGAAAGGCGGGGGAGAGACGCGTGAGGCCGACGATCTTCCAGCCCTCGGCGGCGACGGCGCGGTCGAGGGCGGCGAAGGAGGGGTTGCCCTCAATTTTTTTCGCGACCCACTCGCGCGCCAAATAACGCCCGACCAAAAAGGCGGCGGTGGCGCCCAAGGTGGCCCCCACCGAGGCGCACACGGAGCCGAGGCCGACGCCGAACAACGCGCCGGCGCCGAGCGTGAGGGCGGAACCGGGCACGAAGAGCACGGCGGCGGCGATGTAGAGCACCACAAAGATCACGGGGCCCCACGGGCCGAGGCTTTCCAAGCCCGCGAGCGTGTCACGCAGGACCGCGCGGGCATCGACCGCGAACAGCGCGGCGACCACGGCCACCGCGACGAAGGCCAAGAGGATCTTTTTTCCGGCGTTCATTTTCTTGGAGACCGGGCGGTGGAGTCAAAGCGTCGGCCAGAGAGGAAGGGCGGGGTCAGGCGGGCGTCAGAGGAACCGCGGGGCACGTTTATTCCGATGGAAAAACGGGGCGACGGGGGTCAGTCCTGCACGCCGAAGACAATCCGGCGCGGTTCGCGCACGAGCCGGAGCGTGCGAAACACGCGGTCCCACCAGGAGAACAGCGAGCTGTAGTTGGAGTCGCTTTCGGCGCGTACGACGGAGTGATGCACCTTGTGCAACGCAGGCGTCACGATCACGAGGCGCAGGACCCGGTCGAGGCGCTCGGGCAGCGTGATGTTGGCGTGGTGAAACTGGACGACGGCGAAGAGGAGCAGTTCGTAGAGGGCGAGTTCGCCGAGGCTGCAGCCGATGAGTCCCAGCACGGGCACGCGAAACACCGAGGAGAGGACGATTTCGCCGGTGTGGAAACGGCTCGCCGTCGTCACGTCCATCGCCCGGTCGGCGTGGTGCCAGCGGTGGAAACGCCACAAAAGTGGCACGCGGTGGTTGAGCCGGTGCCAGCCATAAGTCCAAGCATCGAGGAAAAACACGGCGAGCGCGGCGCGTGGCCCGACTGAGAGATCAAGGAGGTTGAGCAGGCCGAAGCGGTGGGCGGCGGACCATTCCGTGACGGCAAGCCACGCCGCCGCGAAGGCCAGCGCGACGACGGAGGCGTTGAGGAGGCCGAGGGCGAGATTCAGGGCACCGTGGCTCGCGCGCTCGGCGGTCCGACGGAAGAGAGGGAAATAGGGCTGCGCGGTTTCCCAAGCGAGCAGGGCCACGAGGCCGCCCAGCGGGACGGCGGTGCGCCAACTGAACGTGGGCAGTGAGAAATCCATAGCCGACGTCAACGAACCCGAGATCGGTTGGCGAGCGTGGTTACGGCATGCGCTTCACGCCGGCGATGATCTCGGCGGTCTCGGGACGATCGCGATAGCCCTCGCGGGCAAGCTTCACGCGGATCACCCCCTGGCGGTCGACCAAAAAGACGACGGGATGCGGCACGCCGGCGGACTTGCCCTTGGCCTCCGCGTTGCGAATGCCGTACGCGTCGATGACCTTGCTGCCGGGGTCGGAGAGCAGCGGAAAGGTGAGGCCGAGTTTCGCGACGGCGGCGGCGCTGGTCGCGGGTGCATCGTAACTGATCCCGACAAGCTGCACCCCGGTGGCCTCAATTTCCCGGATGTTTTTCTGCAAATCTTGGAGCTATTTTTTGCAAAACGGGCACCAGTCGGCGGAGCGGTAGAACACGAGCGCCACCGGGCCTTTTTTGAGGAGGGCGGAGAGCGCAACGTCGTCGCCGGCGGCATTTTTCAGGGAGAAATCGGCGGCTTTCGTGCCCACGGCGAGACCGGGAGCAGCCGCCGGGTCGGCGGCCGAAAGGCGGGCGGCAAGGACGAGGGCGGCCAGAGCGAGTGAGAGCAGTTTCATCCGAAAGGAGGGAAGGGGTGAGAGAGGTGACGCGGACCATTATGCCCCGCGATACCACCGGGCCAGGCGCGCCGGGGAAACGCCGAGGCGGTAGCCGAGGACGATGAGTTGGTTCACGAGCGTCGTGCCCACCGCTCCGCGGCGTTGCCAGCGGCGGCCGGAGGTAACCGCAGCGGCCGGCGCGATCGCGACCCGGCCGAGGCGCTGGATCCGTTGAACAAATTCGTAGTCCTCCATGATGGGCTGGTCGGGAAATCCGCCGACGCGGTCGAACAGGACGCGGGAAACGAAAAGCCCCTGGTCGCCATAGGGCAGCTGGCGGCGACGGGCGCGGAGGTTGGTGCCGCACTCAATGAGGCGACGCCCGGGAAAATCGCCGGCGAGCGCAAAAGCAAACGCCCCGCCGGCCACGCCGGGGGGCGCCAGCGTGGAGCGGATGAGGGCCGGGTAGTCCGGCGGCAGAAGCGTATCAGCGTGCAGAAAAAGCAGAAACTCGCCCGTGGCGACGGCGGCGCCGCGATTCATCTGCCGGGCACGGCCCGGCGGCGCGGATAGCAAGAGAGCGTCGTGGGCCCGCGCGACTTCGGCGGTGCGGTCCGTGCTGCCGCCATCGACCACGATGATTTCGTGGGGGGTGCCCGCGGCGGCGGCGCCGAGGGTCGCGGGGAGTGCGGCTTCCTCGTTGCGGGCGGGGACGATCACCGACACGCCGCCGCGGCCAGCGGCGCGGGCGGCCGGCGTGGCCGCCCACCCCGCGAGATCATCGGGCACGTCGACGTCGCGCAGCGTGGTGAGGAGGGCGGGCTCCACGGCGAGCGCCCGCGCGGCGGCCAACGTCTGCGCGAAGACCTCGGGTCCTCCCCAAAGGATCCCGTGAAACAACGCAGGTAAGGGGCGTCGCAGGCCGATGAGATAATAGCCGCCGTCGGCGGCTGGCCCGAGCACCGCGGCCGCCTCCGCGAGGGCGGCAAACGCCGCGGAAAGGTGCGCCGCGGTGAGTTCCGGGCAATCGCCGCCGATCACGACCACGGACTCCGCGCCCTCGGCGAAGGCGGCGGCGATCGCGCGCTCCATGCGCCGGCCGAGATCGCCGTCGCCCTGTCCGCGCAGCACGACCGCCGGACCGAGCCAGGCGCGTGCGGCCGCGTCGTCCGGCGCGCCGGCGACGCGGGCCTCGATCGTAACCGGAAATGCGTTACGGGCGGAAAACTCGGCAGTTGTCGCCAGTGTGTGTGCGACCAAAGCCCGATGAAGGGCGCAGGCCCGGTGCTCGCCGAGCGCGGGGACGAGACGGGTTTTCACCGTGCCGGGTCGCGGATATTTGAGCATCACGATGACCCGGCGGCGTGCGGTCGAAACTTGGGCATCCACGTCGACGACGCAGACCACGGACGGCGTCGAGTGCAACCCTGCGCCAGCGCGGCCGGCCGACAGGAGATCAGAAAATCCGGAGTACCACCGATGGGAAGAGGCCCAGGAGAACGAGCAGGAGGGCGGTAAAAACGAGGACGATCGCGGCGTCGGCGGGCACCGGAACGGGGGCCGACGCGGGGTCGGCTGGGGCGACCACGAGCGCCTGCTTGAGCATCACCAGGTAATAGTAGAGGGCGACGGCGCTAAGGGCGATGGCGAGCAGCGCGAGCCAGCCGGCGGGACCGGCGAGGCCGCCGAGGTTCAAGGCCGCGGCGAACACGGTGAATTTGCCGAAGAAACCGGCGAGCGGCGGAATGCCGGCGAGCGAGAGCAGGTAGACGGCAAAGCAGCCCGCGAGCAGCGGCGAGCGACGGTGGAGGCCGGCGAGGTCGGTGATTTTCTGGCAGCAGCCGGCACGTTCCACGACGGCGATGACGGCGAAGGCGCCGATGGTCGCGAGGCCGTAGGTGAAGACGTAGTAGAAAAGCGGGCCGAGACCGGCGTCGCCCGCGACGATCACGCCGAGGAGCATCACGCCGGCGTGGGCGATGGCGGAGTAGGCGAGGAGGCGGCGGACGTTGGACTGGGCGAGGGCGGCGAAATTGCCGAGCAGGAGCGACGCGGCGGAGAGGCAGGCGACGAGGGGTAGCCAGCCGGGCGAGCCGGCGGCGGTCGCGACGCTGCCGGCGGCCGGACCGAAGCCGGGCCAGAGGAGGCGGACGAAGAGGGTGAAGCCGGCGAGTTTCGAGGCGGAGGCGATGAGGGCGGACGAGACGACGGGCGCGCCCTCGTAGACATCGGGGGCCCAGAGGTGGAAAGGCGCGGCGGCGGCTTTGAAGCCGAAGGCGACGAGCACCATCACGAGGGCGAGCGAGAGGAGCGGGCTCTGGCCCTGGCGGGCGAGCTGGTGGGCGATCTGGGGGAGTTCGATCGAGCCGGTGAGGCCGTAAATGAGGCTGAAGCCGAAGAGGAGAAACGCGGCCGACATACCGCCGAAAAGAAAATATTTCAGCGCGGCTTCGGCGGATTCGGGACGCGATTTGTCGAAACCGGCGAGGATGTAGAGGGAAAGGCTGGCGAGTTCGAGGGCGAGGAAGGCGACGAGGAGCTGTTGTGCGGCGGCCATCAGCGTGAAGCCCGCGGTGGCGAAGAGCACGATGGCGACGAACTCGGCGGGGTGGCGGAGGCGCGCGGTGCCCCCGGTGAGCGTCAGCGTGAGCCAGGCGAGCATGAGGACGCCCAGGCGCGAGGCCAGGGTGAGCTCGTCGAGCACGAGCACCCCGCCGAAGACGGCATCGGCGACGCCGGCGGACAACGCGCCAAACATGGCGGCGACCACGGCGAGGGTGCCGATGATGACAGCGGCATGGAGCCGGGTTTCGCGGGATTGGCGGACGCCGAAGCTCAGATCGAAGGTGAGGGCGAGCAGGGCGCCGACGACGAGGGCCGTTTCGGGCAGCAGGGCGCGGAGGAGTTCGAGGTAGTTCACAACGCACCTCCTTTCAGCGCCGACTGCATGAGGGGCGATTGCAGGGCGGGCGTGATCCAATCGAGCAGGATGTCCGGCTTGAGGCCGATATAGACGGTGGCGGCGAGGAGGAGGGCGGCGCCGGATTTTTCCGCAATCGTGATGGGCGCGTAGGCCTGGGCGTGGGCGTCGTGGGTCGGCTCGCTAGCGCTCGCCGCTACGGGAGCAGGCTGAGTCGAGCCGAAGAAGGACACTTGGATGGCGCGAAGGGTGAAGGCGGCCGCAACGAGGAGACCAAAACCGGCGAAGACGGCCCACGCGGGCGACGTTTTCCAGACGCCGATGAGAATCGTGAGTTCGGCAGGGAAGCCGCTGAAGCCGGGCAGACCCATCGAGGCGAGGCCGGCGAGGACGAAGGTCAGCGCGGCGAAGGGGAGAAGGCGATACAGCGGGAGTTGGCGAAGATCAGCGAGTTTCCGAGTGTGGGTCCGTTCGTAAACCATGCGGCCGACGACGGCGAAGAGGAGACCGGCGATCACGCCGTGCGAAAACATCTGGAGGACGGCGCCGGCGACTGCGGTGGCGTTGGCGGCGGCGAGGCCGAGGAGGACAAAACCCATGTGGCTCACGCTCGAGTAGCCGATCACGAACTTGAAATCGTCTTGGACGAGGGCGATGAAGCCGGCGTAAATAATGCCCATGATGGCGAGAGCGGCCATGGTCGGTTGCCAGAAGCCGAGTCCGACCGGGAAGAGCGGCAGAGCGACGCGGAGGCAGCCGTAGGCGCCCAGTTTCATGACGACGCCGGCGAGGAGCATGGAGGCGGCGGTGGGCGCGGCGACATGGCCGGTGGGCGCCCACGTGTGAAAAGGGAACATACCGGCGAGGACGGCGAAGCCGGTGAAGACGAGGGCGAAGAGGCCGATTTGTTCACCGCGGGAGAACTGCGTGGCGGCGGCCGCGAGGTCGTGGAGGCCGAAGCTCGACGGGGCGCCGTGGGCGACGGCCGCGGCGTTGGCCCAGAGGAGACCGGCGAGGACGAGGGCGCTGCCGGCGAAGGAGTAGAGGACGAGCTTCATCGCGGCGTGTTCGCGCGTGGCGGGCGAACCCCAGTTGGCGATGAGGAAATATTTCGGGACGATCGCGATTTCGTAGAAGACGAAGAACGTAAAGGCGTCGGCGCTGAGAAACACCCCGTAGACGCCGCCGATGAGGGCAAGGTAAAGCGCGAAGAATTCGCCGACGCGGTGCCCGATGTCCCAGGAGAAGAGGACGCCCGCGGTCGCCGCGAGACCGGTGAGGACGAGGAGCGTGAGGCTGATGCCGTCGACCGCGAGGTGGTAGCGGATGCCGAGTTCGGCAATCCACGGGAGGTCGACGAGGTCCTGGAGGCCCGGAGCGGGGACGAATTGGGCGGCGGCGACGAGGACGATCGCCCAGGCGATGAGGGCGGTGGCGAGGGCGACCCAGCGGGCGACGGAGGGGGAACGCGCGCCCGCCGCGAGCGCGAGGAGGGCGCCGGCGAAGGAGACGTAGATCGTGAGCGGCAGCGCGTTCATGGCAGCGTGAGGTGGTCGGCCCACGACGTGATGAGCGGATTGAAGAGACCGGTGAGCAGGCCGGGGAAGAGCCCGAAGAGGGCCATCAGCGCGACGAGCGGGACGAGGGTCATGCGTTCGACGGGGCCAAGGTCGGCGAAGGCGGTGGCGGCCGCCCCGGCGCGCGGGCCGTGGAAGACGCGCTGCCAGAAGGT
>CANHJG010000087.1 GCA_947461205.1 Opitutia bacterium
CAATGCTACTTACAAGGCCCCAACCGGTACCCCAGTCGTATCCACCAACCCCGTCGGCCAGATTGTGACACCGGGGGTATCCGTGACTCTGACAGCGGCCGCCTCTGGCAACCCAACCTACCAATGGCAGAAGGACGACGTCGATTTGCCGGGCAAGACATCAAGCACCCTCAGGTTGAACAACCTTCAGGCGGACGACAACGGCGTTTACTCGGTACAAGTGAGTAACGCCTGGGGTAGCGTTCTGAGCGATGGGGTGACGGTGGGTGTTACTTCCACGGCGCTGATGGCCAGCGCCCTCTCGAATCTCTCAGTGCGAACTACGATGGCAGCAGGCCAGACCCTGATCGTTGGCGCTGTCCTTGATGGCGGGAGAAAAAGCGTACTCATCCGCGGCGTGGGGCCGGCGCTGAACCAGTTTGGCCTCTCCGGAATGGCGGACCCAAAGCTCGAGCTATATTCAACCGGAACCCTGCCGATCGCAGCCAATGATGACTGGTCACCCGCCCTCACGGGAACTTTTGCTTCCGTAGGTGCATTTGCGTTCGGCGCCGAATCACGCGATGCCGCCATCAGTCAGCCGCTCAATGGTGCCTTCACCGTGCAGGCACGCGGCACTGGCGGCGGAACCATTCTGGTGGAGGCCTATGACGTGACAGGAGGGACCGCCAGTCGTTTCATCAATCTCTCCGCGCGCAATCGTGTCGGCACCGGTGCCGACATCATGATCGCCGGTTTTGGGATTTCGGGCACGGGCAAGAAGCAGCTCCTGATCCGGGCCGTGGGCGGGACCTTGGTCTCATTCGGCGTCGCCGGCGCGTTGAGCAATCCGATGCTTTTCGTGTATGACAGCAAGGGGGCATTGCTCGCGGCCAACGATGACTGGGATTCTTCGCTGGCACCTGTGTTCACCAAAGTCGGTGCGTTTCCCTTGTCCTCCAGTCGCGATGCCGCGATTCTGCTCAGCCTCGACGCCGGTTCGGTTTATACCGTCCAAATGATTGGCGTGCTCGGCGCCACCGGCGAGGCCTTGGTCGAAGTCTATGAGGTGCCGTGAGACCTCACTAGAGCCACCGACAACATCCGGCTCGATGAAATTCACACCTCACCTTGGGTCAATACTCCATCTGGGTTGACCGCCGGAAACTGATCCGCTGGCGATAACAGTTTGGGGCCTGCAGAACGCTCCAAAACGTTTCTGGATTCGCTCCCATCCCGGGGCCCTATCGGTCGGGGCATGAGCGATCAGATCCCTCGCCTGTCAAACTCTTCGACCGCTGCAAGGCATCCTCCGACTCCTTTTCTCCGTTTTTCGTGCGCCCCACCTCCGTTGCAGGGGGCCAGGCGATTATCTCCGATGCCGAGTTTAGCCTTCAGCCAGGACCTCAATGTCCTTGGCCAGCATCGGCTCCGGTGGATAATAATTCTCGGCGACTCGCCATCCGACGCCATCGCTGAACGAAAGCAACGCGCCGTTCTGGCCAGCGGCATAGAAGAGTCCGCTCCCGTTGCTGCCGGAGCTGTAGTAAAAACACTTGGCGGACGGGGCCGGCGGAGAATTGGGCAACGGAAAATACGGCTTGTAGACGATCCCGCGCAACCAGGTGTTCACGCCGGACGCGCGGGCGGTCCAAGGTAAACGGCCGGCCGGGGACCCACTATGAAGGGAAGCGAGGGTCAGATAGGGTGACCCTGTGGAATCAATCACAACGGAAATATTGGACGACAAACAACGGCGAGATGCGCGAGGGAGGCGGATCGTGGGACGGGAACGGCAGGAGGAATTGATGCGAGCCTACGACGAGAGCGATCTATCGCAGCGGGAGTTCGCGCGGCGAGAAGGGGTTAACTTTCATACCTTTGTGGAGTGGCTACAGCGCCGACGGCGCTCGGCGGGCGCGAAACCGCCGCCCCGATTCCGAGAGCTGAGTTTACCGTTCACGCCGACGACGAGTAGCACGGTGGCGACAGCGTCGCTGGAAGTGCAGTTGGCGGACGGAACGACGATTCGGGGTCGCAACGTCGAAGAAATCGCGCAGTTACTGCGCCTGATCCGATGCTGACGTTTCCTTCGGCATTGCGGATCTACTTGGCGGTCGAGCCGGTGGACATGCGTAAACAGTTTAACGGGCTGTGGAGTCTGGCGGAAGAAAAGCTCCAAGAAAACCCGCGGGGCGGCGCGGTGACAACCACATCAGCCATGAGTGGCTGCTTGCTCATGTGCGGACGGACACCACGGTACTGCGGAGATGGCTTCGCGCTGGTTACGTCGAGAGTCGGACGTGGTTCGCGACGGAAACGGGAACGCCGCAAGGCGGAATCACCTCGCCGACGCTCGCGAATCTCGCGCTCGATGGGCTGGAGTAACTGTTGCTGCGCACATTTCCGCGCAAGTGGGAACAGCGCTCGACGGTCCTACGGCACCCGAAGGTCCACTTGGTGCGCTACGCGGACGACTTCATCGTCACCGGGGCTTCCCGTGAACTCCTGGAAAACGAGGTTCGTCCCGTCATCGAAAGCTTCCTGCGTGAGCGCGGTCTGGTCCTCTCTGCTGAGAAAACGAAGATCACGCACGTGCGGGAAGGCTTCGACTTACTCGGGCAAAACCTGCGGAAGTTTGGTGGCAAGCTGCTCATCCGGCCCGCAAAGAAAAACCCTGAGGCGTTCCTGCTGAAGGTCCGCTCTATCCTGAAGACGAATAAATCGGCGGCTCAGGCGAACGTGATCTGGCAGCTCAATCCGGTTATCCGCGGTTGGGTAAACTATCATCGTTACGTCACGGCTTCGAAAGCGTTTGAACGGGTTGACTGGGCCATCTGGGAGAGCTTGTGGTTTTGGGCCAAACGTCGGCATCGGAAACGGTCCTTGCGCTGGCTCGCGCAGCGCTACTGGCATGCGTTCGGTTCGCGGAACTGGACCTTCGCGGCACGTCTCGACGGTGAAAACTCGGCGGGGCAACCCGACTGGTTGCAGTTGCACTATGCCACCGACACCAAGATCCGACGTCACCTGAAGATCAAAGCAAAGGCCAACCCGTTCGACCCGGAATAGAGTCGATATTTTGAGGAGCGACCGCTCCTCAAACGACTCGGCAAAAGCACACGAAAGTCCGGGAAATCTGTTGTGGATACCGGCCCCGACTTACCGGTGCTCGTGAGGGCTTGAGCCGGATGATGGGAAACTATCCAGTCCGGTTCTGAGGGGAGGACGCGTCAGTGATGACGCGTCCTTACCCGACGACGGTGCGGATGCGCGTTCGCACCCGGCGGTCGTTTGGCTCGGCTGCTGGGCGCACGCCCGGCGCCGGTTCTTCGAGGCCCAGCAGGAATATCCCCGGATGGCGAAGGCGGCGTTGCGCTTGATCGGCCGCATGTATCTGCGGGAGCGAGTTTGGGACGAACAGCAACTGAGCCCGGCCGAGCGGTCCAAGGCTCGGACCGAGCCCGAGGGCCTCGGCCGCACCATGGCCAGTCTGAAGCGCCTCGCCCTGCGGGCGCGGCAGCGGGTGTTGCCGAAGTCGACGCTCGGCAAAGCCTGCGATTACCTGCTCAGCCAATGGGCTCCGCTCAGCGCCCATCTGCATCACGGCGAAAGTCGCCTCGACAATAACCTGGTCGAAAATGCGATCCGGCCCTCGTGCATCGGAAAAAAGAACTGGCTGTTTATCGGGCACCCTGACGCCGGTCAGCGCTCCGCCATCAACCCCACCCCGCCCGGCCGCACTCGCCTCACGCCGACGCCGCCGGCTTCCGTCGTCGCGCCGGCTTCACCTTGAAACTGGGCCCGAGCCGATTCGCCAGCTGACGGATCCGCTCTTCCCGGTTCGCGCCCGTCGAGGTGCGGTTCTCCGCCAAAAACGGTTCCCGCGCGAACGCCACTTCCCGCACGCTCTTCAGCCGGGCCACCTCCGGCCAGTAAAACCACAACAGCAGATAAATCGCCGTTGCTTCGGTCGTGCTCCGGCGCGCCCGGCCGTCGAGCCGTTTCGGCAACCGATTGCCCACCGCGAGCCCTTCCACCAACGCCCGCCGCGCGCCGAAATCCGGGGCGAACGCTCCCTCGGCGCCTCTCCCTCGCAATTTCCTTCGCGTCGGCCGCCAGCTTGCTGGCGCTCCCGTCACCCTGTGATCACGATCTCCACTGCCGGCACCCAGAACTCCACCGCATCCCCGTAACGCACGCCCTCCAGCCACGGCACAAGAATCTCCAGCAGCGTCGGCGGTTGAAAATGCGCCGCCTTCGTCTCCGGGTGCGGTGTGTAAACCCACCCGGCGTACTCGACCCCGCCGTGACTCACGCGGCAGCGCGAAAACGAAAAATCCTCGGGCGGATGCAGGTCCGTCCACGTGACGCGCCGAAACGTATAGGCCGGCTTCGCCAAAGCGAAGCTCCGCGGCGCGATATCCACATTCACGGTACCCTCGAAAAACGGCGACAAGTCGAGCCCGCGCTCCCGGAAAAACGGCCGCTGCATCCGCAACGTGCCCGCCGGATAGCGCCGGTCCGTCCCCGTGCCCGACGCCACGCGATGACCCGCCCGCACGACGCCCCGCACGCACTGCCACTCTCCGTTGATTTCCCCGTGGTCCATCGCCCGTCTAAAAAAGCTTCGGCGCGAAGTCCGCGAGATAACGCCGCCACACCGGCCAGCTGTGATTGCCCTCCGTCACCACGAATTCGTGCCGCACCTTTTTCTCCGTGAGCGCAGTATCGAAGTCCCGGTTCGCCTTCACTAGCGTGTCGTCCTTGCCGCACGCGAACCACAGAAGCTTGAGCCCCCGGTTCAGCGCCGCAGGATCCTCGAGCAGGCTCGGCCCGTTGCCCACCGCGCTGCTCATCCCGCCCACCCACGCGAATCGGTCCGGATGGCCCAGCCCGATCGTCAGCGCCTGTCCGCCCCCCATCGAAAGCCCGACGATCGCCCGGCTCGCCGCCTCTTCGCGCGTCCGGTAACTCGCGACCACCAGCGGCATCGCGTCTTCGAGCAGGTCGCGTGCAAACGCCGCCGTGTTGGCATTCCGCTCCGCCCCGGGGGCCGGCGCCGCCGCGTGGCCGTCGAGCATCACGACGATCATCGGCTTCGCCTTCCGCTGCGCGATGAGGTTGTCGAGAATCCAGTGCGCCCGGCCGTGGGCGACCCACGTGGCCTCGTTGTCGCCGCTGCCGTGCAGCAAATACAGCGTCGGAAAACGGGCCGTCGCGTCCGCGTCGTAACCGGGCGGCGTATACACCTGCAGCGCCCGCCGGCGGCCGAGCGATTTCGACGCATACCAGTGCATCGTCACCTTGCCGTGCGGCACCGCCTGAAAGTCATGGAGCAACGCCGGCTCGCCCGTGATCTCCAAAATGCTCGTGCGCGGCGCCCGCATCGGCTTCACGTCGCGGTTGCCCGGATCGATCATCGCGACGCCATCCACGGTGAGCGTGTATTCATAGATCCCCGGGTCCACCGGGCCGACCGTCCCGCTCCACAAACCCGCCTCGTCCTTCGTCAACGCCGTCGCCCCGCGCCCAAACTGCCCGGAGACCGTCACGACTTTCGCATTGGGCGCGCGCAGCCGGATCGTGACCTGCCGGTCGGGCCGGATCTCCGGCGAAATTACCAGCGCGGCCTGCGGAGCACGCGTCGGTGCAGGGGCCGGGGTCTGCGCCAGCAACGCGACACCGGCGAAAACCGGCACCAGTGAAAGAAGCCGCGGCCTCCTACGGAGATTGAACGAAGTGCTCATCGAGCTGACCGCCAACCTGCGCGCCGGGCCCCGCGCGCTCAAGTCGAATACCTCGCTGCCTCGCCCGCCCGTTCCGCCGCGATCCACCACAACTTCCCGCCCCCGCCCACGTCCTACCGCCGATACTCCCCCGCCCCATGATCGCCCCCCCGTTTCCTCTCGTCCGCACCACCGCTTGTCTCGCCCTCTTCGCGCTCCTCCCGCAGCTCTCCGCCGCCGGCGCCCCGGCTACGCTAGCCGGGCTGCCACCCCTGCCCGCCCCCCTCAATCTGCCCAAGCCCGGACCCGCGACGGATGCGCCCTACGCCCCGCAGCCGATCCTGCCCGGCGGCGTCGTTGTCCCGCTCTGGGCACCCGACTCGCCGTATCTTAAATCGGAGCGCATTCGTGAAGCGGAAGTCTACAGCCTGAACGGCGCCGCGCCCGGCCGCATCGCGAGCATCACGGGGATTCACAATCCTTCCATCGAGTTTCACGCCGGCTCGCGCGCCCTCAACACCGGCGTCGCCGTCATCGTCGCCGCCGGCGGCGGCCACAACACCCTCAACGTCGGCGGCGAGGGCGCCGACTTCGTGCCCTTCTTCGCCAACCACGGCATCAATACCGTCATCCTCCGCAACCGTCTCCGGCGTGACGGCTATGACCCCAAAACAGACGCTGTCTACGACGCCCAGCAGGCCGTGAAACTCGTCCGCGCCTACGCGGAAGCGTGGCACCTGGACCCGAAAAAAATCGGCATCATGGGCTTCTCCGCCGGCGCCGAGCTCGCTGCTCCCGCCTCCCTTTTCTGGACCGAATTCGACCGCAAGAACGACGTCACCGGCAACCCTTTTGCCGCCGTCTCCTCGCGTCCCGATTTCGTCGGCATCGTCTATCCCGGCCCCACGCCCTTCAGCACTCCGCGCAGCTCTACTGCCGCCACGTGGACGGCTCCCGCCATTCCCCGTGACACCCCGCCCTCGTTCATCGTCTGCGCCGGCTGGGGTGACCGCGGCCACGCGATCTGGGCCAACGATTGGTTCACCGCCATGCTCAACGACGGCGTGCCCAACGTCGAAATGCACATTTACGCCCGCGGCCACCACCCCGGCGACCGGGTTGGCCCCGACGAGCCGCCGTCCACCGGCGGTCTCACCAATCGCGGCTTCATCGCGTATGGGACGTGGCAGGACCGCTACATCGAGTGGATGCGCGACCTCGGTTTTCTCGGCAAACCCGGCGTCGAAACACAGGCCGCCAAAGACGTCGCCGCCCAGCTGACCCGCGCGTTCCGCCCACCTAGCGGTGGCGGCCGCCGCGGCGCGCCCGGGGCACCCGACACCCCGGCCGCTCCCGCTCCGAAATAGTCGCGCCACCCCCGCGTCACCTTAACCGCCCCGACGGCTCGACCACCAGCGCGGGTCCACCACCGCGTGCTTGCAGCTCCGCCGCCGCCGCTTCGTAGTCCCGCGATGCTTCGTCGCTCCTGTTCTGCCGCCACGTTCGCCCTTCGCTTCCTTTCGCTCACTGGCCCGGCGCTTCCCCTCGCGCTGCTCGCCTTCCTCGTCACCGGTTGCGGCAAAAATGATTCCACCGGCGCCGGCCAGTCCGCCGCCGCTTCGATCACGCCCGGGAAAAAAATCCTGCGCTACGGCAACGGCGCCGAGCCCCAGGACCTCGATTTCCAGATCGTGACCGGCGTCCCCGAGCACCACCTCGCCCTCACCTTTTTCGAAGGCCTCATCAGCGAAGATCCCCAACTCAACGTCGTCCCCGGCGTCGCCGAACGCTGGGAGATTTCGCCCGACGGCCTCCGCTACACTTTTCATCTCCGCGCCGACGCCCAGTGGTCCAACGGCGACCCGGTCACCGCCGACGATTTCATCCAGAGCTACCGGCGCATGATCTCGCCCGCGCTCGGCGCCGCCTACGCCCACATGCTCTGGTCGGTCGTCGGCGCGGAAGATTACACCAAGGGCAAGCTCACCGATTTCTCGCAGACCGGCTTCAAGGCCCCCGATGCCCGCACGGTCCAACTCACGTTGCGCCAGCCCACCCCGTTCCTCCTCCACGCGATGAACCACTACGCGTGGTATCCCCTGCCCATCGCTACGCTGAAAAAATTTGGCGCCGTCGACCGCAAGAGCACTCCGTGGACGCGCCCGGAAAATTTCGTCAGCAACGGCCCCTACACCCTCAAGGAATGGCGCCCCAACCAAAAGATCGTCGCCGCCCGCGCCCCGACCTACTGGGACCGCGCCGCCGTCAAGATCGACGAAATCCATTTCTTGCCCGTCGAACTCGCCGACACCGAGGAGCGCATGTTCCGCACCGGCCAGCTTCACATCACTTACGAAGTCCCGCTCACGAAGCTGGCCGTCTACCAGCGCGACCACCCCGACTCGGTTCGCGTCGACCCCTACAACGGCATCTATTTTTACCGCTTCAACGTGCAGCGAAAACCCTTCGACGATGTCCGCGTGCGGCGCGCCCTCGCGCTCGCCGTCGACCGCGAGGCGCTCGTGCAAAAAGTGACCCTCGCCGGCGAGCAGCCCGCCTACGATTTCACCCCGCCCGACCTCGCCGGCTACGTCAGCCGGCACGCCTTCACCGCCGATCTCACCGAGGCCAAACGCCTCCTCGCCGCCGCCGGCTACCCCGACGGCAAGGGCTTCCCCAAAGTCGAGCTCCTCTACAACACCCTCGAAAAACACCGCACCATCGCCGAGGCGCTCCAGCAAATGTGGCGCAAAAATCTCGGGGTCGATATCACGCTCTTCAATCAGGAGTGGAAAGTCTACCTGGATGCGCAGCACACGCAGAACTTCCAAATCCAACGCGCCGGCTGGATCGCAGACTACGTCGACCCGCACAGTTTTTTTGACTTGTGGGAAACCGGGGGCGGCAACAACGACACCCGCTGGGGCAGCCCTGAGTATGACCGCCTCCTCCGCACCGCCCTCGACGCCAAGACCACCGCCGCCCGCTACGAAGTTTACCAGCAGATGGAGAAAATCCTCGTCGATGAAATGCCCGTTCTCCCCCTCTATTTCTACACCTACTCCCGGCTCATCAGCCCCAAAGTGAAAGGCTTCATCACCACGCCCCTCGACAACTTCTCCTGGAAATACGCCGACCTCGCGCCGTGAGCCCATCCTGAGGCCGCGCCGTCCGCCGCTGCCGCGAGCCCGCCCGCCGTCGCCGCGCCCGGCGCTCACCCGCCATTCGGCATTAGACATTCGTCGTCAGCCCCTCATCGTCCCCGCTTTCACCGCCGCCATGTTTCGTTTCATCACGTCGCGCTTCCTGCAGTCCCTGCTCGCGCTCTTCCTCGTTATCACCGCGACGTTTTTCATGGTGCGCTTCGTCCCCGGAGGTCCTTTCACCGCAGAAAAAGCCGTGACCCCCGAGATCCTCCGGAACCTCGAAGCCCACTACGGCCTCGATCAGCCGCTCTGGCGGCAATATCTCGACTACCTCGGCAGTCTCGCCCGCGGCGACCTCGGCCCTTCATTCAAATATCCCAACCGCACCGTCAACGAGATCATCTTCGACAAAGTCCCCGTCTCTGCCGAGCTCGGCGCCATCTCCCTCGCCGTCGCCCTCGTCCTCGGCATCGGTCTCGGCACCCTCGCCGCCATCCGCCGCAACACCTGGGTCGACTATGTCGCCTCCTCCTTCGGTATGATCGGCATCTCCATCCCCACCTTCGTCGTCGGCCCGCTCCTCGTGCTCGCCCTCGCGATCCACCTGGGCTGGTTCAACGCCTCCGGCTGGTATGGCCCCGCCGACCGCGTCCTCCCCGCCCTCGTCCTCGGCATCGCCTACGCCGCGCCCCTCTCCCGCCTCACGCGCGGTGGCCTCCTCGAAGTGCTCAACCAGGACTTCATCCGCACCGCCCGCGCCAAAGGCGCCTCCGAATTCCGCGTCGTCACCCGCCACGCCCTCCGCGGCGGCCTCCTCCCGGTCGTCTCCTTCCTCGGCCCCGCCGTCGCCGGTATTCTTACCGGCTCCTTCGTCATCGAAACCATCTTCCAAATCCCCGGCATCGGCCGCGAATTCGTCAACAGCGCCTTCAACCGCGACTACACCCTCGTCCTCGGCACCGTGATCCTCTACGCCGTCCTCATCATGGCCCTCAACCTCGCCGTCGACATCGCCCAGGCCTGGATGAACCCCAAAGTCCGCCTCGAATCCTGAGTTCGCCATGACGTCCGCTCCGCCCACGTCTCCCGCCGCCGTCCCCGAGCCCATCGAACCAGGCAACTCCCTCTGGCACGACGCCTGGCTGCGCCTCCGCAAAAACAAACTCGCCACCTTCGGCCTCGTCTCCCTCTCCGTCATCGCCGTCGCCTGCCTCCTCGGCCCGCTCCTCTCGTCCTACGGTTACGAGGAACAGAACCTCGACCTCGGCGCCTCGGCCCCCAGCGCCGCGCATTGGCTCGGCACCGACACCCTCGGCCGCGATCTCCTCGTCCGTCTCCTCGCCGGCGGCCGCATCTCCCTCGCCGTCGGCCTCGCAGCCACCTTCGTCGCCCTCACCATCGGCGTCGTCTACGGCGCCGTCGCCGGCTTCTTCGGCGGCAAACTCGACGCCGTCATGATGCGCTCCGTCGACATCATGTATTCGATGCCGTTTCCCATCTTCGTTATCCTCCTGATGGTGCTCTTCGGCCGAAACATCCTACTCCTGTTCGTCGCCATCGGCGCCGTCGAATGGCTCACGATGGCCCGCATCGTCCGCGGCCAGGTCATGTCGATCAAGAAAATGGAATTCATCGAGGCCGCCCGTTCCCTCGGGCTCGGCCGTCGCCGAATCATCTTCCGCCACATTCTTCCCAACATGCTCGGGCCGATTATCGTCTACACCACGCTCACCATCCCCGGCGTCATGCTGCTCGAAGCCTTCCTCAGCTTCCTCGGCCTCGGCGTCCAACCCCCCATGAGCTCCTGGGGCGTGCTCATCAAGGACGGCGCCGAAAAAATGGAGGAATTCCCGTGGCTCCTGATTTTCCCCGGCACGATGTTCTCGCTGACCCTCTTCTCGCTCAACTTCCTCGGCGACGGTCTCCGCGACGCCCTCGACGTGCGGTCGTCCAAAGATTGAGGTGGAACGAATCGCGCCCGCCGCGTTCAATCGGCCGCCGCATGATCCAGCGTTTCCGTCCCTACCTCCACTATCTCCGCCAGCAGCGCGGCCTGCTCATCGTCGCGATCCTGTGCGGCATCATCGCCGGCGTCGCATCCGGCTTCGGCCTGCCCTACATGGTGAAGCAGGTCTTCCCCGTGATCTTCGCCCAGAACGCAGCTCCGCTCACGCCCTGGGAGCTCACCCTGGTCACGCTCTGGATTCCCGCCGTATTTCTCGTTCGCGGCGTCGCCACCTACCTCAACACCTACCTCATCCAGCGCGTCGGCACCCAGGTGCTCGAATCCATCCGGCTCGATTTTTTCCGGAAACTCCAGGTGCTCCCGCTGTCGTTTTTCCAAAAAAACTCCACCGGCGACCTCCTCTCCCGCGGCCTCGCCGACGCCAACCAGCTCCAGGTCACCCTCACCACCGTCGCCAACGAAATCATCCGCAGCCCCGCCAGCCTGATCGGCAGCATCGGGATCGTATCCTATATTGCCTACACTGAGCAGGGTGTCGCTTTCGTCCTCGTCACCCTCGCCGTCATTCCGCTCTCCGTTTTACCCATCCGCTACGTCGGAAAAAAACTCATCAAACGTGCCGGCCGGATCCAGGCCGAGCTCGGCGGCGTCACCCAGATCTTCAGCGAAAATCTCAGCGCCACCAAGGAGGTCCGCGCCTTCAGCCTCGAAGACCGCGAGGTCGCCCGCTTCGGCCGCGCCTCCCAGACGCTGATCCGTGCGCAGATGAAGTTCGTGAAATATGAAAAGGCGCTCACCCCGCTCATCGAGATCGTCTCCGCCGTCGGCATCGCGTTCACCCTCCTTTACGCCTACAAAGTTCACCTCGCGCAGGAGACGTTCATCGTTCTCATCACCGCCCTCTACGCCAGCTACGAGCCCATCAAAAAACTCGGCAGCCTAAACAACGAGCTGAAACGCGGCCTCGGCGCCCTCGACCGCCTCGAAGAAATCCTCCGGGCCCCCGTCGCCATCGTCGACGCCCCCGACGCCCGCCCGCTCGCGCGCGCCCAGGGCGCCCTCGCCTTCGAAACCGTCGGCTTCTCCTACCAGACCGGCGAACTCGTTCTCAACGAGGTCTCCGTCCTCATCCCCGCGGGCACCGTCTGCGCCCTCGTCGGCCCCAGCGGCGCCGGCAAATCCAGCTTCGCCAATCTCGTCCCCCGCTTCTTCGATCCCATCGCCGGCCGCGTCACCCTCGACGGCCACGACCTCCGTTCGCTCCGCCTCGCCGATCTCCGCCGCAACATCGCCGTCGTCTCCCAAGACCCCGTGCTCTTCAACGACACGATTTACCACAACCTCCTCATTGCGCGCCCCGCGGCTTCGCGCGCCGACATCGAGGCCGCCGCCCACGCCGCCTACGCGCACGAGTTCATCCTCAGCTTCCCCGCCGGCTACGACACCCTCGTCGGCGAACGCGGAGCCCGCCTCTCCGGGGGACAAAAACAGCGCCTCGCCCTCGCCCGCGCCTTCCTCCGCAACGCCCCCGTCCTCATCCTCGACGAGGCCACCAGCGCCCTCGACAGCGACAGCGAAGCCGCCATCCAGCTCGCGCTCAAACACCTCGTCGTCGGCAAAACCGTCCTGATCATCGCCCACCGGTTCTCCACCATCCGCGACGCCTCGATGATCATCGTCTTCGAGGCTGGCGAGATCGCCGCCACCGGCACTCACACGCACCTTTACGCCACGAACCCGCTCTACCGTTCGCTCTACGACCGCCAACAGGGCGCCGCCTGAGTCTTCCGACCCGCGAGCGCGCGAGAGTCGATCCGCTTCCTTTCCCTCCGTGCCCATTCGTGCCCTCCGTGGCTAAAAACCCCATGTTCGCCGACGCCCCCCACGTCCTCGTCATCCGCCGCCGCTACCTCGGCGACATCGTCCTGCTCGGCAGCGTCCTCCGCAATCTCCGTCTCCACTGGCCGACCGCGCAGCTCACCGTCCTCACCGAACCCGCCTTCACCCCCGTCCTCGCGCTCAACCCCGACGTCACCGCCGCCCTTTCCTTTCCGCGCACGACCGCGGCCTGGCCCGCCTTCCTCACCGCCCTGCGCCGCGCCCGCTTCACGCACGTCCTCGACTTCGACAACACCGAGAAAACCGCCCTCCTCACCCGTTTCACCGGCGCCCTCCTCCGCGTCTGCTTCGACCGCGAGCTGATCAAATTCCGCTACCCGCGCCTCTACACGCACTCGGCGAAAGTCACGAACACGTTCTACGACTCGCACCACATCACCGAGACCTACCTCGCGCTTCTCCGGCCCGTCGGCGTGCCCGTCGCCACCCGCGACGTCCGCCTCCTCCCGCTCGCCACCGATCTCGCCGTCGCCCAAAAAATCGCACCGCGCGGCACCCGCAAAATCCTCATCCATCCCGGCAGCCGCAGCGCCTTCCGCCTCTGGCCCGCCGACCGTTTCGCCGCCGTCGCTGACCGCCTCCAGGACGAACTCGGTACCCAGGTTTTCCTCGTCGCCGGCCCCGCCGAACAGGCCCTCGTGGCGCAAATCCGCGCGCACACGCAGACCCACGTCGTCGCCCTCGACCGCGCGTTTTCCGTCGGCCAATTCGCCGCCCTGCTCGCGCAATTCGACGTCTTCCTTTGCCACGACAGCGGCCCCATGCACGTCGCCGCCGCCGTCGGCACACCCGTCGTCGCCCTGTTCAGTGGGCAGAACGCGACCATCTGGCGCCCGCTCGGCGAATGCCATACCGTGCTCCAAACGCCCCTCCCCTGCGCGTGCTTCCCCGCCGGCCAGCTCCCCGGCCCGTGCACCAAAGGCGATTCCTATAAAAGCTACTGCGTCCGCCAGCTCACAACCGACCAGGTCTTCGCCGCTACCCGCGCCGCCCTGCGCGCTCGCGTCTAATCCCAACGTCCTTTGGTTTTCAGACTGTCGGCCCGGCCGGTGGCCGGGTTTCCCGCCCACCGAGCGGGTCGACACCGGAAAAGTCTGAAGTTGCAGGGACCTTGATCTCATTCCGACCGGAACGGCGGTTTCCAACCGCCGCGCGCCGCCCGCCCCCTCACATCCGGAACGCGATAATCGTGTTCGCCACCCCCACGATCTCCGCGAACCGCCCCGCCTTCGTCGCCTCGAAAATCGCCCGCGTCACGCCGTCCGCCCGGCTCCCGAAATCGTGAAACGCCATCACGCCGCCGCGCTTCACGAACGGCGCCCACGCCGCGATGTCCGCCGCGCACGCCTCATAAGAGTGGTCCCCGTCGATGAAGATAAAATCAACCGTGCCTTTCAGGTTCTCCAGTTGCTTCGCCGCCGCCAGCGAATCGCTCACCACCGGCTCGGCCCGCTCCGCCAAACCCAACGCGGAAAAATTCTGCCCGAAAATCTCCAGCGTGCTCGCTTTCCCCAGCGACTGAAAATGCCGGTTGTACCACGCCGCATCCTCCCCGCACGTCGAGAGCCCCTGAAAATTGTCCACCGCATAAATCTTCGCCGCCCCCTTCAGCCCACCCGCGATGAAACACGTCGACGCGCCCATCCACGACCCCACCTCAATCACCTGCGCCCCCGCCGGCAGGTCGCTCGCCAGCTGGAACAAATACCCGCGCTCGGGAAAACTGCCCATGTCGTCCGTCTTGAAGTGACGCGCAATCCGCAAAAATTCGTCCCACTTCAACCCCGGCCGGCGCTTCCGTGCCCCGCGCAAAAACCGCCCGCATTTTTGCGCGAACCGAATATCACGAACCAGGGGCCAATGCTTGAACGCCATCTGCCGAGCGAACCGTCCGCACCGTCGCGCGGGAAGCTTTTTCTTTGCCGCCGCCGCGCGAGACCGCCCATCCTCCCCACCCGCCCGCATGCCCGCGCCCTCGCCCACTCTTCAAGTCACCGTCGCGATCCCGACCTACAATCGCGCCGACTTCCTGCGCCAAACCCTCGCCGGCCTCGTCGCGCAGCAATTCCCCCGCGATCACTTCGAAATTCTCGTCCTCGACAATAACTCGACCGACCACACCTGCGCCGTCGTCGCCGAGTTCGCCTCCGCCCATCCCGCCCCGCGCTACGTCCGCGAAACCCGCCAGGGCCTCGACTACGCCCGCAACCGCGCCATCGCCGAAGCCCGCGGCGAAATCATCGTCTTCGGGGACGATGATATTCTCGTCCCACCCAACTGGCTCGCGCAAATGACCGGCCCGCTCCGCGCCGACCCCGCGCGACGCATCGGCGCCGTCGGCGGCGAAGTCATCCCCGTTTTTCCCGACGGCCTGCCGCCCTGGGTCGCCGAATGGCACGCGCCGCTCGCGTTTCGCGCCGACCTCGGCCCGCTCCCCCCCCACCACTCGCCGATGGGGGCCAACCTCGCCTTTCCCCGCTGGGTCTTCACCCAACTCGGCCTCTTCCACACCGCGCTCGACCGCGCCGCCGGCAACTATTTCTCCGGCGGTGACAGCGAAATGATCCGGCGCGTGCGCGCCGCCGGCCACGAGGTCTGGTTCGCCCCCGGCGCCGCCGTGCAGCACCAGATGCCCGCGAGCCGCACCACCTTTCGCTACGCCTCCCGCCACGCCTTCGACTCCGCCCGCTCGCGCGTCATCGACCGCGCCGGCCAACCCGCCGCCGCCGCCTACCTCGCCAGCCGCTTCGCCGGCAACGTCTGCAAAACCCTCGGCTTCGCCGTCCTCGCTCTCCTCAACGCCGTCGTCTTCCGCACCGGCTCCACGAAAAAAGCCCTCGTCCGCGCCTGGCGCTCCTGCGGCTACCTCTACCAAATCCCGCGCTCGCTCGTCGGGAAAATTTGAGTCTTCCTCCGCACCGTGGTTGACCCACTCCCCCTTTCCGTCGTCGTCGTCGCCAAAAACGAGGCGCACACCCTCGACCGCTGCCTCGCCAGCGTGCGCCGCTGGTGCGCCGACGTCCTCGTGGTCCTCAACGACACCACCGACGCCTCGGAGGCCATCGCCCTCGCCCACGGCGCCCACGTGAAACACCTCCCGTGGCAGGGCTACCGCGACACCAAGAACGCCGCCGTCGCCCTCGCCCAACACGACTGGATCCTCTCGCTCGACGCCGACGAAGAGGTCTCGCCCGCCCTCCGCGCGGACCTCGTCGCCTTCTTCGCCCGCGGCGATCACACCCGCTACGCCGCCGCCCGCTTCCCCCGCAAAGTCTGGTTCATCGACCGCTGGATCACCCACGGCGACTGGTATCCCGATCTCAGCCTCCGCCTCTTTCGCCGCGACCGCGCCCGCTGGGGCGGCGACGCCTTCGTCCACGAGAAAGTCGAGTGCACCGGCCCCGTCGCCCGCCTCCGCGGCGATCTCCACCACTACTCGTTTCCGACGCTCTCCACCCACGTCGCGAAGATCAACCCGTTCGCCGACCTCTTTGTCCGCCAACACGCCGCGCGCGGCACCAAGTTCTCCGCCCCGACCGCCATCCTCCGGCCCTGCTGGCGCTTCCTCCGCGCCTACATTTTTAAACGCGGCTTCCTCGACGGCTACCCCGGTTTCTACATCGCCCACGCCACCGCCTTCGCCGCCTTCGTCCGTTATAGCCGCCTCTACGAGGTCGAAAACCGCCGCGAGGCCCCGCCCGATGCCTGAGGCACCCCAGCCGTTCAGCAAGCTCGCCGAGGAACTCGTCGGCGAGTTCCGCCGCGTCGCCTACCACGAACCGCGCCGCGCGGTGAAGCGTCCGACGAAAAACCTCAGCGCCATCATCGAGGAGTTGATGATCAAAAACCAAATCGGCCGCCCGTCCGCCGAGCAGTCGATCCGCGACCAATGGCCCGCCCTCGTCGGCACCGCCAACGCCACCTACTCGCACGCGGCCCGCATCGACCGCGGCCGCCTCATCGTCCTCGCCGCCCACTCCGTCGTCCGCAACGAAATCTTCCACCACCGCGACGAAATCGTCGCCCGGATCCACAAAATCCCCGGTTGCGAAGCCATCAAGTCCCTCAACATTCGCGCCGGCTGACGGAGCGGCGGGTTCCCAACCGCCGATACTTTTCCCCGCCCCCGACCGGATTAAACACCTTCAACCCCGGCCGCGCGCAATCGGCCACGCTGGGCGCGACGACCGCGATCACCCGCGACGAAATCGTCGGCCGCATCCCCCAACTCCCCGGTTGCACGGCCCTCAAATCCCTCCCCATCCGCGCCGGCTCAACGGAGCGGCGGTTCCCCAACCGCCGATGGCTCGGGTAACGACACCGAAGAAACGAGGCATGCCCCGACCCGGAGCGGCGAGCACCCGTGAGCCGAGTCGAGCGTCGGCTCGCTGGCGCTCGCCGCTAACGCGTGACGAATCCTCCGTGTCGCGACACCAGTCACGGCCTCGCCGCCGGCGGTTCCAATGACTCATCCGGAACCGCATAAAAACCTTCAACCCCGGTCACGCGGAGTCCGCGACGTTGCACGTGACGAGGGTGAGGCGATGGCGACGCGCCGTCGCTGCCAGGAAGCTGTCAGGCAGCGGCATCCGGCCCGCTTCGGGCCTGGACTCCACTTCATTCATTCTTCGTGCCTCGGACGGCCGGGAATATTCGGTGCCGCATCCCAGGTTCATCTTGTTCGGCCAGTTCGAAGTCGCCGAAGTGAATCGGGACAGAAATATCGATCGACTGAACCCACTGCACCTTGTTTCGCTCCAGCGCCTGACCGACAGAAACGGACCGGACGCCAAAGCCGCGGCAGGCTGACGTTGGCCTTGGCGGATTCTATCTCCCCGTCTTCCGGCCTCGTCGCCCTCGACCGCGTGTTCGCCGCCCCGTTTCACCCCCAAATTTGCGCTTGCTCCCCCCCGCTCTCTGCGGGAGCTTCGCCGCTTGCGTGAGTGGAAGTCCGTCGGTTGCGGGCCTCCACCATGACTGGTCCGGCACTCCGCCGGATTGAAACGGTGACGCCGGCTGCGGCGCGACTTCGGTCGCATCGGGGCGGGTGGCACGGTCCCTGCAAAGGGGCCCTACAGTCGTGAACCAAACCACAAAACCATGTCCACCACAGTTGTTAAACCCGATATCATCGCAGCCTACAAAACTCACGACAAGGATACCGGTTCGTCCGAAGTCCAAATCGCGCTCTTGACCGCCCGCATCAATCACTTGACCGAGCACTTGCGCACGCATCGCAAAGACTTCCACAGCCGCCGCGGCCTCCTGCAGATGGCTTCCCGCCGTCGCAAACTCCTCGACTATACCAAAAAGCACGACCTGCCCACGTATACCGAGCTGTTGCAGAAGCTGAGCCTTCGCAAATAACGCTTTCGTCCCACAGGCGATCCGATCCGCGGATCGCCTGTTGTCTTTACGGACACTCGAGACCGAGCCGGGACATTTCCATTTGCCGTCGCCCTGCCGACGCCAAACGGAAATCTCTCGCGCCACGGGCGAGGAGATCAAAGCGGGTTCGGGCCCTCCGAATCCCCACCCGCAGCGGTGCCACCCCGCACCGCCGCTGCTTCCGCCCACCGGAAGCCACCGGGCCGTCCTCAGCCGTGTCGCTGACCGGTCCGTCTTATCCGCGACACACCGTCCGTTCCTATCCGTATCCGAATCGAATCAGCTCATGAAACAGAAACATAATGTCACCGTCGCCGGCCTGAACCTCACGTTCTCCACCGGCTCCATCGCCCAGCTCGCGGGCGGCGCCGTCAACGTCAACGTCGGCGAGACCAACGTCCTCGTCACCGCCTGCGCCGCGACCACCATGCGTCCCGGCCAAGACTTCTTTCCGCTCACCTGCGACTACCGCGACAAATACGCCGCCGCCGGCCGCTTCCCCGGTGGTTACTTCAAACGCGAGGGCCGCCCGTCCGAGCGCGAGATCCTGATCTCCCGCCTCTGCGACCGTCCTTGCCGCCCCCTCTTCCCCGAGGGCTTCCTCAATGAAGTCCAGATCATCGGCACGCTCATGTCGGCCGATTTGATCAACGACTCCGACATCGCCATGGTCAACGGCGCCTCCGCCGCCCTCGCCATCTCCGACATTCCGTGGAACGGGCCCATCGGCTGCGTCCGCGTCGCCCTCATCGAGGACACCTTCGTCGCGAACCCCACCATCGAGCAGATGTATTCCTCGTCGCTCGACCTCATCTACGTCGGCAACGCGAAAGACATGCTGATGATCGAAGGTTCCGCCGACCAAATCTCCGAGGAGAAATTCGTCGAGGCCCTCGCCTTCGGCCACCAGGCCATCCAGCCGATCATCGCCGCCATCAAGGAACTCACCGTCCTCGCCGGCAAACCCAAGGCCACCTTCAAGCTCGTCGGCGCCACCCCCGAGGCCCGCGCCATCATCGAGCGCGTCGTCCCCGCCGAGCGCGTTTCCGCCGCCATCTTCGGCTTCGAGAAAAACGTCCGCTCCAACAACGTGAAGCTCCTCAAGGAAGAGGCCAAGGCAGCCCTCCTCAAGGAACTCGGCGAAGGCAAGTTCACCGATGTCGACCTCAACGTCGTCTTCGAAGACCTCCAATACAAAGCCTACCGCGCCACCGTCCTCGCCAAGGGCGTCCGCTCCGACCACCGCGACGCGAAGGCCCTCCGCCCGCTCCAAGCTCAGGTCGGCGTCCTCCCCCGCGTGCACGGCTCCGCCATGTTCCAGCGCGGCGACACCCAGAACATCGCCATCGTCACCCTCGGGCCCACGAAGGAAGCCCAGGACATGGACGGCCTCACCGGCGGCGCGAAGTCCAAGAGCTTCATCCTCCACTACAACTTCCCGCCGTTCTCCGTCGGTGAAGCCGGGCGTTTCATCGGCCCCGGCCGCCGCGAAATCGGCCACGGCGCACTCGCCGAGCGCTCCCTCGTTCCCATCCTCCCGCCCGAGGACGCCTTCCCCTATTCCATCCGCGTCGTCTCCGAGATTATGGCCTCCAACGGCTCCACCTCGATGGCCTCGATCTGCGGCGGCTGTCTCGCCCTCATGGATGCCGGCGTGCCCATCATCGCTCCCGTTGCCGGTATCTCCTGCGGTCTCATGACCGAGATGGATGCCACCGGTGCCATCACGAAGTGGACCACCATCACCGACATCCTCGGGGAGGAAGATCACTTCGGCGACATGGACTTTAAGGTCGCCGGCACCACCAAGGGCATCACCGGCTTCCAGCTCGATCTGAAGATCAACGGCCTGCCCTTCGAAATCGCCAAGACCGCGATCTTCCAAGCCCGCGACGCCCGCATCGAGATCCTCAAGGTCATGCTCGGTTCGCTCCCCGCGCCCCGCGCCGGCCTCAGCCAATACGCGCCCCGCATCCAAACGATCCAGATCGATCCCGAGAAGATCGGCCTCCTCATCGGGCCCGGCGGCAAGACGATCCGGCGCATCACCGAGACCACCGGCGCGCAGATCGACATCGCCGACGACGACTCCGGCAAGATCTTCATCTACTCGAACAACGGCGAGGCCATGGCCCGCGCGATGCAGGAGATCGACGGTCTCTGCGGCGGCGGCGGCGGTCCCGGCGGCGGCGGCGGTGGCGCCCCGATCGAAAACGGGAAGCTCTACAACGGCCGCGTCACTGGCATCAAGGACTTCGGCGCTTTCGTCGAATGCACCCCGGGCAAAGAAGGCCTGTGCCACATCTCCGAACTCGCCGACTTCCGCGTGCGCCGCACCGAGGACGTCGTGAAGATGGGCGAGATGATCTGGGTCAAGTGCATCGGCATCGACGAGCGCTCCGGCAAAGTCCGCCTCTCGCGCAAAGCCGCGATGAAAGAAATGGAAGCGCAGAAGCAAGGGGGCGGCGAAACCGCTCCCGCCGCCCAGTAAGGTGGAGCGCGTTGGCCCCAACGCGCTTTCCCCCGTCAATCCTACCCAGCCGGAGCCGCCTTAGGCGCTCCGGCTTTTTCGTGCCCCCTTTGCCCCGCGCCCGCCGACGGCAATGCCCCCGTCTCCGCCACTCACCGCACCCTCACCGCTTGCCCGTCGGCTCCGCGCTGCCCGACCGTTTTTCCACCCTCAAGCCCGCCGCCGACCCGGCCCGCGCCGCCTCACGCAACTGCTCGCGCAATTGCACGACGTTCTTTTCCGCCGCGGCCCGCGCCTTCTGTTCGGCCCGCAGGTCCTCCTCCAGGCGCGAGCTCGCCGCCCGGGCCCGGTCCGCCTGTTCCACCGCCGTTTTCAGATTGCTGCTCAACTCGGCATTTTCCTGCCGGACCCGCTCAACCTCGGAAAAAATATCCCCGATTTCCTGCTTGAACGCCGCATACGACTTCAGCCCAACCGAAAGTTTTTCGTCCGCCGGATCCACCGGCAACGCCGCCGAGACCGCCTTGGCTGGTTGCGCACGCTCCGCCCGGAGCTTCGCGTTCGCCGCCCGGAGGGTCGCCAACTCCTTCGCGGTTTCGCCCAGCTGCTGCGCCAACTTCGCCGCCTCGCTGGAGTTGGCCTCCCGGCTTTCGCCGGGGCCGCTCGTCGCGTTGCCGGAACTGCCGGCGCTCGCCGCGCGCGCCTCCCGCTCCGCCCGCCACGTGCTCCGCGGCACATCGGCTGATGGGGTCGCCACCGCCGCCATTTCGCTCACGCGGCCCGTGCTCGCCGCGTCGGTCGCAGCCCGCGGTGCCGGCGCCGCGTCCGGCGCAGCCACCGCCGTCACCGCGGTGGAACTCGACGACGAAGCCTCCGCCTCACTGCTCTCCGTCGGGGCGGTGGCGCAACCGGCC